>NZ_JBCECX010000003.1:94635-194507 GCF_039207905.1 Cellvibrio sp.
GGTATTCAGTGTCTGCATGGTTTGAACCTTGTGTGGGCGAGGCTTCGATAAGGGCTTCTTATGACTGAGGCGCCCGGAGGCGCCTCAGTCTGGGATTGCAGTTAGGCGTTGAACTCTTTCAATTAGAGGCCAACAGTCCAGCCTGCTACCCAGTCGTTAGTTTCAGAAGCGGCGCCAAGGTGAGTTGGGTTAACGAAGAAGCTGCTAGTACCCGCAACAGGTGCCGAGTTAACGTTTGGCTGAGCCAGATCGGCCAACTTGCTTACATCAAACAGCGCAATACTGATTGGCGCAGTGGTAGCGTCGGTGATTGCTGACAACGTCAAATATGCATTTTTATTGGTTGCTGAATCTTTCAGAACCTTAACAGGCAGTTGGTTAGTAGCAGTTACAACAAGGTTGTTGGTGTTGGTAGCGTTGGCTAACCAAGCGGCAGTGGTGAAGCCATCGTTGGATGGCCATACTTTAGTTTGTGCAACACCACCAGTGCCTGCAAACAGGTTGCTCTTGGCTACAGACCAGCCATCAGTTGCTGCTTTGATGGTTTCCGGGCCTTCAGTGTCGTGGAAAATGAACAGTGCCTTGGAGGTCATGTCGGTGGTGTTTGAGGTCACGATGCTGTTGTAAAGCTCGATAAAGAAGCCTTCACGGATCAGCAGGCCGATAGAATCACCGTCTGGAGAAATAACAGTACCGCCATTTTTAGCTACGTTGTTGGTTACACAAGTCAGGTTAGAGAATCGTACTTTGGTCAAAGGCTTAAGATTATCAGCGCGACCAGTACCAGCGTTGTCTGCTTCTACACAGTGGTTGCCGCCGACACCTTCCGGTGCAACTGACAATGCGTATTGGATGTGGCCTACATAGCCTTCGGTGAAGTCGAATGAGTCGTCAGAGGTAGCAACCGCAACAATGTGTTTAGCGTTTACAGCACCGCCGAACCACTCAAATGCATCGTCCTGCGCAGCGTAAGATTGCACGTGATCAACAACAGTACCTGAGCCTACAGCGTTGAAGTTAACTGCGTTCAATTCGTTGCCTTCTACTACTTTGTAACCTGCGTGTTTAACAACAACATATTTCAGTGATCCTGAGCTTTCGGTGTTGTTGTTACCGCCGTAAGTGCCTGGTAAGCCTTCAGACAAAACATGGCAGCCGTGTACGTTATTGGCAGTAGCGCCACGTTGTTCGTCGGTACATTTGTTGGTTAAACCGTTACCGTTAATTTGTAAACCGCCCCACAGGCCGCGATCAGCAACGGTTGCAGTTTTTTCTACCAGATCTTTTACCGCAGAGAAAATAATTGGCTTGTCTTTGGTGCCATCGGCAACGATGCGTGAACCGCGTGCGATACGCAGGTAATCAGTACCATTTTGGAATGCGATTTTTGCGCCTGCAGCGACAGTCAGGGTTACGCCTTCACCATTTTGTGGAATGCGTTTACCACCGGCAGCAGCGTTGCTGTCTACGTCTTCACCGATGAAGATAGAGCCTTGAAATACGTGCACACCACCGTTTGGCAGTTCAGGGATGGTCAGGTTGGTGGTGATTTGTTTGCTGGCTGATGCAAACGTTGCAGGGTATGCGCAGTCGTTACCAGAGAGAGCACCTTGGAATGTTTGGCCGTTCAGAGTGTAACTGGCACAAGCCACAGCTGCAGCTGAGGAGCTGCTAGAGCTTGCTACAGATGATGCTGGTACAGAAGAAGCAGCAGCTTGTGAGGACGGGGTTGGTTTAACCGATGGGTTCAGGTTTACATCGCCACCGCCACACGCCGCCAGTGTTGCTGCCAATACATTCAGTGCAAATACATTTTTCAGTTTCATGAGGTCACTCTCTTCTCAGTTTCACAAGGGGTAAGGAAAATCTGAACGCACTAACCTTTTCGTAAAACGGGTCTTGGCTTTCGCGTTTGTGGCGCCATTTTTGATGACAAATGTGAAGTTTGGACGACAGATTTGTGAAAGTTTTATTTCGAAAATGTGGCGGTAATATTTCAGTGGAGTGGGAAAGCGGGGCAATTTAAGTAGATGACAAATGGCACTTTGCAGATAAGTGAAATTGTTGCACTTTGTAACCATTCGGTCAGGTTGTGCTATTTCAGGTTGTTCAAGGCAGGGTGATTCGTTAAAGTGCAGCCTCCTCTCAGCGTTACCATATGAAACGCTTCCATCGCAGATTTACTGCGTCGTAGGGACTATATGAACTCAATTCTCAAACCCTTGGTTGTTTTTTGCTCGCTCGGCTTCGCGCTTCCTTCGATAAGCTTTGCCGAGTCCGATAAGAATCCTGATCCATGGCAGGGATTTAACCGCGCCATGTTCACCTTCAATGATGCTATTGATCGTTGGGCACTCAAGCCGCTTGCCAAAGGCTACAAGTTTGTAATGCCAGACCCGCTTGAAGTAGGTGTAACCAACATTTTTAGCAATATCAAAGAAGTCCCCAACACTATCAACGGTGTGTTGCAGGGCGACTTTAAAGGCGCAGCGCATGACACTGGCCGCTTGCTGGTTAATACCACTATCGGTATTGGTGGATTATTAGATGTGGCGCAATACATGAATTTGCCAGCCGATGATCCGGAAGATTTTGGCCAGACCCTGGCTGTTTGGGGGGTCGGGCAAGGGCCGTATTTGGTATTGCCGCTATTAGGTCCTAGTACCTTACGTGATGGGTTCGGTCGCCCTGTGGATTGGTACACCAGTCCGACGGCTTACATCGACCACGTACCTACCGATAATACGGTTCTTGGTGTTTCATTGCTGAGCGCTCGTGCGAACTTACTGGATCTGGAAAAGAACATCACCGGCGATAAATATACGTTTATTCGTGATGTGTATCTGCAGCGCCGCGACTACCTGATCAATAACGGTGAAGTGGCGGATGAGTTTGGTGCGGATGATTTTGACGGAGAGTTTTAACTGAAACGGCTACTTCAGGGTAGCCGTTGTCGTTTTAGGGGGCGGGTGAATCAGGGGATAATCTGTAGAATTTCCAGCCCTAAAACATAGTCGCCGGCTTCGTTGGTTGTTGATCGCACTACTTTCGCCCGTGCTTTCAGGGTTGGGTTATGACCGTGATCTGAGGATACCTCCACCTCTGCTTCAGTACCCACCGCAAGACTTTGCTTGGCTTCAACCTGCAATCCACCTCCACTCAAATCCAGGCATAAACCTTCAATAACCTCTGTTGCAGCGGCCAATTTGGCATTCAAGGGGGCGCCTATTTTCATACGGATGAAATCGCGCTTTTCGCTGTAAGGCTTGTCGTTGATCCCCATAGCTTGATCCTCGTTATCGGTTGTTGTACTGATTTTTGGTTGTTGCGGGTGCGTGATGGTCTTAATCAAACCCAACTGAGTGTAGCACAGCACGTCAAATAGCCAGTGCCCAGCAGTCGATTTCCGTGTGTTAAGAGTCGGCAAATTCAAGGCGAAAAAAAACCGCGCAGTGCGCGGTTTTTTTGATGAGCTGGCTATTAGCGCTCAAGGTATTGCAGCTTGCCCGGAACACCATCCCACTCGGCGTGGTCGGCAGGGGCATCTTTCATCTGGGTGATGTTTGGCCATACTTGTGCCAACTCAGCGTTCAGCTCCAGGAATACAGCTTGATCTTCCGGTAGTTCATCTTCAGAGAAGATCGCGCCTGCAGGGCACTCTGGCTCGCACAATGCGCAATCAATACATTCGTCCGGGTGAATCACCAGAAAATTGGGGCCTTCGTAGAAACAATCTACCGGGCAAACTTCCACACAGTCAGTGTGTTTACATTTGATGCAATTTTCCCCAACTACAAACGCCATAGGAGACTCCAAACAAGTAACAGAATTCGATAATCAATGCACAAAACAATAGGGTGCAGCGCGAGAGCGCGCATTCTAAACAGCCTACACCTATTTTGGTAGGCTTTCACCCGCGAAGTCCGCAGAAAAATGCCGGTATTTGCTGCGATAAGTCATTGTTGAGAATAGTTCTTTTTAAAAATCACTTTCCTTTAGAGTAAATCTCTTTCAAACGATACAACTGTTCCAATGCATCACGCGGGGACAAGTTGTCCGGATTGATTTTTTTGAGCGCGTCCAAAACCGGATTTGGCAGTGTATCGAATAATCCTGATTGTTGTGGTGATTCAACAACAGGGGCAGATGCAACAATATTTTCCGTAGCAGTTATAACAACTTGTGTTGTTATGGTGTGATCGCTGATGGCTGCAGGCACCTGTTTTATTGAATGCGGATGTTCACCGTTTTCCAATAGATGCAATTGCTGTTGTGCTTCAGCCAACACTTGCGCTGGAATTCCCGCCAATTTTGCTACTTGTAAACCGTAACTTTTACTTGCTGGGCCTTCCTGAACTTTGTGCAGGAACACAATATTATCTTTGTGCTCGGTCGCATTCAAATGCACGTTGGCTATGCCAGTCACCGTTTCGGGCAAAGTGGTAATTTCAAAATAATGCGTAGCAAAAAGAGTAAATGCACGCACTTTTTCGGCGAGATGTTTAGCGCAGGCCCACGCGAGCGAGAGGCCGTCGAAGGTGCTGGTGCCTCGGCCTATTTCGTCCATCAATACTAAACTGCGTTCGGTGGCGTTATGCAAAATATTTGCAGTTTCGGTCATCTCCACCATGAAAGTGGAGCGGCCGCCCGCCAAATCATCCGCTGAACCGATACGAGTAAAAATACGGTCGACAATTCCGATACTCGCTTTTTGCGCGGGCACAAAACTACCTATGTGCGCGAGCAAGGTAATCAACGCTGCTTGCCGCATGTAAGTCGATTTACCGCCCATGTTCGGGCCGGTGATGATGAGCATGTGGCGCTGCGGATTAAATTCCAGATCGTTCGGCACAAATGGCGCCGTCGTCACTTGTTCAACAACTGGATGGCGTCCGCCAATAATGTTAATTCCTGCGCGCAGCGATAATTCCGGTTTGCAAAAGCCTAGTGCGTCAGCACGCTCGGCGAGCGTGGCAATAACATCCAGCTCAGCTACGGCTGCGGCAGAATCTTGCAGCGGAATTAATTGCACATTCAAAATATCAATCAATTCTTCGTAAAGCGCCTTTTCGCGCGCAAGTGCGCGGCTTTGTGCAGACAGTGCTTTATCTTCAAATTCTTTTAATTCCGGCGTGATGTAACGCTCGGCATTTTTTAACGTCTGGCGACGAATATAATCTGCTGGTGCTTTTTCAGATTGTGCCGTCGTCAATTCAATAAAATAACCGTGCACGCGGTTGTAACCAACTTTTAAGGTTGGAATACCGGTGCGCTCGCGCTCGCGAGTTTCCAGATCCAACAAGTATTGGCCCGCATTGGTGCTGATATTGCGCAAGTCATCCAGCTCGGCATCGTAGCCTTCTGCGATAACACCTCCATCGCGAATAACCACCGGCGGATTTTCAATAATCGCGCGCGATAACAATTCAACCAGATCGGGAAAGGTAGAAATTTGCTGCGCGAGATTTTTTAATTGGGGCGAATTTTTTGGTGCTAACTCATTTTGCAATTCAGGGTAAGTACCAATCGACATCAACAAACGCGATAAATCGCGTGGACGTGCAGAACGCAATGCGAGTCGACCGAGGATGCGCTCCATATCGCCGACACGTTTTAAAATGCCGTTAAAGATTTCAAACGCATAATTGTGTTGCAGCTCGGCGATGGCGTCTTGACGACCAATCAATAAATCAAGATCGCGCAGTGGACGATTTAACCAGCGACGCAACAAGCGGCTGCCCATACTAGTCGCTGCGCGATTCAACACTGAAAATAAGGTGTGCTCGTCACCTCCGGTTAAATTGATATCCAATTCAAGATTGCGACGTGTCGCTGCATCCATGATCACCGCTTCATCGCGATTTTCATGGGCGAGGCTACGAACATGAGGCAGGGCGGTGCGCTGGGTTTCGCGCGCATAACTTAATAAACAGCCTGCAGCGCACAGCGCCGTTTTTAAATGATCGCAACCGAAGCCAGCCAAATCTTTAGTGGAAAATTGTTGGATGAGCAAACGCTCGGCAGTTTCCAAATCGAATTCCCAAGGGCCACGACGGCGCAAGCCTTTGCGATTTTCTACCAGACCCGGAGTGGTGATGTGATCGCTAATCAACAGTTCTGCCGGGCTTAAACGCTGCAACTCTCCCAGCGCTGCTTCCAAACCTTCGACTTCCAATACCAGAAAACGGCCGCTGGCCATATCGAGTGACGCAACACCAAATGTTTCACCGGATTGATGAATTGCTACCAACAAGTTGTCGCGACGTGAATCCAGCAAGGCTTCATCGCTCACCGTACCCGGCGTCACGATACGCATTACTTTGCGCTCGACAGGACCTTTGCTGGTGGCGGGGTCACCCACTTGTTCACAGACTGCAACGGAAATCCCTTCTTTTACCAGCTTGGCGAGATAACCGTCGGCCGAGTGAAAAGGAATTCCCGCCATCGGGATAGGCTCACCATTGGATTTGCCGCGCGCAGTGAGGGTGATGCCCAGAATCTCTGATGCTTTTTTCGCATCATCAAAAAACAGCTCGTAAAAGTCCCCCATGCGATAAAACACGATTTCGTCTTTATGCTGGGCTTTGATGCGCAGGTATTGCTGCATCATGGGTGTGTGTTGTTCCGTCGACTCTATTGAATTCATTGCGCAAATATCTTGTTAGGTTCGTTGCTCGTTTGAGGGCGGGCATTATCCCACAGTGAGGCCGGTTATTGGAGACAAGCGCACAAACTTGAATTGGCTGGCTGGCGCTCAACTTTTCTCTTGTAAAGATTTATTAACGTTTGTTAACATAAATAGTAATAATTATCATTAACAAAAGTTACTGAAAGTCATAAACCAGGAGATGTTTGATGTTACACAAGAATGTGCTTGCTGCAGTCGCAGCGGCTAGTTGTACTTTAGGTGGTACTTTGGTGCCTGTTTGGGCATACGCACAAGATGGCGCAGCAGTGAAAGAGGTTGTTGTGACCGCCAGTTTGACCGCACGTGACAGTGCGACTTCCCCCGCGTTTACCAGTGTGGTTTCGGCCGATGATATCGCCAAAGCCCCGGTTAATAGCCTTCCCGATTTGCTGCGTGAAACGGTTGGTGTTACCAATCAGACCGACAGCACCGGTCGTGACCAGATCCAGATTCGCGGTATGGGCGGGCGTTATACCCTGATTTTGGTAAATGGTAAGCGCGTATCTTCATCGGGTGCTCTGTGGCGTGGTGGCGATTTCGATTTCAGTTCTATCCCCTTGGGCAGTATCGAGCGCGTGGAAATTGTGCGCGGCCCGATGGCGGCGCTCTACGGTTCCGATGCTATGGGCGGCGTGGTTAACATCATCACCAAAAAGCCGACCGAAGATTGGGTGGGGGCAGTAACTGCGGAATATCGCGGTATTGACGCCGGTGAAGACGGCGATCAAAAACGTGTGAGCGCTTCGGCAACGGGCGCGGTATCGGATGCGGTGGGATTATCGGTAAGCGGCGAGTTCACAGACCGCGATGCCTGGTTCCGTAATTCAGCGGCAGATCCAAAAGAAGTTCCCGGTTTGGAAGAGAAGAAAACCGCCAGTTTGGTGACAACTACCAGCTTTAAAATTAGCGATACCCAATCGCTTGACCTCGACGTGACCTACATGAACGACGAGCGTCCGAAGGGCTTGTATAGCTACGCTTACTATCCGGCGTGGGATTTTGAATCCTTCAGCTACCGCGAGCAGGAAATCACCCGTTACACCTACGGCTTTACGCACAAAGCTGAGTGGGACGGATTCAACACAGTTGCGTTTATCCAACAAGAAAACAGCAAGATCGACGACTTCAACTCGTCCTACAACGATCCGCAACAGCGCCGTGTGGAAGAGAAAAATACCTACGCCAAAGTCTATGCCACCGGCGAATTGGGCCGCCATGCCTTGACTGCCGGTATCGATTTGCGCAACCAGGTGATCGAGGACGCCGTTTCCTATCTTGATACCGGCAAGGTGGAAACTAATGATGTCGCGCTCTTTGCACAGGACGAAATCGCAATCACCGACAAGTTGAATTTCACTCTTGGCGGCCGTCTGGACGACCATGAAGTTTTCGGCGATCACTTCTCACCCAAAGCTTATGCGACCTATAAGTTGGCCGACGATGTAGTCTTGAAAGGCGGTGTGAGCGAAGCATTCAAAGCGCCTGACGCTTACCAGATGAGTGAGGAATATCGCGTAATCAGCTGCGGTGGTAGCTGTTATCTCTCGGGCAACCCAGACCTCAAGCCGGAATCCAGCACCAACTACGAAATCGGTATCGAAGTGAATAAAAACACCTGGAACCTGAGTGTGGTGATATTCGATAACGACGTGGATGACATGATCATCGCGGTTTACGATCCGGCCGGGCCATCGCGCCGCTGGGAAAATATCGCCAAAGCCAAAACCACCGGTGTGGAGTTGGATGCAGGTGTCGATCTTTCTTCAAACTTCAGCTTAAGCGCGAATATCACCGCGCTGGATACCGAATACATCAACGAAGCTGGTGTTAAAACCGAGCTGGAAAGTCGTCCTGAATCCTTGGGCAACCTGAGCCTGAACTGGCAGGTGAGCGACAGCTTTACTACTGGTTTGGGCGCGCACTACACCGGCAAACAAATCTACGAAGGTAATGATTTGCCGTCCTATACCCGTTTGGACTGGACTGCTGCGTACGATGTAACCTCATCCACGGTGATTCGCTTCGGGGTTAAAAACCTTACCGATGTGGACTTAACTGAAGAGAGTGAAAACTTTATCAGCCAGGAATTGGGCCGCAATTATTACCTGAGTGCGACTTACAATTTCTAAGCAGATTTATTTATCGTCAGTAATGCGCCCAGGGATGGGCGCGATTTTCCTCCTGCACTTTTCCCGCTTTACGACCTTAATGGTCTGTCAATGAATTCGGCGACAAGTTGTTGTATTTACTCAAGATTTGTTTGCATTTGTAAATTCTTCTCTGTAGCATTTATTTGATAATTGTTCTCATTTGATATTGTGTTTGATTCGAGGCAGCTCACTGGTCGAATCCCGGCATAGCTATTGTTGAGCAGGCAGTTACTCAGTTGGAATCTCATTTAATAGGAGAATGAAATGAATAGTCCGCTAGCAGGCAAGGGAGCCGCCTTTCATGATCCGGCGCTGGAACAAGCGCAGTTTTTGTTTATGTCTTCCCATTGTTCGATTCGCGCTAAAGGTATTTTTGAGCGGATTGTGCAGCCTCTGAATCCCGCCCTTCATCAAGCAGGCAGCAGTCATCCGGGCGATGAACGTTTCCATCAGCAGCTGCGCGATGCCATGAGCCGCGCGCGCGCCTGCGGGATTGCCAATCCGATTGTAATTGGCGCAATTCCTTTTGATGTAAGCAAGCCGAGTTGCTTGGCGATTCCACGTTCCTATGAAGTGTTTTCGCGTGAACTGGAAGGCTTGCCAGTTGACGACACCAATGTATCCGATCCGCTGGATGTCGTCGGTTTACAGAGTTTGCCGGGCGATCAACGATTCAAGCAATCAGTGCAACAGGCGATTGCCAATTTCCAATTGAGCGATATCCGCAAAGCAGTCTTGTCGCGGGTGCTCGAAGTTGAGTTAGCAGAGCCGCTCGATACCGATGCGATTTTTGCGCGTCTGGTTACGCAAAATCCGTCGGCTTACCAATTCCGTCTGCCGCTGGAGTCGGGCGCTGAATTGATTGGCGCCAGCCCGGAGCTGCTGCTGCGCAAACAGGGTGCTCAGGTCTATTCCTATCCATTAGCGGGCTCTGCCAAACGCCAGTCAGACCCCGAGCAGGATCGCAAGGTAAGCGAGACACTGCTGCAATCAGGCAAGGACGCCTACGAGCACAGTCTGGTGATTGACGACATCCGCCAGCAGCTCGCGCCTTTGTGCAAAACACTTGATGTCCCGAGTGCGCCATCGCTGATGAGCACGCGCGCCATGTGGCATCTGGCGACCAGTATCAAAGGTGAATTGGTTGATCCGTCGCTGACTGCACTACAAGTCGCCAGCCGCTTGCATCCGACTCCTGCCGTGTGCGGTTTCCCCACGCGACAAGCGCGCAAGCTGATCAATTTGGTCGAATCGTTTGAGCGGGATATGTTCACGGGCATGGTCGGATGGTGCGATTCAGAAGGCAACGGCGAATGGGTGGTTACGATTCGCTGTGGTGTGATCGAACAAAATCGTATCCGCCTGTTTGCCGGAGCAGGGATTGTTGAAGAATCTTGCCCCGAATCTGAGTGGGCAGAAACCCAGGCCAAATTGCAAACCATGTTGAATGCCTTGGGTGTGGATATCAGCAAACCGGTCGCCGCTAACGCAAAAATTGATTTGAACAAGGGAGTTCAGACCCGCAAGGATGCGGTGGCGGAGGAGACGGAATGATTCCATTTACACCTTGGCCGGAAGGATTGGCCAATCGTTACCGCGAACAAGGTTATTGGGTGGATTTGCCATTAACTGACATAGTGCAACGTCAGCTAGAGCTGAATCCGAATGCGCCCGCGCTAATCTGCGGTGAGCGTCAATTCAGTTATGCCGATGTGGATCGTTTATCAACTCGTTTAGCGCTCGCACTTTCTGATCGCGGCCTGCGCGCGGGTGATACAGCACTAGTGCAATTGCCAAATGTCGCCGAGTTTTATCTGGTGTTTTGGGCGTTGCTCAAAATGGGCGTTGCGCCAGTAAATGCTTTGTACAGTCACCAACGTTTGGAGTTGTTGGCTTACGCAAACCAATTGCAACCTTATGTAGTGATTGGTTCGGCAAAACATAAACTATTTGCCGATGAGCAATTTGTTGGCGAGTTGAAATCCGCAGTAAATTCGGTGGATTTGGTGCTGCTGTTGGGCGAATCATTTTACGCTGAAAATCTGCAAGATCTGCTGTTCAGTGACTCACTTGAATTGCTAACTGCCGTTGACGCACTCGCGCCATCACCTGCCGATCAAGTCGCTTTTTTTCAACTCTCTGGCGGCAGCACCGGTACACCGAAACTGATTCCGCGCACCCACAATGATTACTACTACAGCATTCGCCGCAGTGCGGAAATTTGCGCCTTATCTCCAACGACCTGTTATCTCTGCGCGCTACCGGCAGGCCATAATTTTCCCCTGAGTTCACCCGGTGCTCTCGGTGTGTTTTATGCGGGCGGTGTTGTGGTGCTCGCGCTTGATCCGGAACCCATTCGCTGCTTCGAATTAATTGAACATCATCAAGTCACTATGACGTCACTCGTTCCTTCTGCTGTTGGTCTGTGGTTGCAAGCTGCGCCCGAGCGCAAACAACAATTGCAATCGCTTCGTTTATTGCAAGTCGGCGGTGCTAATTTTGCCGAGGCCCAAGCGCGTCGTGTACCAACGGAATTGGGTTGCCAATTGCAGCAAGTATTTGGCATGGCCGAAGGATTGGTGAATTACACACGGCTTAATGACAGCGATGAAAAAATCTTCACCACTCAAGGCAGTCCTATGAGTCCTGCCGATGAAGTGCGTGTTGTAGATGAAGATGACGCTCCAGTTGCGAACGGTGAAACTGGTCTTCTATTAACCCGTGGCCCTTATACCTTTCGTGGATATTTCCAATCGCCCGAGCACAATCAACGCGTGATCGATAGCGGGGGTTTTTATTGCTCCGGTGATTTGGTGCAACAAACCGCTGATGGTTATTTGCGCGTGGTCGGGCGAGTGAAAGACCAGATCAATCGTGGTGGCGAAAAAATTGCGGCAGAGGAAATCGAAAACTTGCTGCTTACGCATCCCGCCATTATTCAGGCCGCGCTTGTTTCCGTTACCGACGAACACTTGGGTGAAAAAAGTTGCGCTTGTTTAGTAGTAAATGATCCGTCCTTGCGCCTAATGGAATTGCGCAAATACCTGCGCAATTTGGGCCTTGCGGAATACAAATTACCGGATCGTTTCCACATCCTTGAACGCTTGCCACTCACCGCAATAGGCAAGACGAATAAACCTTTATTGCGCCAGCAGCTTGCCGAGATGTTTTCTACCGCTGCGGCGATTGTGTGAGTATTTTTTATGTCTATTCCATCAATTCCTTCTTATGCATTACCTGTTATTGATCTGCCGATCAATCGCGTTCAGTGGCAAGTTGAACCAGCACGCGCCGTATTGTTGATTCACGATATGCAGGATTATTTTTTACGTTTTTACGGTGCTGATAATCCGCTAACCACACAGTTAGTTGCCAATGTAGTCGCATTGAGAAACTGGGCAAAAAGCGCAGGAATTCCGGTGGTGTACACCGCTCAGCCTACTGAGCAAAGTCCGCAAGATCGCGCGTTATTAAATGATATGTGGGGCCCAGGTTTAACGACGGCTGATCCCGCATTGAGAGCTATTGTTGCTCCGCTCACGCCAGATATGGATGACACAGTGTTAGTGAAGTGGCGTTACAGCGCATTCCAGCGCTCGCATCTGCAACAGATGATGAAAGATTGGCAGCGCGACCAATTAATTATTGTCGGTGTTTACGCTCACATTGGTTGTATGACGACGGCGCTCGATGCATTTATGCGTGATATCCAACCGTTTATGGTCGCCGATGCGCTAGCGGATTTTAGCGAGCAAGAACATCGCATGGCGCTTACTTATGTTGCGGGTCGTTGTGGTTCAGTCATTACCAAATCCACTTTGCTGGGGCAGACGTCTTTAACGAAGGAGTCACTAACACGTGAATGGTTGCTGGGGCAGCTAGCGCAATATCTGCAAACCAGCGCAAATGAAATTGATGCTGATGAAAATTTAATGGATTACGGATTGGATTCGGTGCAACTAATGAGTTTGATTTCCCAGTGGGAAAAGTTGGGTGTGAAGCTGCGTTTTGAAGAACTGGCAGAGCAACCATCACTCAACGCCTGGTGGAATTTGATCGAGAAGAAACAAGCGGCATGATCCAACAAAACTCTTCAACAATGAACGCCTGTTTTTTGCTTGGTAGCGAAAAGCCGTTTGCGGGTAAATGCGTGTGGGTAACTGGCGCGGCCCAGGGAATCGGGTTGGCGATTGCCCAATCATTTCAGCAATTGGGTGCGCAGTTGGTTGCGTTAGATTGCCAGTTTCCTGCACTTTCCGAACCGGTTGAACATGAGCGGGTGTTGTTGGATATCACCAATCCTGCACAAGTTGACGAGGTTACCAATCGCTTACTGCAAGGTGGAATGGCGCCACAGATTCTGGTGAATGCCGCCGGTGTTTTGCGGTTGGGCAAATTGGATGCACAAGCGGAAGATGGTTTGTCGTTAACGGATTGGCAAGCGTGTTTTGATGTAAATGTCAGCGGCGTTTTTTATTTGCTGCGCAATTTAATTCCGCATTTTAAAACGCAAGGAAATGGCAGCATTGTCAATCTTGCTTCCAACGCTGCTCATGTGCCGCGCGCCAATATGGGCGCTTATTGTGCATCCAAATCGGCGCTGGTGAGTTTAAGCAATTGTGTCGCGTTGGAATTGGCCGCATACGGTGTGCGTTGCAACCTTGTTTCTCCCGGATCAACCGACACGCCTATGTTGCGTGCCATGTTGGGCGATGCAACCGCGCAGCAGGGCGTAGAACTATTTGCCCCGACTATTCGCGGTTTGCCCGAGCAATTTAAATTGGGAATTCCGCTTAAGAAAGTGGCGACGGCGCAGGAGATTGCTAACGCCGTACTATTTCTCGCCTCTGATCTCGCCAGCCATATCACTATGCAAGACATTGTGGTTGATGGCGGCGCGACACTCGCGGCGTGATTGAAAAAGGGAAGGGTAGTGTTAGTGATTTCAGCGTGTGGTTCCCGTTTTATATCGATCCTTTTTGCGCTCGTGTTGATATGTATGTCTGCATGCACAACGAGAAAGCCAGATTCAACGATTTATCTCAGCCCGACCATTGCCGCTGTCGCAAATAAAGTGGCGAGAGGCGAGAGCACGGAAATTTTTTGGCAACAGATTATCGCAGCAGGAACGCCGTTAGTTGAGCCGTTTGATGACCACCGTAAGGTGATGACTTTTCTTGTGCGCGGTGCGCAAAAGAGCGTGCTGTTAATCGGCGCACCGGCGAATGATCATCAATATTTGGAACGTTTGGGACAATCCGATATTTGGTACAAAAGTTTTGTGGTTCCCAATAGTGCGCGGCTGACTTACAAAATTGCGGTGGATGTGCCGGACTTATCTGAAGCAGAGGGCGGGCGCTGGCGCGCGTTGATGCTAACCGCAAAAGCCGATCCACTTAATCACACGCCTTGGCCAAAAAATTCCCCTGATTTTTATGTGCAGGAATCGTCTATCAGTTTGCCCGATGCGCCGCCCCAACCTTGGAGTGAGCAGCGTCAAAGTCCAGTGGGTGAATTAAAAGCTTATCAAGTGGAAAGCAAAATTCTCGGCAACTCGCGTGCGATTAATCTCTATACCTCGCCGGGATTTTCACCCTCCGCGCCCAACGCGATTTTGTTATTTGTATTCGATGCGCGCGAATTTATTTCGCTCGTTCCCACGCCGATTATTCTCGATAACCTTTATGCCGCAGGCCGTTTGCCTCCTATCGCCGCTGTTTTTGTTGGTAATCCCGATAGCAGTAGCCGCTCTCATGAATTGCCGGACAATCCAGAGTTTGCGCGCTTTATGGCGCAAGAACTTTATCCCTGGGCGAGCCGCCAATTGGGTGTGCGTATTCCAGCGGAACGCACTGCGCTGGCCGGTTCCAGTTTTGGCGGATTAGCAGCCGTCACAGTTGCAATGCGCCATACCGATGTGTTCGGCAATGCGTTGGCCTTGTCCGGTTCTTTTTGGTGGAAGGGCGGAGCGGATTTACCTGTCGTGCCGCAGCGAGTCATCAGCCAGCCGCGATTGCCGCTGCACTTATTTGTCAGTGCCGGATTGTTCGAAGGATCGCGCAATGGGGAACCGGGGATTATCGATACGTCCCGCCAACTGCGTGATGCATTGGCCAACAAAGGCTACGAATTTCACTACCGCGAATATGTGAGCGGCCACGATTATTTTGCCTGGCAGGGCGCACTTGCCGATGGGCTCTTGGCGTTATTTGAAGCGAAAAGGTGATTTCAGCGTCAATCCTTACCGACAACGCGGTTTTGCATTGAGGCTTTTAATGATATTAATTATCATTAGCGCAAGAGAATAAAAGTTAAGTAATGTTTAGCGCAGGTTTAGTTCGATTATCGCGAGCTGTCTGCTGCGTTCGATTTTTTGATCACTGTCGTAAGGAAATCCAAGTGTCATTGCTCCTCTCGTTCCCCCCAATTCGTGCTCGCTTGGCTTATGTGCCACTCGGTTTGGCCTTATTTCTTACCTTGGGTTGTTCATCTGATCATGGCGATGAAGAAGCTGATAGCGCGCCAGAAGTCGCGGTGATTACCTTGGCTGCACAGGATTTTCCGGTGCGCACCGAATTGCCGGGGCGAGTATCGGCCTTACGTATTGCCGAGGTGCGCCCGCAAGTGAGCGGGATTGTGGAGAAGCGCTTGTTTGCCGAAGGCTCTGATGTGAAAGCGGGGGATTTGCTTTACCAAATTAATGCCGATACCTACAAAGCGGCGATGGCGCGCGCCAATGCCGACTTGGCAATCGCCAAAGCCAATCTGGTGAATTTGCAAACGCTAGCCGAGCGACACACACGGCTGCTAACCAGCAAAAGCGTCAGCCCGCAAGAACATGATCAGGCACAAGCTAATTACCAGCAGGGTTTGGCGCAAGTCGGTGCTGCAGAGGCGGAGCTTGAGGTTGCGCGCCTGAATCTGGAACGCACCAAAGTCCGCGCACCTATTGCTGGTCGTATCGGGCGCTCTGCTATTACCGAAGGTGCTTTGGTATCGGCGGATCAGCCGGAATCACTCGCCACCATTCAACAGTTTGATCCCATCTATGTGGACATAGTCCAATCCAGCCAACAGCTGTTGCAACACAAGCGTCGTTTACAAGCCGGGGATTTAAAACCGGGCGACCGCGCAGCCAGTTTGATTCTGGAAGATGGCGCTCCGTTTGAGCAGCAAGGTTTTCTCAAGTTGACCGAATTGAATGTTGATCCTGCTACCGGCGTGGTAACCCTGCGCGCGCAATTTCCCAATCCCCAAGGATTATTGCTGCCGGGAATGTATGTGCGTGCGTTGATTGAGCAAGGTATCGAGTCGGGCGTGGTATTGATTCCGCAACAAGCCGTGCACTACAACGAAAAAAATGAACCTGCTGCCTGGGTGATAGGCACCAATAATCAGGCGGAGTTACGCGCTTTGGAATTGCTGGGCAGCGAGGGCAGCCAATGGGCTGTGCGCAAAGGATTAAAAGCGGGCGAGCGAATTGTGGTGGAAGGCAGTTTACGAGTAAGACCTGGGCAGGGTGTGAAACCAGTTGCTTGGGTTGCTCCTGCCGCGCACTCTGTAATCGCCAAAGCCGATGTTGCTGACAAGGCTGCGACTCCCCCTACTGAAACTCGGGTGGACTAAATTATGGTCTCCCGTTTTTTTATCGAGCGCCCGGTATTTGCGTGGGTTTTTGCGATTGTAATTATGCTCGCGGGGCTACTTGGTCTGCGTCATTTATCGGTTGCCCAATATCCCAATATCGCACCGCCGATTGTTCAGGTTTCTGCTTTTTATCCCGGCGCTTCAGCAGAGGTAGTCGAGAACAGTGTCACTCAGATTCTGGAGCAAGAATTAAAAGGTCTGGATCATTTACTGTATTTCGATGCGAACAGTTCTTCATCTGGTTCAGCAAGTATCACGCTGGTGTTTGAGCAAGATGCCGATCCGGAAGTCGCGCAGGTACAAGTACAAAATAAAGTTAACCAAGTCAGCTATCGCCTGCCGCGCGCAGTACAACAAGCAGGTTTAAGCGTGACCGCCCAGCAAGGCAGTTTTTTGATGGTAGCGGTTTTCTACGATGAATCCGGTGTGCGTAGCGATGCAGATATTTCGGATTGGCTCGCTACCACCATGGTCGATGCACTCGCACGCGTCCCGGGTGTTGGTGCAGTGGAAAATTTTGGTTCTCCTTACGCGATGCGCATCTGGTTGCAACCTCATCGTCTCAGCAGTTTTGGTCTGATCCCCGCCGATGTAGTGCGCGCAATCGAATCACAAAATACCGAAGTGCCGGTGGGCGAATTAGGTGGTCGCCCTTCAGATAATGAGCAGCGTTTGAATGTTACGGTGACTGCACTTTCGCGTTTGCAAACGCCGGAACAATTTCGCGATATCGTGATTAAAACGGCACCGGACGGCGCCGTCGTTCGCCTTGCCGATGTGGCGCGCGTGGAAATCGGCAGCGAGAGTTACGCTAGCACCTCGCGGTTAAATGGCATGCCTGCATCTGGTTTGGCCATTAATCTTGCGCCCGGTGCAAATGCATTGGACACCGCTGGATTAGTTAAAGAACGCATCGAACAAATGAAGCCTGCGTTTCCGCAAGGCGTGAAAATGATGTACCCCGAGGATGCAACTCGCTTTGTAAAACGTTCCATCACCGAGGTAATTAAAACTCTGGTGGAAGCCATGGCGCTAGTAGTGCTGGTGATGTTTATTTTTCTGCAAAACTGGCGCTCGACTTTGATTCCTGCCATCGCCTTGCCAGTTGTACTTTTGGGTACGTTTGCTGTGTTAGCGGCGTGCGGTTATTCGATCAATACGCTCACGTTGTTCGGCATGGTGCTCGCCATCGGTTTGCTAGTGGATGATGCAATTGTGGTGGTAGAAAACGTTGAGCGGATTATGGCGGAAGAGGGGCTTGATGCGCGCGCCGCCACGATTAAATCCATGAGCGAAATTACCAGCGCATTGGTTGGAATTACCTTGGTGCTGGGTGCAGTATTTTTGCCGATGGCTTTTTTTGCCGGATCGGTTGGCGTTATATATCGCCAGTTTTCGGTTACGCTGGTATCGGCGATGGCACTGTCAGTTTTAGTCGCCGTTAGCCTTACGCCGGTACTTTGTGCGAGCTTGCTTAAACCTCATGCTGATAAAGATTATTCCAAAACTCGCCGTTACGGATTGCTCGCAGCTATCGGGCGTGGCATCAACAATGTGCAGCAAAAATACACGCGCAGTTTGAGCCTGGTATTGAATCGCCCGGTGCGATTTTTGGTGGTGTACGCAGCTATTTTGCTGTGCGTTTTTTTCGGTTATCAACGTTTGCCGGGAGCGTTTATTCCCGAAGATGACCAAGGCACGGTGATGGTGCGTTACATGTTGCCCGCTGGCGCAACTTATCCGCGTACAGCGGAAGTGGTTAAAGAAATCGAGCAGTATTTTTTAACGCAAGAAAAAGAAAATGTTGAAGCCATCTACACCGTCGCCGGTTTTAGTTTTACCGGGTCGGGGCAAAATGCGGGCATAGGTTTTGTCCCGTTAAAAGATTGGTCTGAACGCAAAGGTTTTGAAAACAGTGCGCAGGCAATTGCGAGCCGCGCCACTCGTGCATTGAGTGGGCTTCGCGATGCAAAAGTATTTGCAATGGTATTGCCACCGATTGATGGCTTGGGTGATACCGACGGCTTTGAATTTTGGCTGCAAGATACACAGGCTATTGGCCAAGCCAAACTCGCGGAGAAAGCGCGTGAGCTGGTAGATGCAGCGAGTGAAAGCCCTGCAATTTTATATGCGGACAGTGACGGCAGTGAGCCCAGTCCGCAATTGCGTATCGATATCGACCAACAAAAAGCCTCAGCCTTGGGTCTTGATCTGGATGATGTGAATTCAACGCTGGGCACCGCATGGGGCGGTACTTACGTGAATGATTTTGTGCATCGCGGTCGTGTGAAAAAAGTATTGATGCAAGCCGATGCCGATTACCGCTCTGCACCGGAAGATTTGCACCAATGGTTTGTGCGCGGTAACGACGATGCCATGACTCCTTTCTCGGCCTTCGCTTCAACGCGCTGGGATTCTGGCCCAACGCAGCTCACACGTTTTAATGGTTTACCTGCAATTCCGATCAGCGGTGCCGGTGTTCCCGGTGTGAGTTCTGGCGAAGTGATGGAAGAAATTGAACGCATCGCGGCTGAACAAGGTGTAACCCATTTTGCGTGGAGTGGATTGTCCTATCAGGAAAAAATTTCCAGCGGACAAGCGCCGCTGTTGTATGCCGTCTCCATCCTCTTTGTGTTTTTATGTCTCGCTGCACTTTATGAAAGCTGGTCAATTCCGTTCTCGGTATTGATGGTAATTCCACTCGGATTATTGGGCGCAGTGTTGGGCGCAAATTTATTGGGTATGACGCGCGATATTTTCTTTCAAGTAGGCGTGTTAACCACGATTGGATTGTCTGCTAAAAACGCGATTCTGATTGTTGAGTTTGCCGAACATGCCATGCGGCAAGGGCAGGGCGTGATGCAGGCCATTATCGCTGGCGCCAGCCAACGGTTGCGTCCCATTGTAATGACATCGCTCGCGTTCGGTGCTGGTGTGGTACCGCTGGTACTTGCAACCGGGCCGGGTGCAGCGGGGCAAAATGCGATTGGTGCAAGTGTATTGGGCGGCGTTGTTTCTGCGACTGTGTGTGTGATTTTTCTGGTGCCGCTCTGTTATTTATTGATCGTGCGTGCAACCGAAAAATTGCAGCGTCGGTTTAATAATCGTGCAACCACTGCGCGCGATTTTTCCGAAGGAGGCGCGGCCTGATGGTAATTATTTTTGGCTTACTGTTATTGGCCGGCGCAGTCCTTTTGTATCTCAGCCATAGCCATCAACGCTGGTTGGCGAATCCATTATCTGCATGGCCTAGCCGAGTTGCGGGTTGTCTTTTACTGCTCGCTGGTTTGTATTGCGCGTTGCTGGCGTTCAGTGTTGTTACCGCCATTTTTGCAACGCTAGTGCTGCTGATGTTGTATTGGGGGTTGTTGCCGTTTATTGCGCTTACGCCCCTGGTTCCGCAGCGTGCCGATGAAAAATCCCGGAGGCAGAAAAATGTCCGCAATTGATATCGAACCGACAAAAACAACGAAACCCTCCACAACCAAAGCGAATATCCAACCGGATTGGTGGAGCAAAACCTTTGCCGGTTGTGTATTGGGCGCAAGCCTTGCGCTGGCGTTGAGTGGTTTGTTTGCATGGCTTGGGCCGGGTGGAATCAGCGCAGATAACAAAGTGCAAGTGAACATGTGGTTGATCTCACCGTTGTGGGTATTGATTTTCAGTTTTGTTTTTTTATTTCGCACGGGTCTGCGTGCAATCCTGTGGTTATCGCTCGCCAATTTTCTGGCTTATGGTTTGTTGTGGATTGCGCAGCAGGGTTGGTTACACGGGAGCGGAATGTGAAAGTTCGCAGTGATATTTTGCGCGTGTATCGCTCGCTCCATACCTGGGTGGGCATCAGTGCGGGTTTGTTATTGTTTATCGGTTTTTTTGCCGGTGCGCTCACCATGTTTAAGCAACCGCTTGATCGTTGGACTAGTGCGCCGCAACAGCGTTTAGCGTTTGTTGATGAAGCAGAGCGCGATTTATTAGTGAGTCAATTATTAGAAAAACATCCTGCTGCACGGGGCGAATTCACGCTCTATTTACAGCCGCAAGAAAATATCAGCGCTCCGGTAGTGTGGAGTGAGGCGGAGGGCGGTCGTGAACTGGCGATTTCCAGTCCGCGTTGGCAAGCCACGCTGGATGCAAATGGGCAATTGCAATCCGAACAGATAATGCCGTCATTGCTCGGCGATCTGGTGGATATGCTGCATCGCACTGGCGGAATTCCCGGTTTTCTTACCGACGAATATCTCGGTGTTTATGTATTGGGTGTTGCGGGCGTGATGTATTTTCTTGCGCTGGTATCCGGTTTGATTCTGTTGCTACCGACGCTGGTGAAAGATTTTTTTGCGTTGCGGCCGGGTAAAAATCGCAAACGTTTTTGGTTGGATGCGCACAACATTATCGGTATTACCAGTTTACCGTTTCATATTGTGATCAGCCTGACGGTAATTGTATTTGCCTTCCACGACCAGTTTTACGATGGCCTTGCGGAAGTGGTTTATAAAGAGCAACCGATGTTTACACCGCCGGCTGCTCCCAGTGAATCTTATGTGTTGGCAGAAATGTTACCGCCCTCGGAATTGATCAAGCGCTTGCAGGCCGAAGCACCGGAATACCAGGTGAGCGATCTGCTGTATATGCGCCTAGAAACGCCGCGCCCTATGGTGCGCGCGACTATCGTTAATACCGCGCAAATGGTGCATGGGCCAATTGGTGGTTATCTTGGAATTAACCCTTACACCGGTGCCATTACCAACACCAGTATGCTGCCGGAGAAAGCAGATATCTGGAGCGCATTGGCGAGCAGTTTTTTCGCACTACATTTCGGTAGTTATGGTGGCGATTTGGTGCGCTGGGTGTATTTCCTGTTGGGGCTGAGCGGCGCCTTTCTGTTTTATAGCGGCAATTTGCTGTGGGTGGAGAGCCGCCGTAAACACCAACGCGGTCAGCAATTAGTAACCCAGGCGCGCAATATCCATTGGATGGCAGCGGCGACTGTCGGCGTGTGTCTGGGTTCGATTCTTGGGGTTGCTATCGCGATGATCGGTGGTAAATGGCTCTACGCCCATGTGGACAATATCAACCACGGCTATCTGTGGATTTATTACGGCGTATTCCTGAGTGCCGTCGCATGGGCTTTTTGGCAGGGCGCGGCGCGAGGGGCAGTACATTTGTTGCTTGCCTGTGCTGTCGCATCCAGCGCAATTCCACTGACTTCACTGATTGCGATCCTGTTTCCCTCATCAGGGCTTTGGGCTTATACCAGCACTGCAAGCCTGGCGGTGGATGCTACAGCGCTGGTGTTTGCACTGGTGTTTTTGTGGTTGGCGAAGCTGACTTGGCGACGCGCGCACAAGGGCGCTGGCGATAGTGTTTGGGCGGTTAACGCCGAAGTTAAAGATCATCCTGAGACGATTTCAGCGATAAGTCCGGTGCCAAAAAGTCTCGATGACGCTTTAAGTGATTAATCCTAGTCACTTGTTTTACAAAGATATTTTGATTTAGGCGACAAAATAAATCAAAATGCGATTTATCAAATGATAATAATTTACAAATAGAATTAATTTTTGTTAATGTGCCTGCCGTTGCGTTGATCAGGGAAGGAAACCCCGAGCTGATAAACGTGACTCGAACATCGCACCGGGACGTTAACAATGAACCTCTGTATTTCCCCTGATTCACTGACTGAGCAGACGGAGCTGCTGTTTGAACGTGCCGATTTGGGCAGCCCCGCTTGGTGGCAGGATATAACCCGGATCGGCACTCCCTTACGTGGTGCTCACATCGGCGAAACGGTCGAGCTGACCTTCCTTTGGCGAGGTACGCCAGCGCAAGTGTTTATCGATGTTTACTCCCACACTCCCCATATCATCCAATCACTCACGGCGCTAACCCGTATTGGTCAGACCGACGTCTGGTACTGGCGGACCCGGTTGCCCGTTGATTGGTGCGGTAGCTATTTTTTACTGCCGGTTGAGGCAGAAGATTTACCGCCACCGGAGCATGGCCGCGAGCGTCGCCATTGGTGGATTGATCTGATGGAGCGGCAGGCTCAGGCGGACAGTTTTAATCTGTATCCGCCGCACAACAGCGGTTGGGGTTTGCCACTTTCGGCGATCCAACTGCAGCCAGCGCGCGCATTGCCGGAGGTTATCACTCCAGTCCAAATTCATCACGAACGCTGGCTCAGTCGCCGCCTCGGCAATGAACGTTCAATCTGGCTGTACGATTCTGGCAAAGACAATGCGGGTGATAAGCCGCTGGTAATCCTGCTTGATGGCCATTACTGGGCTAATCACCAGCCGCTACTTAGCGAGTTGGATGCGCTAACGCAAAGCGGCGTTTTGCCCGCAGCCCAATATCTGTTTATCGATGCATTGAGTCCGCGCGCGCGCGCCGACGAAATGCCATGCAACCCAACATTCTGGTACGCGCTGCAACAGGAATTATTGCCCCGGTTACAGAAACGTTTTTCCCTCACCCAAGACCCACACAAAACCCTGATCGCAGGCCAAAGCTTTGGCGGCTTGGCTGCAGCTTATGCAGTGCTGCATTGGCCAGAGCGCTTTGGTATCGCGCTCAGCCAGTCAGGTTCTTTTTGGTGGCCGGATGCGGATGAGGCCGGTGATAAAGGTGAGTTGACTCAAGCGGTGTTGGCCGGTCAAGGGCAGGGAGCAACACTGCGTATTCATCTCGATATTGGCTGCTACGAGCAGGACATGCTGGGCGTTAACCGCGCTTTGTGCGATGCCTTGATCGCTACCGGCCACAAGGTTAGCTATCGCGAATTCCGTGGCGGCCACGATTGGCTCTGCTGGAGCGAAGGGCTGGTCAGCGGGCTTATCAGCTTGCTGGGTTCGCCAGCGCCGGATACCGAATTTTCTCCCGCTTAATTACCGCTTTTAAATTTAATCGCACTTCCTAATTTGATTACGAGCAAACCACCATGAGCAACGAAAACTACCTCAATCCATTTGATGACGAACAACACCAATTTTTAGTGCTGGCTAACAACCGCGCGCAATACAGCTTGTGGCCGGAATTCGCCGCTGTGCCTGCGGGATGGGATGTGCGCTTTGGGCCGCACGAGCGCAGCCAATGTCTGGATTACATCGAACGCCACTGGCCGGAAATCAATCCTTTTCAAGTCGCCAACTGAGGTTATCTGCCATGACATTCGCAAAAACCTTGCCCTTGTTGGCAACGCAGGAAGGAATATGGCTGGCTGATCAGGTCGCCGAGGACAAGGCTGTCTATGTCATTTCCCACTGCATCGAATTGCACGGGGAAGTAAATCCGTCGCTGCTGCAACAAGCAATTTGCATAGGTCTATCGGAGGCCGATACGGTGACGGCGGATTACCGCGCGGTAGGTTCAAGCGTCGAGCAAGTGTTGGTTACACCTGATTCTGCAGCGATTGCCATTGAAGTGATGGATTGGTATGACCAGCCCGCTGGCAAAACCCGCGCATGGGAGTGGATGTGGGCTGATACCAAAGCGGATTTACCCTTGGGTGGCAGCGCACCGCTTTATCGTCATGGGATTTTTCGGGTCAGGGAAGAGACTCAAGGAACTTCTGGCCGCGAGTGCTGGTTGTGGTATCAGCGTTACCACCACATCATGCTCGACGGCTACAGTTTTACCGCATTAACTCGCCGCATTACCGCTATTTACAATCATCTGGTACAGGGCGAAGCGGTGAGTGCTAGCCCGTTTGTTGGCGTGGATTTGGTCGTTGCGGAGCAGCAAGCCTATCGTCAATCCAGCAAATGGGAGAAAGATAAAAACTTCTGGCAGGATTACCAACAAGCCTTGCCGGCAGCGACGAGTTTGTCATTGCGCAGTTCGGCGAGCAGCCAGACCAGCACCAATTTATTGAGCCATAACTTTGCATTTCCTGCGGATTGTTTTGCGCAGTTGCAGCAGTCGATTCGCGCAAACGATGCCGCCCCACAACTCACCCCACCGGATTTACTGCTCGGTTTACTGGTTGCCTACCAAAGCCGTATGACCGGCCAATACAGCCAAGCATTCGGTGTGCCTTTTATGTGCCGCATGGGTTCGGTAGCGGTGAAGTCGGTCGCGCCGGTGGTGAATGTGCTTCCGGTTGCGGTGCATTTGCACCCGGCAATGGCGTGGCTTGAGGTGGCACAAACGGTCAAAGCATCGCTCCAGCAAGTGCGACCACACCAGCGATATCCCGCCGAGCAAATCCAGCGCGATAGTCACCTCGTCGGTTCCGGCCAAAAACTTTATGGCGCGGTCATCAATTACAAAATGTTTGATTACACCGTTGAGTTCGCTGGCAGCGAGGGCACTGTTATTGCGGGAGTTACCCATCACCTCGCCACTGGTCCGATTGATGATCTGGAATTTGGTCTGGTGATTCAGGGCGAACAGATCAGCCTCGAATTGCGCGCCGATGCCAGCCGCTACAGCAGCGACGAATTAGAAGCTCACGCCCAGCGCATCCAGGGATTATTGGCGGGTTGGTTAGCTGATCCACAAACCAGCTTGGTGCAATTGCCGCTGTTGAATAGTGATGAATCGAAACAGATTGCTGAGTGGTCGCAAGGGCTTGCGGTTGAACGCGACTCAAGCCTTACTACCATCGTGGATTTGCTGGTCGCACAGGGACAAAACCAGCCAAATGCTCTTGCACTCGTGTGTGGCGAAATCCGTCTGGATTTTGCCGCGTTGAATCAACAAGTCGCACGCCTAAGCCGCTTGTTAATTGCAGAAGGTGCAGGCGTCGGACAAGTAGTTGCTGTTGCAATTCCACGCTCGACAGAAGCCATTATTGCCATGCTGGCAGTGCTGAATAGCGGCGCTACTTTTTTACCGTTGGATCTGGATTATCCGCCCGAGCGCATGGCGATGATGTGTGAGGATGCTAATCCGCGCCTATTGCTCAGCAGTCGGCGCGCGCATCTGGAATTGCCCGCGACTTTAAAACGTCTCGACCTTGATACCACCAGCGTCCAAACGCGCTTGTTAAGTTTTAGTGGTAGCCCGCTGCTCGCTAATGAGCGCATTGCTCCAATCACTGCAGATAGCATTGCCTATGTGATTTTTACCTCCGGCAGTACCGGTCGCCCCAAAGGGGTGATGAATACCCACGGTGCTTTGCTGAATCTGATTTCATCCCATCGCACGGCGTTTTATTTGCCTACCTTGGCGCGCGTTAATAAAGCTTGGCCGAATCGTGCTTTACGCGCGGCACACACTCATTCGTTTTCGTTTGATTCCTCCTGGTTGCAGATTTTCTGGATGCTGTTGGGGCAGGAGCTTTATGTTTTCGATGAAGACACCCGCCGCGATGCTTATGAATTAGTGCAATCAGTCGCGCGCTTGCAGATAGATGCCATGGATTTGCCGCCGTCATTTTTGGCGCAGATGCTCAGTAATGGTCTGATGGCAGAGAAGCAACATCACCCAAGCCTGATCCTGATTGGCGGCGAGGCGGCACCGGCAGCGCTTTGGCAGCAGCTGCGCCAGTTCCAGCACCTGCAAGTACATAACCTCTACGGCCCGACGGAATACACCGTCGATACTTTGCGCGCTGCGCTGGGTGATAGTGAGCGGCCGGTTATTGGTCGCCCGATTGGCAATACGTCAGTCTATGTATTGGATTCTCGTCTGCAGCAAGTACCAGTCGGTGTTGTGGGCGAGCTGTATGTCGCGGGTGCAGGTTTGGCTTTGGGTTATCTCGCTCGCGCTGGCTTGAGTGCGAGTCGCTTTGTGGCGAATCCGTTTGCTGATTCGGCTGATACGGGCAGCCGTATGTATCGCACGGGCGATCTGGTTCGCTGGAATCGCGACGGCCGTTTGGAATATATGGGACGCAGCGACGATCAGGTCAAAATCCGCGGTTATCGCGTGGAGATCGGCGAGGTTGAAAATGCTTTGTCACTCTTGCCCGGAGTGGAAAGTGTGGTGGTGATCGCCCAGTCGGTGAATAACAGCCAGCGGTTGGTGGGTTACTGCGTGGTGCCCGGTTTGAATACCAACGAGCAAGCGCAATGCAGCCAGACGCTGCTCGCCCAACTGCGCCAGCAATTACCGGATTACATGGTGCCGTCTATGCTGGTGGTGATGGAGGAATTCCCGCGCAATGTCAGCGGTAAAGTGGATCGCAAACGCCTGCCTGATCCCGCTAGCCAAATACCTGTCGCTGCATTTAGCAGTGCTCGTCCGGCCAATCACAAAGAGGTGCAACTGTGCGAGGCTATGGCAGAAGTGCTTAAGCTTGCCCAAGTTGGCGTTGAGGATGATTTCTTTGTACTGGGTGGCGATAGCATCTCGGCAATTATGCTGTGCACCGAGCTGCGTCGCGCCGGTTATGAACTGCGCCCCAGCGAAATTTTTGCGCTGCGCAACCCACGCCAATTAGCCGCGGTTGCTCGTCAATCAGAGGTTGAAACCGCTGAAGTTGCTACATGGAGTTTGTCTGCAGAACAAACCGCAGAATTGATCGCGCTCTACGGTAATTTCTCCGCTGCTGCGCCGGTATTGCCACTGCAAAAAGGGATGTTGTTCCATGCCCAATTAGGGCAGGGCGCTGGCAATTACAACGCCTACACCAGAGTGGATTTTAACGGTGCATTGGATCGCCAGCGTTTGCGTCGCGCGCTGGATTTCCTGTTAACCCGCTACCCGCAACTCGCCGGTGTATTTGATACCGAGACAGGTACTGAGCCGGTATTTTTGTTGCCCGCCGCCGATCAGGTTTTGGCTTGGCCGTGGCAAGAACATGATCTGACTACATTCAGCGAAATAGCCCAACAGCGTTTGCTGAATTCTTTCGAGCGTGAATTGCTTGATGCTGAATATGCGACCCATGAATTCGGCGGCATGCTCAACGCGGCCTTGGTCAAATTGGATCAAGATCGTTATCAGCTACTACTAGTTATCCATCATTTGGTGGTGGATGGTTGGTCGACGCCCTTGTTGCAGCGCGATCTCCTTCAGGCTTACGAGCAGCAAAAACCACTATCCAAACCGCAAGCCGATTACGCCCAGTTAATTACCTCGCTGGCAACACGCGATCTCGCTCCTGGGCGTGCGCTTTGGCAACAATCTCTGGCTGGCGTGCAACCGACAATCGCTTTTGAACAGCTGCAAGCCAGCGCGCAAATGGAGGAGTTTTCGCTCGCGCTGTCGACAGCAATGACGAGTGAGTTGATGGCGCAACTGCGTCAGCGCGGCCTGACGTTGAACGTATTGATGCAAGCTGTTTGGGCGCTGGCGTTGTCTGGCCTGACCGGTCGCGATGATCTGGTATTTGGTAGCCCGGTATCAGGGCGAAGCGCGCCGGTAGCGGGTATCGAAGAGCAGGTAGGTTTATTCCTCAATACCTTGCCGGTGCGTGTAAAACTGGAGGCCAATTGTTCTCTGTGGGATTTGTTGCCATCCATGCAGCAGCGTCATATCGAACTCTTGGAAAACGATGCTTTGGGATTGGCGGAAATTCAACGTCTTGTCGGTAACGGCAATCTGTTTGATACCTTGCTGGTGGTAGAGAACTATCCCGATAGCGATTATCTCGCCCGCAACCTTATCGGTACTGATGGCAAACCGCTCGTGATGGGCAATATCCACAACCGCGGCTACAGCCATTATCCGCTCGCACTGCTGGTGCTACCAGGTGAAAGCCTGACGCTGCTGGTGGAGAATCGCGGTGCTCTGGCCAATCCGGCACAGATTGCCCATCGGGTAGAGCGCATTCTGCAAACCTTGCTGGCTCAGCCGGAATTGCCAATTGCCCGTTATGTACTGCAATCGGAGCAGGAAGAAACCTTTATTCGTCAGGTGAATGCGACGGCACAACCGCTCGCACCGCAAACCCTGCGTGGTGCCTTAGCGAATCAGGCGTGGCGTACACCGGATGAATTGGCTCTGCGCGATGCACGCCATAGTCTCACCTATAGCGAAGTACGCCAGCAAGTCCGAGCGCTCGCCGCAGAACTGGTGAATGCCGGTGTGACGCCGGGCAGTATTGTTGCGATTGCGATTCCTCGTTCAGTGCACTTGAGCCTGGCGCTTATGGCGGTGATCGAAGCGGGCGCGGCTTATTTGCCGCTGGATCTGGGTTATCCCGATGATCGCCTGAGTTATATGCTCAGTGATGCCAAACCGCGTTTGCTGTTGACCAGCGAATCTTCACGTGAGCGACTGCATGTATTGGCAGGAGCGCCTGCAATCCGCGTGTTCAATCAATTGCTCGATACTGAAACTGTCGGTCAGACAGAGTTGCCTGTCGCAATTAGTCCACAACATCCGGCTTACATCATCTACACCTCCGGCACTACCGGTCGCCCGAAAGGTGTGTTGGTTTCCCATGAGGCGATCTATAACCGTATCGAATGGATGCAACATGAATATCGGCTGGATGCTAATGATGTTGTCCTGCAGAAAACCCCGAGCAGTTTTGATGTTTCTGTGTGGGAATTTTTCTGGCCACTGATGGTAGGTGCGCAGTTGGTGATGGCTGAACCGGAAGCTCATCGCGACCCACAACAACTGGTGCAAACCATTGAGCGTTTCGGCGTGACTTGCATGCACTTTGTGCCCTCAATGCTGGCGATTTTTACGGCCAGTGCAAATGCCCTATACGCACAAGAGGAAAGCATCTGTTCAAGCTTGCGCCTGGTGTTTTGTAGTGGCGAGGCATTGACTAAAGCCCAGGCAAAAGAATTTACCCAGCGCTTTAATCGCGCGCAGTTACACAATCTTTATGGCCCGACAGAAGCGGCAGTGGATGTGACTTATCACCCCGCGGATTATCGCAATGGTGATGAACATACAGCGGGTGGCGCGGGCGTTCCTATTGGTCGCCCGGTATGGAATACGCAAGTGCGTGTGTTGGATCAATATCTGCGCCAAGTGCCGGTAGGAGCAACGGGCGAGTTGTATTTGTGTGGCGTGCAATTGGCGATGGGATATCTCGGTCGCGCTGATCTGACTTCCAGTCGTTTTGTTGCCGATCCTTATTCGAGTGAAGCGGGCGCGCGTATGTATCGCACCGGCGATATTGTGCGTTGGTTGCCGCAAGGTGTGATCGAATATTTCGGCCGCGCTGACGACCAAATAAAAATTCGCGGCCAACGGGTCGAGCTGGGCGAAATCGAAACCCTGTTATTGCAGCAAACCGGCGTTGCCAATGCTGTCGTAAATGCTGTTGTGCTGGGGCAGGTCGATGCAGCGCAAGCCAATATGGATAACCGTCAGCTGGTGGCTTATATAGTGCCCGAGGCCGGACATGAACCGGCATTACCAATAATTCAGTCCAACCTGCAAGCGCAGTTACCCGCTCATATGGTACCAGTGGCTTGGGTGATTTTAGATGCTTTGCCGCTGAGCGCCAACGGTAAATTGGATCGTAAAGCTTTGCCTATTCCATCTTCAGGTCTTTCAACTAACGCGGGGCAATCCAATCGTCAGGGGCGCTTGCCTGTACGCGGTTTGGAAACCCGTCTCGCCAATGTGTTTGCGCGTGTGTTGGATGTAGAGCAAGTATTTGCCGATGACGATTTCTTCGCGCTGGGCGGACACTCGCTGATGGCGATGCGGCTAGCCGCCGAGATCCGCCGCGAATTGCAGCGACCAGTCGCGGTAGGGCAAATCATGACTTCGCCAACTGTGGAAAAACTCGCGGCCCAGCTCAACGATTCGGTGATGCTCAATGACTTCGGTAACGATGGCTTTGATCAGCTGATTCATTTGCGTCAAGGGCAGGGCGCGCCGCTGTTCTGCTTCTATCCCGGTTCCGGTTTTGCGTGGCAATACTCGGTGCTATCGCGTTATCTCAAAGCGGGTCAGCCGATTATCGGCCTGCAATCACCGCGCCCCGGCGGCTTGATCGCAACCAGCCAGACCATGGATGAGTTGATCGATCGGCAATTGCAGATTATCCGCACTGCGCAACCGGAAGGGCCGTATTACTTGCTAGGTTATTCATTGGGCGGAACTGTGGCTTATGGCGTCGCAGCGAAATTGCGTGCGCAAGGCGAAGCCGTGGACTTCCTCGGTTTGCTGGATACCTATCCCGCTGAAGTGCATGACTGGAGTGATCCACAAGGTGCAGAAGCTGCGATGGGTGCCGAGCGCGAGCAAGCTCAATTATTGAATGACGCTTTCGCTGGAAATGCGCCAGCAGATGCGGCCTTGGATGATGCTGTTCTTGATAAATTAATGCGTCAGGAAAAGGAAGCGATGCTCAACCAAATTTTTGCCAACTATAAAGATGCTGTGCGCCTGCTCGCAAAAACCAATACACCGGCTTACAGCGGTTCGGTCACTTTGTTTGTAGCTGATCAATCCCTGCCAGACTATATCGATGCAGATTCCGCCTGGTTGCCCTATGCGCAGCAATTGCAAATCCATCATCTAACCGAATGTTCCCACGAAAATATTATGTCCCCGCAATCGTTGGAAACGCTGGGGCCATTGTTGGAAGAATTGATTGAACGAGCGGCAATTTATAGTTCAGCTGATACAAAACTTGTTACAAAATCCGAAGAGAGATCGCTGACTGTTTAGTAAAAGGTTTAGCAAAAACTGTGTCGTGAAAAAGGCGAGTCGATGATGTAGTTCATCGGCTCGCTGATTTTTTATTCGCTGCTCCTGGCAACTCTACTTGCTAAGGCATTTAAATTTTTTGGAAAAATCATGGCTAAAAAATCCATTTTTGTTGACCTGAGTGTGCTTCGGGATAATCGCAATTTTCGCAACGTTTTTATTGCGCGCACTATTTCCCTGTTGGGACTCGGCATGTTGTCTGTGGCAATTCCCATGCAGGTGTACCAATTAACCGGCGATAGTTTTCATGTCGGTGTGGCCATGGCACTGGAAGGTATTGGTTTGTTTGTCGGTTTATTGCTGGGCGGTGTGTTGGCAGATCGCCAAGATCGCAAAGCGTTAATTTTATTTGCGCGCGCAATTTGCGGCCTCGGATTTTTTGGTCTTGCCATTAACGCCTGGCTGCCCACGCCATCGCTATGGGTGATTTATTTTTTATCGGTATGGGATGGTTTTTTCGGCGCGCTGGGGGTGAGTGCATTAATGGCTGCCATGCCGTTTATTGTAGGCCGCGAGAAGCTGATGCAAGCGCGCGCGGTGAGTATGGTTAGTATTCGGTTGGCGACAGTCATATCACCAGCATTGGGTGGAATTATTATCGCTGCTTCTCATGTGGGTTGGGCCTACTTGATTGCTGCGCTTGGCACTGCGCTTACATTGTTGCCGCTGTTAAGTTTGCCAGTGATGAAACCAGCGGAGATTGAAGACAATCATCCGCTGCGCGCATTAACGCAAGGGTTTCAATTTATGGTGACTAACAAGATAGTGTTCGGTGTGGTTTTGGTTGGCACTTTGGTGACGCTAACCACGGCTATTCGCGTGCTGTTCCCCGCGCTGGCCGAAACTGCTTACGGTGGTGGTGCGTTTGAATTAGGTTTGATGTATTCCGCTGTGCCGCTGGGGGCAACCTTGGGTGCAATTATCAGCGGCTGGGCCAATGATCTTAATCGCCCTGGTTGGGTAATGGGCGCGACCAGTCTCGGTTCGTTTATCTGTTTGATGTTGTTGGGGGTGAATCAACATTTTATTCTCGCGTTGATATTGCTCGCAGCTTTTGGTTATCTGGTATCGATTGCCTCATTGCTGCAATACACCCTTGTTCAAGGCCATACGCCGGATCAATATCTTGGTCGGGTCAACGCACTTTGGACGGCTCAGGATGCATCGGGTGATTCGCTCGGCGCAGTCGGTATCGGATTAATGGGCAAATTCCTGTCGTCCCTCGCCAGCATATTTACTTTGGGTGCAATTGCCTTCGGCGCAACTTTGGCAGTGCTCGGTATATTCAAATCCCTGCGCGATGCGCCTATGGAAGCTGAACCGCTGAATAGCCCAGCCACAGGGTCATCGGTATTGGCTGGCAACACTTGAGAAATGTATTGTTCTTTAGGAGCTGTTTGTTCGTATATTTGTCTGAAGTTTCCGTTGTGATGAAATGGCGTCAGGTTGGATAAATAAAATACTGTATAAATTACTAGTACTGTTTGCGTATACAGGTTTTTCGTGTATGCTATCTCCAACAGTGTGGGTTTAACCTCCTGCATGGCAAAATAGATCTTTAAAAGATTTCATAACAACTGTTTCATTATTTTTTATGTTGAGGTGTCAGATGGATGCGAATAAAGAGAAAGCGCTGCAGGCCGCACTAAGCCAAATCGAACGTCAATTTGGTAAAGGTACTGTTATGCGTATGGGCGACAAAGAACAGGTCGCTATTCCTGCTATTTCTACTGGTTCTCTTGGTCTTGATGTCGCATTGGGAATTGGTGGCCTGCCTAAAGGTCGTATTATCGAGATCTACGGTCCTGAATCCTCTGGTAAAACAACGCTTACCTTGCAAGTAATCGCAGAAGCCCAACGCGCTGGCGGTACTTGTGCATTTATCGATGCTGAACATGCGCTCGATCCTATTTACGCCACCAAATTGGGCGTAAATGTTGAAGATTTGATTGTTTCCCAGCCTGATACTGGCGAACAAGCCCTTGAAGTGACGGATATGCTGGTGCGTTCCGGTGCAGTAGACGTATTGGTGGTGGACTCGGTAGCCGCATTGACTCCGCGTGCGGAAATCGAAGGTGAGATGGGTGACCACCACGTAGGTTTGCAAGCACGTCTGATGTCGCAAGCGCTCCGTAAAATCACCGGTAACATCAAAAATGCTAACTGTCTGGTGATTTTCATCAACCAGATTCGTATGAAAATTGGTGTGATGTTCGGCAACCCTGAAACCACCACCGGCGGTAACGCGCTTAAGTTTTATGCGTCCGTCCGTCTTGATATCCGTCGTATCGGTGCGGTGAAAGAGGGTGAAGAAGTGATTGGTTCTGAAACCCGTGTGAAAGTGGTTAAGAACAAGGTTGCTCCTCCATTCAAGCAAGCTGAATTCCAAATCCTTTATGGTTCAGGTATTAACCGTATGGGTGAGATCGTTGATTACGGCGTGAAATTAGGCCTGATTGATAAAGCCGGTGCCTGGTATAGCTATCAGGGCAACAAGATCGGTCAAGGCAAAAACAATGTAATGAAGTTCTTGCAAGAAAACCCCCTTATCTCCAAAGAACTGGAGCAAAAAGTCAGAACTGAACTCCTTGCAACACCTGCACTCTCACTTAGTCCGGGCGGTAATGAAGTTACGGATGACGTAGAGGTTTAAACATTTCGTTACAGTGATAAAAACCTCCATTGGCTATATTGTTGATGGAGGTTTTTTGGTCTTTAGGGATAGAGCTTGCATCGCCCTCAAGCGCTCTCTATGCTGTAGGTAATGAGTGCGATATACGGTTTAAATTTCGCACAAAATCAAGGGGATAGTTGCTTAAGTTAAACTAGTATCCCTTTAATCAACTTAATATGAATTGGTGGGGTGGATAATGAAACGGTTTGGTTGGTTGTTGGTTGTAATGAGCGCGCTGGTATTTGCAGGTTGCTCTACCCAGCCGCAAGTAGAAACTGATCATCAGGCGGATTTTGATTTCTCAGCGTTAAAGACCTTTGAGGTGGCTGAGACAAAGCAGGATGCTAAAGAAAATATCCTCATATCGCCATTTACGTTAAGTCATATTCATTCTGCACTAAAAGGCGAGCTGGCTAAGCGCTATCAAAGCGCAGCAACTGGCGCTAAACCGGATTTTATCGTTAGCTACCATGTAGTCATCGAAGAGAAGATTGACCCGCGTAGTTACGATGATCTTTATGGTTATGGTTATTTTGGTCGCCCTTATCGCTATCCTTCCCCCTTCTTTTACGGACCGGGTGCAGGTTTGCGTGTATACAATCAGGGTAGTCTGATTATTGATATCGTAGATGCTAAAACCGAAAAACCAATTTGGCGTGGTGTGTCAGAAAAACGACTCAGTCGTGGTATGGCGCCCCAGCAACAGCGCGAAGTGTTGAGTCGCGCAGTGAATGAAGTTATTGCCCAGTTTCCTCCTGTTAACTAAGGGTAATTGGTGATTTTAAATGGCCGCTTATGCGGCCATTTTTATTGGAGTTTGATGTTTCATGCAGCAAGAACCGCCCAAACTATCGGATATCCGCTACAGTGCTATGAGTTTGCTGGCGATGCGTGAGCATTCGGCAAAGGAGCTAAAAGATAAGCTGGAGCGTAAGTTTGAAAGCCCTGAGCTTATTGAAAGTGTAATTGCCGCATTAATTGAACAAAACCTGCAATCAGATGAACGATTCACTCAGGCATTTGTATCCATGAGGCAAAGGCAAGGGAAGGGACCGCTAATTGTCAAGATGGAGCTGCGTGAGAAGGGGGTGTCAGCAGAATTAATTGCGCAGTTTATCGACGATTCGGATGAATGCTGGTATGAGCTGGCTTATGAGGTCAGGGAGAAAAAATACCGTGGTTTGGCTCCAGCAGATCAGCGCGAACGCGCGAAACAGATGCGTTTCCTGCAATCTCGCGGTTTTTCTAGTCGCCATATCCAAGCGGCATTTAAGCTCACAACCAATGAAGATTGGTAAAGATAAGCCCCATTTCGTCACCAACTTCCAATTTTTCCCACGGAAGCTGGTTCTCGTTTAAGATCTCGTTCCCTAAGGCGGGCGAGCTTTTCATTGAGCCGAAAAGGCCTTTCTGTTACTCTGGCGCCCCGTCCTGAACGATAAATCCCCCTGCCTCGCAACGAGTGCTGCTGTTGGCATTTATCTCCAATCCGCTCCGCATTTTTCACAGTAATCAGGTTTTACATGACGCGCTATATATTCGTAACAGGTGGTGTTGTTTCCTCATTGGGCAAAGGCATCGCCTCGGCTTCCCTGGCGGCCATCCTTGAGGCTCGCGGCCTTAAAGTCACCATCATGAAGCTCGACCCCTATATCAACGTAGATCCGGGTACTATGAGCCCCTTCCAGCACGGGGAGGTGTTTGTTACAGAAGATGGCGCCGAAACAGATCTGGATCTAGGTCACTACGAGCGTTTTATTCGTACCAAAATGACTCGCCGCAACAACTTCACCACCGGACGTGTTTATGAAACCGTATTGCGCAAAGAACGCCGTGGCGATTATTTGGGCGGTACTGTACAAGTTATTCCGCACATTACCGATGAAATCAAACGCCGTATTCTTGAAGGCGGCCGCGACGTTGATGTTGCGCTGGTAGAAATTGGCGGTACTGTTGGTGATATCGAATCCCAACCCTTCCTCGAAGCTGTGCGTCAACTGAAAGTGGAAATGGGTTCGCGCGCGCTGTTAATGCATTTGACGCTGGTACCTTATATCGCTACCGCTGGCGAAACCAAAACCAAACCTACACAACATTCTGTAAAAGAGCTTCGCTCAATCGGCTTGCAGCCAGATATTTTGTTGTGCCGCTCAGAAAAAATGGTCGACGAAGATTCCCGTCGCAAGATTTCATTGTTTACTAACGTAGCAGAGCGCGCTGTTGTGCCGCTTCCTGATGCGGATACTATTTATTCAATTCCACGTTTGTTACAAAGTTTTGGTCTTGATCAAATCGTTGTTGAATTGTTGGGCCTGCAATGTCCTGTCGCTGATTTAGGTGAGTGGGACAAAGTTGTAGAAGGCAAACTGAATCCGGTTAACTCCATCACCATCTCTATGGTTGGTAAATACATGGAATTGCTGGATGCGTATAAGTCATTGATTGAAGCTTTGACTCATGCCGGAATCCATACCCACACCAAAGTAAACATCAACTACATTGATGCTGAGCGTGTGGAAAACGAAGGTGTAGAAATCCTGAAAGATGCCGATGCGATTTTGGTTCCGGGTGGATTTGGTGAGCGTGGTGTAGAAGGCAAGTTAATGGCCGTGCAGTACGCTCGTGAAAATAAAGTCCCTTACCTTGGCATTTGCTTGGGGATGCAATCAGTTGTTATTGAATTCGCCCGTAATGTGTTGGGCTTGAAAGGTGCCAACTCTACTGAGTTTGATCGCAACTCACCGCATCCGGTGATTGGATTGATCACCGAGTGGATTACCTCTGACGGTGAAGTAGAGAAGCGCGATGAATCTTCTGACCTTGGTGGCACTATGCGTTTAGGTGCACAAGAATGTCGTTTGGTTTCAGGTTCGAACGCACGCAAAGTGTACGGTGCTGATGTCATTGTTGAGCGTCATCGTCATCGCTATGAAGTCAACAATAATTATGTTGATCAATTGCAAAAAGCAGGTTTGAAGATTGGTGGTTGGTCTGCTGATGATACTTTGGTAGAAATGGTGGAAATTCCTGATCATCCATGGTTTGTGGCTTGCCAATTCCATCCGGAATTTACGTCCACACCTCGTGACGGACATCCTTTATTTACTGCGTTTGTAAAAGCGGCGCTGGCAAATAAGAAATAATGTGAGGGCGCAAACATTGCGCCCTTTTCATGTAGGTCAGCTACTGATTTTAAAATTATTCTGAAAGGAATACATGTGTCTCAAGAAATAGTAAAAATTGGCAATCTTAATGTTGGAAACTCATTGCCGTTTGTATTGTTCGGCGGTATGAATGTGCTTGAGTCGCGCGATATGGCGATGCAAGTTGCAGAAGCCTATGTGCAAGTGACCCAAAAATTTGGAATTCCTTACGTATTTAAAGCCTCTTTTGATAAGGCTAATCGTTCTTCTATCCACTCCTATCGCGGTCCTGGCATGGAAGAAGGTTTAAAGATTTTTCAAGAAATCAAACAAACCTTTAATATTCCTGTCATCACTGACGTGCATGAAATTGATCAGTGCCAGCCGGTAGCTGATGTTTGCGATGTGATCCAGTTGCCCGCATTTCTTGCTCGCCAAACAGATTTAGTGGTCGCTATGGCCAAAACTGGTGCAGTGATCAATATTAAAAAGCCCCAGTTTTTAAGCCCCGGCCAAATGAAAAATATTGTTGAAAAATTTGGTGAGTGCGGCAACGATAAAATTATTCTCTGTGATCGTGGCACCAATTTTGGTTACGACAACCTGGTCGTTGATATGCTCGGCTTCCGCACCATGCGTGAAGTCAGCGGCAATGCTCCGGTTATTTTTGATGTGACCCATTCATTACAATGCCGCGATCCAATGGGCGCAGCATCAAGTGGTCGTCGCCATCAAGTAGCAGAATTGGCGCGTGCTGGAATGGCAGTGGGTTTGGCTGGTTTATTTTTAGAGGCGCACCCAGATCCGAATAATGCCAAGTGCGATGGTCCTAGCGCGTTACCGCTCGATAAGTTGCAACCATTTTTGCAACAGATGAAAACGATTGATGATGTGGTGAAAAATTTTCCACCACTCGATATTCAGTAATTAGACGCACTTTTTTGTAGAACATATTTTTGTAGAAACATACTCTGGAGAAAAACGAATGACTAAGATTGTTGACATCAAAGCTTTTGAAATTCTGGATAGCCGTGGCAATCCAACTGTATTGGCCGAAGTTATTCTGGAAGATGGTTCAGTAGGTTCAGCGGCAGCTCCTTCAGGTGCTTCTACTGGCTCTCGTGAAGCTCTGGAATTGCGCGATGGTGACAAGTCACGTTACTTGGGCAAAGGCGTATTGAAAGCCGTTAACAACATCAATACAACTATTAAAAATTTGGTAGTAGGTTTGGATTCTCTGGATCAACGCGCACTCGATAACGCAATGATCAAAGCAGACGGTACTGACTTCAAAACCGTATTGGGCGCTAACGCTATTTTGGCGGTGTCTTTGGCGAACGCTAAAGCAGCTGCGATCTCCAAAAAAGTTCCACTCTACGCCCACATTGCTGATCTGAATGGCACTCCAGGTAAATACTCTATGCCAGTTCCGATGATGAACATCATCAACGGTGGTGAGCACGCTGATAACAACGTAGATATCCAAGAGTTTATGGTTCAGCCAGTGGGCGCTAAAACGTTTGCAGAAGCTCTGCGTGTTGGTGCTGAGATTTTCCACAGCCTGAAAAAAATTCTGCACGACAAAGGCCTGAATACCGCAGTGGGTGACGAAGGTGGTTTTGCTCCAAACCTGCCATCTAACGAAGATGCATTGAAAGTTATCGCTGAAGCGGTTGAGAAAGCAGGCTACAAACTGGGCGATAACGTAACCCTGGCTCTGGATTGTGCTTCAACTGAATTCTACAAAGACGGTAAATACGATTTGGCTGGTGAAGGTCGTGTATTCACTACTAACGAATTCTCTGATTACTTGGCAGATTTGGCTGCTAAATATCCAATCATTTCTATCGAAGATGGTAAAGATGAAAGCGATTGGGCTGGCTGGGCAGATTTGACACAAAAAATTGGTCACAAAATCCAATTGGTTGGCGATGACCTGTTCGTAACCAATACCAAGATTTTGAAAGAAGGTATTGATAAGAAAATTGCTAACTCTATTTTGATCAAGTTCAACCAAATCGGTTCTTTGTCTGAAACACTTGATGCAATTAAAATGGCGCAAGATGCAGGTTACACTGCAGTTATTTCTCACCGTTCTGGTGAAACCGAAGATACCACTATCGCTGACTTGGCTGTAGCAACTGCTGCTGGTCAAATCAAGACTGGTTCTCTCTGCCGTTCAGACCGCGTTTCTAAATATAACCGTCTGCTGCGCATTGAAGCAGAATTGGGTGCTGCTGCTCCTTACAAAGGCCGTGCAGAATTCAAGTCGTAAGATGATTGAAAAAACAAAGGCCGAATGCTCGGCCTTTGTTTTAATGTTAATAGCTTTTAATGTTAATAGCTTTTAATGATAATAAAATTGCAATCAAGGTTAAGCAGATCGCGCTAATGTTATGAAATGGCTTCTGGGTGTATTGATAATTTTGCTTGCCGCACTGCAATACCGTTTGTGGGTCGGCGATGGCAGTTTGGCCCAAGCGCATCGCTTGGAGGCCGATATCAAACTACAGCAAGCAGAAAATGATCGTATGCGTGAGCGTAATCGCATTCTGGATGTAGAAGTCGAAGAATTAAAATCAGGTCTCGATACAATCGAAGAGCGTGCGCGCAACGATATCGGCTTGATTAAAAAAGATGAAACTTTTTTCATGATTTTGGATGAAGAACAGTAGTTTCCGATGACTACATTTATTAACTGTCCAATTTCGAAAATACCCTCATGAGTCATTCAAGTCCTTCCCAAACTCCCGCTTATTGGATTGTTGTACCCGCCGCTGGTGTGGGTGCACGAATGGGCAGCGCCTGTCCAAAACAGTATTTACCACTCGCAGGCAAAACTGTTATCGAAAATACGTTGGAGCGATTGCTCGCTTTGCCAGAGATCGCTGGCATTTTTCTGGTATTAAGTCCGGAAGATAATCATTGGGATGGCTTGCCCCTTGCAAAAAATGACCGCATTCATCGCATAGCAGGCGGCGCTGAGCGCTGTGATTCAGTATTAAATGCGCTTGAGCATTTGAAAGAAATCGCATCACTTGATGATTGGGTTCTTGTGCATGATGCTGCTCGCCCTTGCGTGCATAAACACAGCATTGTGAAATTAATCAATGAAGTAAAGGATCATGCAGTTGGTGGAATTTTGGGTGTGCCTGTAAGTGATACTTTAAAGCAGGTTAATGATTCGACCATACAAGCAACAGCCGATCGCCGCTTTTTATGGCAGGCACAGACTCCGCAAATGTTTCGTGTTGGTTTGCTGCACAATTGTTTGCGTAAAGCCTTAGTGGATGGGAAAGTCATTACTGATGAGTCGTCTGCCCTGGAGTGTTATGGTTATCAACCACTAATGGTTCAGGGGCGAAGTGATAATATTAAAATTACACGTCCGGAAGATTTGGCAATTGCTGCTATCCTCTTGCAACAGCAAGCTTAATTCGCTTACCTTTCAGCTCTTATTATCTACCTAGTTACGGAATTCAAATATGTCTATGCGTATTGGTCATGGCTATGATGTCCATGCTTTTGGTCCAGGCGATAAAATTGTTATTGGCGGTGTTGTTATTCCTCATCATCACGGTTTGATTGCGCATTCCGATGGCGATGTGTTGTTGCATGCATTGAGCGATGCATTACTTGGTGCGGCAGCCTTGGGTGATATAGGCAAACACTTTCCTGACACCGACATGCAATATCGCAACGCTGATAGCCGTGCATTGCTGCGAATGGTTTATGCAAAAGTATCTCAGCTAGGATGGAAGCTTGCGAATGCAGACTTGACGATAGTTGCGCAGGCTCCGCGCATGGCTAATTATATCTCCCATATGGTTGAAGCTATTGCTGCTGATCTGCAGGTCCAAACAAATCAAATTAATGTTAAAGCAACAACAACGGAGCGTCTTGGTTTCACCGGGCGAGAAGAGGGTATTTCTTCTTATGCGGTTGTGTTGCTGGAAAAAGCATAAATAAATTTATTGAATAGGGATTTTCATGCCGGTAATTTATTCCGAATTTCGCTCTCCTTGGTGGATGTTTAATGGTGATTTGCAAACGCAATTACCTGTTCTATTGCGACGAGTAAAACTAGCTTCAGAATCATTGGTTATTCCAACGACTGATGGGGATGAGCTGAGTGCAAATTTATACTGTTCTGCCAGTGAACGAAAAAAAACGTTACTAATTCTTACTCATGGATTGGAGGGGAGTAATAAACAACATTACATTCTCGGTATGGCAAAAGCAGCGCTGGAATCTGGTGTTGCTGGTGCAGATGTGGATGTGGATGTGCTTGCGTGGAATTTACGCGGTTGCGGATCACCCTCAAATAACACCGAAAAATTGTATTTTGCTGGTGGATCGCAAGACTTCGATGCAGTCGTTGTTTGGGCTGAGAGCAATGGATACGACAACATCTATCTTGCTGCCTATTCATTGGGTGGAAATATTGTACTTAAATGGTTGGGAGAGCAGGGTGTAAGCGCGCGTGCACGTGGAATTAAAGCAGTATGCGTGGCGTCTGTTCCTATCGATCTAAAAGCCTGCGTAACAACCCTGGATCGCTGGCGGAATATGGTGTATCGACTGTATTTTGTCACCAGTATGAAATGGCGCTTGAGGCGGAAAGCAGTACAGTTTTTTGGTAAGGTTGATCTTTCTCGCTACCATCAGGTCAACAGCTTTTATTCATACGACGAAATTTATTCCGCTCCACTAAATGGTTTTGCGAGTGTGGACAAGGTCCACGCTGCTGCTAGCGCTAAATATTACCTTGATAAAATCGATGTCCCTTGTTTACTGGTAACAGCAAAAAATGACCCGTTTCTCAATTCTGATTGCATTCCACTGAGCTTGGCGGAACAACATCAGATGCTCACTTTGGAAATCACTAACTCCGGCGGTCATGTCGGTTTTTTGGATAACCAACGTGAATGGTGGTTGGATACACGATTTTTGAATTTTTTTAAATCACTTTCATAATGCAGGCAAAGTTTTGACAGAGTTTTCACTTGATTTTCCTCGCGCTTACGGCGCTCTTTCCGCAACCGCAATTTTTCGTGCGCTACCTGAAGATTTTCAGGTGGATGAAGATTTAGGCTATTCGCCCTCGGGGTCAGGGGAGCACGTTTTTTTGCATGTTTACAAGCGAGGTGAAAATACCGCTTGGGTTGCTGGAAAGATTGCTGAGTTGGCTGGCGTGAACGTAACGGATGTGGGCTATTGCGGGCGAAAAGATCGTCATGCAGTGACCGCACAATGGTTTAGTGTTTATCTACCCAAGGCACCTGAACCTGATTGGACGTTACTTAACTCCGAGTCTATTCAACTGCTATCGGTATCAAGGCATCAGCATAAGTTGCGTCGTGGTGAGCATCAGCAAAATAGTTTTGTTATTCGCTTGCGGAATGTACAAACAGAAAGTCGTGAGTTGTTGCAGCAAAAAATTGAATCAATATTTGCACATGGTGTACCTAATTATTTCGGAGAGCAGCGCTTTGGCATTGGCGGAAATAATTTAAATGAAGCCGATGCTATTCTTGCTGGCGGAAAGCGCTATCGCGATAAACAAAAGCGCGGGTTAATGCTGTCGGCAGCGCGATCATATTTATTTAACCAGGTGTTGGCAGCGAGAGTGCTTTCCAATAACTGGACAAGCTTGCTTGATGGAGATGTTAGTTCACAACCATCAGGTCCGTTGTGGGGGCGTGGACGTCCTTTAGTTTCCGGTGTTTTGCTTGAGCTAGAGCAGGGTGCTTTGCTGCCGTGGGCAGTATGGTGCGATGGCTTGGAGCATGCAGGTCTGTCGCAAGAGCGCCGCTCATTACAATTATTCCCTCGAAATGCTGCATACAAATGGATTAACGATGATTTGATTGTGCAGTTCTCGTTAGATGCGGGTGAGTTCGCGACAGCAATCTTGCGCGAAGTGGCAGAGTTACAGCAAAACCAGGCCGATGAAGCTACGTTTGACCAAGCCTAGCGGGAAAGATATTAACCCTATGCTATAGTTGCTTCTTTGGTTGTTTGGGTGCCACTTGGATAATCGCCTTTAGCTTCCTTTATTTAATTTTCCATGTCGTTATAAAAACAGGAGAGCATCTGAATATGACTAACTTATTGATGCAAGGTGTAGGTATGACCTCGCTACGCACCCGTGAGCGTCTCATTCAGCGTTTGCGTGATCAAGGTGTGTCCAATATGCGTGTGTTGGATGTTTTGCTCAACACACCTCGTCATATTTTTCTCGATGAAGCCCTTGCTCATCGAGCTTATGAAGATACTGCTCTTCCTATTGGTCACGGACAAACTATTTCCCAGCCTTACATAGTCGCACGTATGACCGAAATTCTACTTGGGGCCGCAGGTGGAAAATTAACCAAGGTATTGGAAGTAGGGACTGGATCAGGTTACCAGACAAGTGTTTTGGCACAGTTGGTACCGCAGGTCTACAGTGTTGAGCGTATTAAGCCGCTACAAGATAAAGCGCGCGAACGGTTACGGCAGATTGGTCTACGAAATGTACAATTGCGCCATGCTGATGGTGGGTTCGGATGGCCTGAAGCAGGTCCCTATGATGGGATTTTGAGTACTGCCGCCCCTCAAGCTGTTCCGGATGAGCTTCTAAAGCAACTGGCCCCAAATGGAGTGCTGGTAATTCCAGTAGGCGGACGAGAGCAACAATTACACTTGATTATTCGCGATGGTGAAACAGAGAATTTTATTACGCGGATAATTGAACCAGTCAAATTTGTTCCTTTTCTTTCAGGCACTTCGCGTTAATACTTAATCCTAAGTCTAGAACTTGTTGCGCTGAGGGATGTCTGTAATCAAGGAGTGTCAATATTGGTTTAGAATTGTGCGCAGCCACTATCAGGATCAGCGTTTTTGCCTTTTTAAAACCCCTTTTTGTGCATTTTTTTATAAAGATATTAGATAATTTTAAAATAAATTTCTAATATTTAGTTCAAAATCGTATAAGAGAGATTAAAAAACAACCACAGCTCTTGAGTGATTCCATGCCGGAAGCGACATCTAATTACCAGGTTAAATTGTCAAGATTGTTCAAAATATTGATCGCTTGTGTGGTTCTCGTTTCCTGTGCATCCCATTCTCCCGCTCCTGTTTACGATAAATCCCGCAGTTTCGCCAATCGACCAAAAACCCACATAGTTGCACCTGGCGATACCATGTTCTCAATCGCATGGCGCTACGGCTTAAAGTACGAAGAACTGGCTAAATACAATAAAATTAGCCCGCCATATATTATTCGTCCTTCACAAGTAATTCGTTTGGATATGGTGGGTGGTGCCGCTTCTCCCGTTCAAACTCAATCTGGCGGTAAGTCAGTCGTTACTAATTCGAAGCTGTCAGGCCCTGCAAAGACTCCTACTTCCACAAATAAAAATAGTGTTATCCGTAAAGAAAATAAAACGACTACGGTTGGGCAATCCAATAAAAATTCAACTGTGTGGGGTGCACCACAATGGCGCTGGCCAGCGAAGGGATCTTTGATCTCATCATTTCAGGGCAATAATGGATTGAATAAGGGTATTGATCTTGGCGGCAAATTGGGAGAGCCTGTGCTTGCGGCGGCGGCTGGACAGGTTGTTTATTCTGGCAGCGGTCTTCGTGGATACGGCAAGTTACTTATCGTCAAGCACAATGAAGTTTTCCTTAGTGCCTACGCCCACAATGATAGGTTGCTAGTGAAAGAAGGTGATTTTGTTAAAGCTGGACAGATAATTGCCGATATGGGTTCAAGTGGTACCGATAGAGTAAAGCTTCACTTTGAAATTCGTCGCGATGGAACACCGGTTGATCCGTTGAAATACCTGCCGAGACGTTAACCAAAGTGTCACACTCATAGGCTACAACGAAATGTATGAGTGAAACTCCAACATTTGGCATCAATGTTTAGGGGTACAGCTTGGGCGAGCTGGATGACTTATAAAAAAAGCCAGCCGGTTAAATAAAAATTGATTAAGGGGCTGAAAAATGACTTTACAAAATAGGGATTCAACCACGTTTGATCGCGATGATGCATTTATGCCAGCTGATGGAGAGTTGGATGATGCGGAGCTACTTTTGGCTGAAGAAGATGATGAATTGCCCAAACCTTCTTCGGTAAATGTAAGCGAACGAATTATCGATGATAAGTACAATAAAACGCTTGATGCTACCCAAATTTATCTTAATGAAATCGGATTTTCCCCCCTCCTGAGTGCTGAAGAAGAAGTCTTCTTTGCACGCAAGGCGTTGAAAGGTGATGAGGCTGCGCGTAAGCGTATGATCGAAAGTAACCTTCGTCTTGTTGTGAAAATATCTCGTCGTTATGTTAACCGTGGTTTGGCTTTGCTCGATCTAATCGAAGAAGGCAATCTGGGGTTAATTCGTGCAGTTGAAAAGTTTGACCCGGAGCGTGGTTTCCGTTTCTCAACTTATGCGACTTGGTGGATTCGTCAAACCATTGAGCGCGCCATCATGAATCAAACGCGCACTATTCGTTTGCCGATTCATGTTGTGAAAGAATTGAATATATATCTCCGCGCAGCGCGTGAGCTTTCGCAAAAGCTCGATCACGAACCGACGCCGGAAGAAATTGCTAACTTGCTTGAAAAGCCAGTGGCTGATGTTGAGCACATGCTCAGCTTAAATGAGCGCGTCACGTCAATTGATGCTCCTATAGGCAACTCATCTGATCGTGCAATTGTTGATACGATTGCTGATACGCAAGTGTCCGATCCGGCTGCGTTGCTGCAAGATGCTGATTTGACCACTAGTCTTGATCATTGGTTGGATGAGTTGACTGAAAAACAGCGCGAAGTTTTGGCTCGTCGTTTTGGTTTGCGTGGATATGAGGTGAGCACGCTTGAGGAGGTTGGTCTTGAAATTGGATTGACTCGTGAGCGCGTTCGCCAAATTCAAGTAGAGGCTTTAAAGCGTTTGCGCGATATTATGGAAAAACAAGGTTTGGATAGTGCTGCATTGTTTAGTGCTTGATAAATCCAGCTTCTGAGGTTTCAAATAAAAAAGGCGACATGGTCGCCTTTTTTATTGCCTCGAATTTATTGCGGTTGGCCAACTGCTTGAGCTAAATATTTTTAAAGCAGCAACGACATGGCTGCTTCCATTTCCTCGCTTAAATCTTCTGATTCAGTAACGTGTATATCGGGATCGAGCCCCAGCCGCTCAAATGCTTTTACTTTTGAGCAATCAATTTTTGCCATTGGCGAGTCTGTTCCCAAATAACTTTGTAGCATTGCGACAGTGACAATATCCGCATAATCGACCTTCGGGCTCTGACGGGAAAAGTCGATGTGCTGAGTTGGAATATGAGCAAGCTCCTCGGGAAATCCCCAGGTTCTCAGAATCATATCGCCGATAGGGCCATGTAGTTCATCGATCACAGCATCAAGCGTGAAACTGTCTTTGAGCAGGGCCGGGTGATCTTCTGCATACGTTAGAATCGGTAGTACACCGATTTTGTGAACCAGACCGGCCAGTGTTGCTTGATCAGGACGCAAGCGTGTGTAGTGCTTACATAGAACATGGCTGATACCAGCAACTTCGCTGGAGCGGCTCCATACTTCGCGCATACGCATATCAACCAAATCAGATGTAGCTTGAAACATTTGCTCCATTGCAAGGCCGGTGGCGATGTTGCAGGTGTATTGAATTCCAAGGCGCATCAACGCGGTGCGCAAATCTTCTATTGCGCGGCTGGCGCGAAGTAAAGGGCTGTTGGCAACACGGATAATGCGAGCGCTTAGCGCTGGGTCATTACCAATAACACCGGTCAATTTATCGATGTCGGCCTCAGGGTCATCGGCTACTTCCCGCACTTTGAGTGCGACCTCTGGCAAGGTCGGAAGGACAAGTTGGTCTTTGTTGATCGCAGTAATAATTTCCTGGCGAACTTTTTCAGCAATGGGGTTCATTCGAGATCCTGCTACGGCACTATTCAGTTTTACGGCACTATTCAGTTCTACCGCATTATTCGGTTTTGTCATCTGCAGTAGGTATAGCATAGGGGAGAGGCAGATGTTTTAAATTTTCCGGACTTGCTTCCAGTTTCACTTGATCCAATTGTTCGTCAAGGAGTGAGGCCAGTATTTCAATGCGATTATCTGGTGCATGTGCGGCAGTCACTAGATGCCCGCAGACTTGTTGAGTGGTGATGTTCACCAGCGCTGAACCCAACGGAGGTAGTTGATTGCCGTTTAATTCAAATCGATACATGTGGCGTTTCAGCTTGCCGCGATAATGCAAGCGCGCCACTATCTCCTGGCCGGTGTAGCAACCTTTGCGAAAGTTGATTCCGTTAATAAGTTGGTAATTAACTTCTTGCGGTGTAAATAGCTCAAAGGTATCAGGTTGGATGTCGGCAACACCTGCGCGAATATCCAGAAGTTGCCATGCATTCTCATCGATTGGGTTGGTTGTAATTGTCAAACTTTGTTCGAATGCCTCACTCTCTGACGTTGGTATCCAGCACTCAAAACGATTTTCCTCTAATTGAATCAGTATGCTCCCTTCTTTTTTTACCCAGCCGTCATTTGCTGCAGGTAGATCGCCAAAAAAATTCACTGCCACTTGTTTAGCTTGCTCACCAAATAATCCAAATAGTTGATAAGCGTCGCTGCCGTCATGCAACTTGGCTTTGGAGAAAACAATGTATTTGCCAAACGAGCTTAATGCCTTTTCCATCATGGTTGATGGAATTCGCAGGGCGATAGTTTCCGGGTCAATTTGTAATGCGCGGAAAGTGAGTAGTATTCGTCCCTTGGGATTGCATTGGGCACCGATGCGTGTGACTGGATTATTCAGTTCGCGCAGGTCACAGGTAACCTGGCCTTGGAGAAACTTGCTGGCATCCGGCCCTTTAACGAGTAAGAGCCGGGATTGGTGGAGTTTTACCAATTGAGCTGATTGGTTTTCCAGAGGTGTCTTGGATGTCATAGCTGAAAATACCGTTAAATTGTATGAGGTCTGTGTGGTGCTCAACTGAATCAACTCAGGTGGGGCACTAAAGTGATAGTGTTCTCATCATACCGTTTTTTCTCGATGAGCTCATTGGCAGTTATTACATTTTGGACTATATATGACCAATGCAACCGAGTTCATAAGCAAAATAGCTATAAATCCAAGTTTGGTTGGCCGTTTGGATGCGCGTACGTTAGTAGAAAAATAACGCTTAATACAGTACCAAAATGTTAATCGTCGGGCCTGACACCCGAAACACATAATCGCGGTAAAAACCTTGTGACCTACAGGCATTACCCTGCCATCCGCCAAAGCGGCTTCTATAAGCTTTTCCTCTATTGTTTATTAACAGTAGTGGTGATGTACGCTTATGAGTTTATGCCTGCAAAAAAAATGTTGGTTGTACCATCACCAGATATTCCACATTTCATTTACTCCGATACCAATTCCACGGGCGACTCCATGGTCTATTGGACTGATTTTGATGGCCTTGCGTGGGAGTGCAATATCGAGGATGACGGAAAGCCACACGGTTGCGGTTTTAATATTTACCTTGGCGGCGGTTTGGGTACTGATGGAATTGATTTATCGAGTTATAAAACCATCAATGTCGAACTGGATTATGTCGGTAGTGAACAGCGCATGCGTTTTTATCTGCGCAATTATGAACCGGGCTTCTCGGATATCAACGATATGCAGACGGCAAAATTCAATAATGTTCATGTGCCTGTTAGTTATGTGGATGACCATTTGGTGCTGAGTTTGTCGGAGTTTTCGGTAGCTGAGTGGTGGGTGGCTCTCTATAAAGTGCCGCGCGAAAACTCACTGCCCAGATTTAAAAATGTGGTCGCATTTGGTATTGATATTAATTATCCGGGTATACCGGGAAAACAAAGTTTTAAGCTAAATAAAGTTGAGTTTGTTGGTGAATGGGTATCGCGTGAAAATTGGTACCTCGGAATTCTCCTCTTCTGGCTCAGTATTATTATGGTGGTTGGTGCGATTAGTTTGGCGCGACTGACAAAAGAAATTCGGCTGGAACATCAGCGACTTGAACGGCTGGCTGACCAAAATTCATTGCTTGCGCAAGAAACCGATAAATATAAAAAGCTGTCAATGGTTGATGCCTTGACGGGAGTGCTTAATCGTCAGGGGCTTGCTGAATATATCGAGCAATATTTTCCTGCGCATGCTGATCAAATGGTTTCCATGGTGATTATTGATATTGATCACTTTAAAAAAATAAACGATTCGCTCGGGCATGACGGTGGTGATTTGGTGCTTAAGCAGGTGACCGCGCTAATAAAATCCCACACTCGGCAAAGTGATCAAATTGCACGCTGGGGTGGTGAAGAATTCATATTGGTATTACCGGCTACGCAGTTGGATGATGCTTATCGCATTGCCGAAGAGATGCGAGCGTTGGTTGCAACGGCCAACTTTGACGAATTTCCGGAACTGCATGTCACTATCAGTTTGGGTGTGGGCACTGCCGATGGTCAAACCCCATTTCACCAACTATTCCGACAGGTCGATATCGCACTTTATCAAGCCAAGGCTCAAGGGCGGAACTGGACGGTCAAAGCGGATATCTAGTGCGACTTTCGTTGGTCGCTCGTTTATAATGCGCGCCTCACAAAGTGTTCAGTAGGTAGTGTTGTGGAAATTAATCGTTTGTTCTGGGGTAGCCGACGCGGGATGTTGGAGCTGGATTTGGTGCTGATGCCATTTCTGGAGAATGTCTACCCGACATTGGAGCAGGCTGACAAAGAACGTTACTGGTTATTATTGGAAGAGCAGGATCAGGATTTGTTTGCCTGGTTCTTGCGCAGGGAGAATCCTGCTAACCCCGAACTACAACGGATTGTGGATATTATTCGTGCAAATACCGGTCTTCAAAAAGGCAGTTGATAGTATCGCTGATGAGGCGATGGATTCGCCTGATGCTCCTCACTCTCTAAAACCGCTGCCGCCATTGGTAGCGGTTCGTCTTGGTAATTCCTGTCACCGTTTAATTCTTTATCGCTGCAGCTACTTTTTGTTTGTAGTAAGTCTGTTGTTTGCATTTTACCCGTACATTCTTGAGCAACCCGTTTGGGTGCTTGGGTTAATGCTGTCTGTAGTTGGACTATGGCTAATGTATCGGAGAGAAATGACGAATGATCTTGTTGGTTCGCTTGGATTTGCCGATAACACTTGGGTATTTGAGCAAGGGGGAAGGCGGTATCAACTTGAACTGGTGGGGGAAGTTGTTTGTTGGCCCTGGATAATTATTCTGCCATTTCGCGAGGTTATCGCTAGTGAAAACATCAGCAGAGAAACTACTGGCAAAAAGACGCGCAGGTTATTGATATTTAACGACACGCTTTGCAAAGAAGATAACGCCCGCTTGCGCGCCTGGCTGCGCGCGTGCCTTGTTCCCAAGGCCTAGCGGGCAGTTGGTTAAACTTCTTTACTGACGATCACATCTTGCCCTGCAAAATTGGTGGGCACCACAATCGTGTCACGCGCGATGGATGATTTCTCCGGATAATCGAGCGAAAAATGCAAGCCGCGGCTTTCTTTCCGTTCGTGCGCGGAGCGGATAATCAACTCAGCCACAATCGCAAGATTGCGCAGCTCAATCAGATCGCTGCTTACTTTGTAGTTGCTGTAGTACTCAGCGATTTCTTTTTGCAGCAGCTTGATGCGATGGGTTGCGCGTTCAAGACGTTTGTGGGTGCGCACAATGCCCACGTAATCCCACATAAAACGGCGCAGCTCATCCCAGTTGTGCGAGATGACTACGTCTTCATCTGAATCGCGAACCCGCGAGGCATCCCATTGCGGGGATAATTCAGGCGGTTGGATCTTGTCCAGTTTTGCCAAAATGTGCTGCGCGGCGGATTGGGCGTAGACAATACATTCCAGTAGCGAATTGCTCGCCATGCGGTTGGCACCATGCAGGCCGGTGAAAGAGGTTTCGCCAATTGCGTAAAGATGCTGCAAATCTGTTTGTCCGTTGCTATCAACCACTACGCCACCGCAGGTGTAATGTGCAGCGGGAACGACTGGGATAGCTTCCTTGGTGATGTCGATGCCAAATTCCAGGCAGCGCGCTTTCACGGTAGGAAAGTGCTCGCTGATAAACTCTTCTGACTTGTGGCTGATATCCAGATAAACACAGTCACAACCCAAGCGTTTGATTTCATGGTCGATTGCGCGCGCGACTATATCGCGCGGCGCTAGTTCTTCCCGCTCGTCAAACCGTGGCATAAAGCGCTCGCCGCTTGGCAGGCGCAGGTAGGCGCCTTCGCCGCGCAGGGCTTCGGTAATCAAAAAGTTTTTTGCGCGTGGGTGATACAAGCAGGTTGGGTGGAATTGGTTGAATTCCATATTAGCGACGCGACAGCCTGCGCGCCATGCCATGGCAATACCGTCGCCGCTCGCGCTATCCGGATTGCTGCTGTACAGATAAACCTTGCTCGCGCCGCCAGTTGCCAATACAACGACTTTTGCTTGGAATACGTGGACCGCATCTTTGTTGCTGTCTAGTACATAGGCGCCGGTGCAGCGCAGCTTGCGTGAATCAGCATCTGCCTGGGAGATCAGGTTTACCGCAACGTGGTGTTCAAAGATATCAATATTGGGTTGTTGTTTAACTTGATCAATCAAGGTGGAATGTACGGCTTGGCCAGTGGCATCAGCGCTGTGGATGATGCGTCTATGGCTGTGCCCACCTTCTTTGGTTAGATGGTAATCGCCATTGCTATTTTCTTTAGTGAAGTTGACCCCTTGGTCGATCAACCATTGGATTGCATCTTTGCTGCGTTCAACGGTAAAGCGCACCGCATCTTCATGGCATAGGCCAGCACCGGCGATAAGTGTGTCGGCCACATGAGCATCAATCGAATCCTGATCATCCAATACCGCGGCGATTCCCCCTTGTGCAAACCAGGTGGAGCCTTGGTTGATTTCATTTTTGCTTAGCACAGCAACTCGTGCTTGTTGGGCTAGACTTAGCGCCAGAGTAAGGCCGGCAGCGCCGGAGCCAATGACCAGAACATCGTATTGATAGTGTTTCTTCATGCAGATAAAACCCGATTCACGATAGGATCGTCAGCAGCGCAGACGAGAGTTGTCGCAGTATAACAAGGCTGGGAGGGTTTTTACGAAGTAAACAGCCATTGCGCCAAATACCCCGTATAATCGCCCATGAACTTTTCAGGCATGATTTTGTCTATGAGCCGGCCATCTTTAATAGGCAAGGGTTTATAAAATACCAGCTCTCACTACTAAATGTGACAGCAAACTAAAGTTGGTTTCGTACCGCGGGTGCTACATAAATCCTGATGGATTAATAGAAGCATCAGCACAGATTTGCCCTGCAACCAAAACGGTTGGGGCGCTTGGGGGTTAGAGAATGACAGCGCAACTAGCGCCTGATGTTGATCAGCAACTGGTCGAGCGAGTTCAAAAAGGCGATAAACGCGCGTTTGATTTGCTAGTGATTAAATACCAGCACAAAGTTCTGGCGGTGATCAGCCGTTTCATCCGCGATCACGCCGAAGCCCAAGATGTGGCCCAAGAGGCTTTCATCAAGGCATATCGCGCACTCCCCAATTTTCGCGGGGACAGTGCGTTTTACACCTGGATTTACCGTATTGCTATCAATACTGCCAAGAACCACATAGTTGCGCGCAACCGTCGCCCGCCGACCAGCGATGTGGAAATTGAAGATGCAGAGTTCTTTGATGGCAACGATGGCATGCACGAATTAAATACGCCCGAGCACAACGTATTGTGTGAAGAGCTTGAAGATACGATTGCACAAGCCTTCCGCGATTTGCCAGACGACCTGCGTACGGCGGTGACTCTGCGTGAGATTGATGGTCTGAGTTACGAGGAAATCGCGGAAGTGATGGAGTGCCCGGTCGGCACTGTGCGCTCGCGTATTTTCCGTGCCCGCGAGGCAATTGATAAGCGCATCAAGCCCTTGGTAGAAGATATTTAAGCCGGTTCTATTTTGGAAAATGCAAGTAAAAAGAAGGCCCTTTGAAAAACTTGCACAATTTTTTGTAATTCTTTGAACCATTTGGCTATCGTTTAGTCATAGAAAGCAACTGACCTGAATCATTAAATTAACCAACAGTTAATAAAGGATCAGGGTCAAACATTAACGCGTCTTTTTAATAATAGTTTTTGCATAGAGGCATCAACGAGAATGACAGAGCAAATCCAATCACCAGTGCTTGCCGAATCCTTGTCAGCACTTATGGATAACCAGGCATCTGAGTTAGAACTGCAGCGTTTGCTTAAAGCACTTGATGCAGATCCAGAACTCAAATCCACTTGGTCGCGTTACCAGATTGCAAGTGCTGGTTTAAAAGGTGATGTGCCGGTGTTGGCATCCAGCGATTTTGCTTCCCGTGTCAGCGCGGCGATTGATGCTGAAGAAACTTACTCCAAACAACCTGAGGTTGCTGCACAGCAAAATGTAGCGGGGAATGTCGTCGCCATGCCATTGCGTTGGTGGCAGCAAGCTGGTCGCGCTGCAGTAGCAGCAACAGTAGCTGGCGCCCTGATTGTTGGTGTCCAGCAGTATCAAACCATTGCTCCCCAGTCGGTTGAGATGGCTGCTAACTCACCAGTAACTGCTCCAGTCGCCGCAACTGAAACCAAGGCTGCCAATTTACCTTCCGGTATTAATGCTCCAGCTCTTACCGCGCGTACAGTTGCGGTGCAAAGCGGTTATGAATCTCGCCCGCAAGAAAGTCGTCGGGTGATGTATGTTCCGCGTCAGGAAGCCAACCCGGTTTACAACGAAGACATCAGTACTTACCTGAATCAACTTATTCAGGAACATACTGATAATGCTTCACAAAATAGCGGCCAGGGTATGTTGCCTTACACCCGCGTAATCCTTGTAGAAGAGGAATAGTTTTCCGGATCGATTGCATTAACAGGTGGAGCAGTTATGCTGCTCCCTTGATCCACTCTCCTACGAGTTCAGAATGTTAACTCCCCCTGCGATTCGCGCCTTCTTACTGATATCACCACTATTATTTTCGTTTCACTTACAGGCACAGGAAAGCGCTGCGCCAGTATCCAGCCAGGTTTCATCTAACGCGGCGCAATCGCCCGAGGTGAAAAAGCTGCTGCAAAAGATGGCGAATATTCCTCATACCTTGAATTATCAAGGGTCTTTTACTTACCAGCATAAAGATAATCCCACGTTGCAAAGTTTCCGGATTATCCATTGGGTGGAAGATGGGGTAGAGCATGAGCGTCTACAGCATCTGAATGGCCCTGAGCGGGAATTTTTGCGTACCGGAAAGGCGATAGGTTGTGAATCTTTGGGCGATCAATTGCTCCAAGGCAAAATCAGCCAGCTCGGCGCCAACCTTGCGCGCATGGATCAACTGTATAAATTTGAAATTCGCGGCCCTGAGCGTGTGGCAGGACGTGAGGCAACGGCGTTACTGGCTTTTCCGCTGGATAATTTCCGCCATAGTTCATTACTGACGATTGATAACGAAACCGGATTAGTACTTAAGTCCTGGTTGGTAGATGAATCTGCGCGCCCGTTGGAGCGCTACCAATTTATCGACCTCGATCTCAGCCCTGATATCGCTAGCCTGCAACGCCAGCCTGCCGCTAAATTGCAGCGTTCAGCCGTTTCGCATATCACAGAATGCAATCCCTCCGAACTCAAACAGCCAGAGCATTGGAATGTTGCATGGGTGCCCGCCGGTTTTGCATTTGTCGGCCAGCGCAAAGTGCGTGACAAGATTGATATGTTGATGTACACCGACGGACTTACCTCATTCTCGGTATTTATCGAACAAGAGGCGGGTGCGATACCTGAGGGAGTTGCACAGCGCGGAGCGACACTGGTGGTGATGGATTTATTACGCTATCAGGATAAAAACTACCGAATTACGGTGGTGGGGGAAATACCGGTCGTCAGTGCCCAAAAAATTGCGCAGAATATAGGGGGGATTTAATCCTCCCTTTTCTTTTCTGCATATTTATATTTTATTGCCTCAGGTTATTTGATGATTCTCGAAACTGGCCGCATAGCTGCAATAGAAACTGAAGGTCTCTGGGTGGAAACCATCCGGAAGTCGGCCTGTGGTTCCTGTAAAGCAGAGAAGGGGTGCGGGCAAAGTTTGATGAATAAGTGGGATGGCCATAGCGCATATATATGGGTGCTGTTGGAGGGGCGCGATCCGGCGAGTTACCAATTGGGCGATGAAATCCGAATCGGTATACCCGAAGAGGTTATCGCGAAAGGAGCGTTGCTGGTTTACATGGTGCCGCTACTTACACTCGTGATTGCTACAGCGCTTGCGCATCACCAGTTTGCCCAGGAGGGCATTACGACCCTCAGTGGTTTTGCGGGATTGTTGTTGGGCGGGTTGATTGTCCGCTGGCATTCATGGCGGACGCGTCTGGATAGTAACCTGCAACCAGTATTGGTCGACGATAGCGCGCCTTTACATTTTTATCCGTCAGCGGAGCAGCATTAATATGTTGCGCATCAACTCGGCGATCACCATTCCCCTGAGTGAAATCGAGTGCAGCGCGATGCGCGCGCAGGGCGCTGGTGGGCAGAATGTCAACAAGGTGTCGAGTGCGATACATTTGCGTTTTGATATCCCTAATTCGTCGTTGAGTGAATTTTGCAAAGAGCGTCTTCTCGCGTTGGGCGATAACCGCATCACCAACGATGGTGTGTTGGTGATCAAAGCCCAGCGCTTTCGAACTCAGGAACAAAACCGTGAAGATGCTTTGGCGCGCTTGCAAGAGATCATTCTCGGTGCAATTAAAATTGAAAAAGCGCGCCGCGCAACCAAGCCTACATACTCATCCAAGCAGCGCCGTATGGATGCAAAGACCCAGCGTGGGTCAATTAAATCAGCACGGCAAAAAGTATCCTACGATTAATCTTCATCGCATCTTCCCTGATGCGTTATTTCTCCTAAGTCACCAACCCACGAAGTGGAGAACTTTTAGCCGCAGCTTCGTGTTCAATGGTTTCCTGCCACAGTTTTTTTTGCAGTTCGCCGATATTTTCACCGCCACCTTGCTTGAGCCAGTTAACCAGCGCTTTGGCGACATCGGGAAAATGGCGAGGGCTAGTGGGCGCTTTTAACGGCAACCATTGTTTCAATGTTTCCACATCAAATTTTTTCGCAGCAAAACCATAACCTAATTTTTCCAGCGCGAGCGCATTGGATTTTTGTTCCATTTGCCCGGCAACGGGTTGTACCAATATTTTTTTGCCAAGGTGAATTGCCTCGCTTGGCAATTCAAATCCCGCGCTACAAATAACACCTTCACAGCGATGTAAATCCACTTGAAAACCTTCGCGTGAGAACGGGCGAATATGAATATGCCCTTCGTCGTAGGCTTTCGGCACCGGTTGATAAACAAAAAAATCATACTCCGGGAATTCGCGCAATTGCGGCACTATATCGTCCAGCCCCGCGAACGGCAGATAAACCAAATAATGTTTGGGCGTGGAGATGTTCTCGTAGTGAGCTGTTTCTACCAGCGGCGGTAAAATTGGCTGGTTAAAGTGATGCCAGTGCAATCCGATGGGTTGCGTCACAGGCGCAAAGTTACGCATAAACCAATCTACTGCAATGTTGCTGTCTTCTTTTGGAATATCGTAGAAAAACGCATTTTGGTGCGATATGCCGATGACTTTTTTGCCCGCGCGTTTTGCTGCCCATGCCGACACAGGTTCAAAATCATTAATGATAAAGTCGTAACCTTCGACGTTGACTTTCTTGATGTCTTTATAGAGCTGTACCACATTCGACGTGAGTGCTGTTTTCACATACAGCACTTTTCCACTTTGCGTGGCAAAGGTAAGGCCGCGATAGGATTGGAAATCACCAAACGCTTCCATATCGAAAAACTTCTCGCGTTCACGGCCCGAGAAAACCCAATCGACTTGTGCACCAACATCGGCAAACGCTTTGGCCATAATGCGCGCGCGCGTTGTATGGCCATTGCCCGTACCTTGAACTCCGTACAATATTTTCATGCAGTTTTGCCCAATTGGTGAAAAGAATAATTCAGAAAAAATCGCGGATTAGTGCAGCGAAATAATCAGTGAATGTAAGTAAATGCCCCAGAATGCACAGGCGCTTCCAAGTAATGCTCCGGCTACCAAATCAGTCGGGTAGTGCACGCCGAGCAACACGCGGCTCATACCAATTGCACTGGCCCAGATAAAACACGGAATCGCAAAGAGTGGGTAAAAATTAAAAATCAGGCAGGCAAATAAAAATGCCGCTGCGGTGTGGCCGGACGGAAAACTGAATTGATCGGATGGTGTGATCCAGGCTTGGTAAGTCGTAATTTTTGCTGCTGGGCGATCGCGCTTGATGAGATTTTTAAGTAGCAGATACAAACTTACATCAAACACGTACGCAATAATTCCCGCCCAGAAAAATGCCGATCCGGCAATCGGTTCGAATGCGAGTAAACAGAGCGCGACGAGTAGATAAAGTGGGCCGTCTCCGGTTTGTGAAATAAATCTTACCGAGCGACGATATTGAAAACGTTTTGTCACATGCACCCACAAGAATGCAAGGGTGTCCAAATGGTGGACGCGCTGTAGAAATGTGTTCATGATTCACCGCCGTTGTAGGTAAAGTTGCAGATGAAATCGAACTGGCGATTACAAGCCTGCCAGCGTCCGCTTATTGTTAGCATCGCTCTGTGACTATTCTGTGAACGCTCAATGAAGGTGGAATGACAAAACGTGGAGATGATGAATGGGTAAGCCAGGCAAAACCGGGTTAGGGCGTGTGATTGATGCGTTTGGATATTCCATGAAGGGGCTGGCCGCGAGCTGGAAATATGAAGCCGCGTTCAGACAAGAGGTTGCGTTGGCGGCTGTTTTGATTCCGACTGCATTCTGGTTGGCGCAATCCCATATAGAGCTGATTCTATTAATCAGCAGTGTATTTTGGGTATTGATGGCGGAGTTGGCGAATTCGTCGGTAGAGGCGGTTGTGGATCGCACTGGCTCCGAGCACCATGATTTGTCGGGTCGCGCCAAAGATATAGGTTCGGCCTTGGTGTTTGTCAGTCTGGTATTGCTGGCGGTGGTCTGGGCAATCGTTGCGTTTAATCGGTTTGTGGGATGGTAAATATCCCGTTTTGCAGATTTTGAAAAAGCCCCGATTTATCGGGGCTTTTTTCTGTGCGGAGAAAACACGAAAACTGCATTTGCAGATTGCTAAGCCTATGTATTTAGAGTAAATTAGCGTTAATGTTTAATTATCATATTTATATGCCCAAGTAAGATCCAATAAGAAGAGTTATGTAATTAACACTATGAAAGAATCATTTTCGGTCAACGAACACCCGCATCGTCGCTACAACCCATTGTTGGGTGAGTGGCTGCTGATCTCACCGCATCGCACCAAGCGCCCCTGGCAGGGACAGCAGGAGCAAAACCAATGGCCTGACAGTCCATCGCATGATGCAACCTGCTACTTATGTGCAGGTAATGTGCGCGCAGGCGGAGAGGTTAATCCTCCTTATAAGACGACATTTGTCTTTACCAATGACTTTGCGGCGCTGATGCCGGAAGTTCCGGATGCGCCAGCCAGCGGTGATTCGCTCTTCCAGATTCAGGCGGAACGCGGCACCAGCCGCGTTATTTGTTTTTCTGCGGATCACAGCAAAACCTTGCCTTTATTAAATGATGAGGAGATGCAAGCTGTTATCCATACTTGGATGACAGAGGCTGCAGATCTTGGCAAAGAATACGCAAGCGTGCAGATTTTCGAGAACAAGGGTGCCGTGATGGGCTGTTCCAATCCTCATCCGCACGGGCAAATCTGGGCTCAGTCACAGTTGCCAACACTGGTGAGCAAAGAGGATGAGCACCAACGCATTTATCATGATCAGCACGCGGTTCCGCTATTGCTTGATTACGCGCAGAAAGAGTCTGCTGCCAGCGAGCGAGTGGTAGTCGAGAACGACCATTGGTTGGTAGTGGTGCCATTTTGGGCTGCATGGCCTTACGAGACGCTGTTGTTGCCCAAACAAAAAGTAGCGCGCATCACCGAATTGAATGAGGCGCAGCAGCACAGTCTCAGCACTATTTTGCGCGATATCACCGCCCGCTACGACAATCTGTTCGAATGTTCTTTTCCCTATTCGATGGGGTGGCATGGCGCACCGTTTAAGTCTGATGACACCGCGCATTGGCAATTGCATGCCCACTTTTATCCGCCGCTGTTGCGCAGTGCCAGCGTGCGTAAATTTATGGTTGGTTACGAGATGTTGGCTGAGCCGCAGCGCGATTTATCGCCCGAGCAAGCCGCTGAACGTTTGCGTCAACAAAGTCCTGTTCATTTTCGATTGAGGTAGTACGAGCGTGAAGACTCTCTCTAACGCTCGTGTGAGCGAATTATTTGAAGCCCATTTTGGTGTTGCTCCGCAGGCTGTCGTTAAGGCGCCCGGGCGCGTAAACCTGATTGGCGAACACACCGATTACAACGGCGGTTTTGTATTGCCAGCCGCTATCAATTATCACACCTACATCGCCTTTGCGCCGCGTGCCGATCGCAGCCTGAATGTGGTGGCGTATAACTTTGATAACGCGTCAGCCAGTGTTGATCTTGATGCGCAGCAGCAACAGGATGCTAATGAATCCTGGAGCAACTATGTACGTGGTGTTGTACAAGAGATGCGTAAGCAGGGCTTCAAGCTGGCTGGCGGTGATTTATATGTGGCAGGTGATCTACATTCCGGTGCAGGTTTAAGTAGTTCTGCGTCCTTGGAAATGGCATTAATCCGCGCGCTTACGACCTTGAGCGGTGAGGCAGTTGATCCCACCCAGGCGGCCTTGATGGGGCAGGCGGCAGAAAACAATTTTGTCGGCTGTAATTGCGGCATTATGGACCAGCTTATTTCCGCGCGCGGACAAGAACATGCTGCGCTGCTGATTGATTGCGAAGATTTATCAACCCGCGCTGTTCCGGTTCCTGCTGATTGGGAAATCCTGATTGTACATAGCGGTGTTAAACGCGGTCTTGTCGATAGCGAATACAACCAGCGTCGCCAGCAATGCGAGCAAGCCGCCGCATTTTTTGGGCAGCAATCGCTACGTGGTGTTGCCTTGGATCAGTTGCTTGCTGCGGAAGGCAAGTTGGATGACTTGAGTTTCCGTCGCGCGCGCCATGTATTGACCGAAAACCAGCGCACGTTGGATGCAGCTGAGGCGCTGTCGAAAAGCGATCTCTCGGGCTTGGTTAAGGTGATGAAAGAGTCGCATATCTCTATGCGCGATGACTTTAGTATCACGGTTCCGGCAATCGATACTCTGGTGGAGATTCTTACCGCGGCGGGTGGGGGTAAAGCGGGATCACGTATGACCGGCGGTGGCTTTGGCGGTTGTGTTGTTGCTGTTGCACCTGCGGAGGTTATCCCGCAATTGGCGGCGGCGGTAGAGGCGCAATACCAAGCTAAAACCGGCTGTGTGCCAACGCTAATTCTCGCCAAAGCCAGCGCTGGTGCGTTTTCCTAGTTATCTCTTCTTTCGGTAGGGGCGCAGCAAGCAGCGCCCTCTACACATCTCAATCTTTCTCATCATCCTTTATTAATGCCGGGTTTTGCCTGTGCCATCTGCCTCGTTCGCAAAGGCCAGGTAGTCGTCGGTGATGCTGCGTTCTTCTGTGCGGCGCTCAGTGGATTTGCGGCGTTTGCGGTGGTAGATATCCAGCGGCATATTCTTGCAGGGGTCAAGATCGAGTCGGCGATCATTACCTTTGCGACGATCAAAGAAAAACTTGTGATCACTCATAATTGCTACGTCTTCTATCGGGCTGTTTATCGTTATAACCTTGGTTCTAAATGGAAACTGATTGTTCCAAGTCAACACAGTGTAGATCTTTGCCGCTAAAATGCGCCAAGTTTTTTTGCATAAACGGCAACTCATAGATAGTCATCGTCTATCCATGAATACCTGTATTATGGCTTGCTGTTGAGAACGAGCGGTGAATTTATGAATCCTGTTGAACGTCATCCCACAACTGACCGTCCTATCGAAAATCGAATTATTGCCAAATTGGGTGCTGAGTTCGCGCCGGCCCATTTGGAAGTAATCAACGAGAGCCATATGCACTCGGTTGCTCCCGGCTCAGAAACCCACTTTAAGGTGGTTTTGGCTGCGGCCCAATTTGCGGGCAAGCGCCAGGTTCAGCGCCATCAGGCCATTTATGCGTGCTTGGCGGCTGAGCTGCAATCGGGTGTTCACGCACTGGCATTGCATACCTTTAGCCCGGAAGAGTGGCAGGCGAGCGGGCTGGTTCCGGCATCGCCGCAATGTCTTGGCGGCAGTAAACACGACCATCAATAAGTGCTGGTTGTGCAAAAACTAAACGCCTATAATGCGCGCCCTGCGTAATCCGCTGGTTTTTTGAATACGTAAATCTGATTACTGATAAACCCTGAAGTGATATTTATGAACCCAATTGTTGTTGCCGCCCTGTACAAATTTGTCAAACTACCTGATTACGAAGCGCTGGTTCCCCGGTTGAAAGACCTGTGTGATCAGTTGGGAATCAAGGGGACGCTATTGTTGGCAGAAGAGGGAATCAACGGAACTGTTTCGGGTTCACGCGAGGGGATTGATAGTCTGACCGCATTTTTACGTGCTGATGGCCGCTTTGATAACTTGAGTTACAAGGAATCATTTTACGAGGCGCAGCCGTTTTATCGGATGAAGGTCAAGCTTAAAAAAGAAATCGTCACCATGGGTGTCAATGGTATAGATCCGCAAAAAATTGTGGGCACCTATGTTAAGCCGCGCGATTGGAATGCATTGATCAGCGATCCGGATGTGGTGGTAGTAGATACACGCAACTCCTATGAGTATGAGATTGGCACCTTCGAGCGCGCGTTAGATCCTAAAACGGAAACCTTCCGCGAGTTTCCGGCTTATGTGAAAGAAAATCTTGATCCTGCGAAGCACAAAAAAGTCGCCATGTTTTGCACCGGTGGTATTCGCTGTGAAAAATCCACTGCCTATTTGAAGGAGCAGGGGTTTGATGAGGTTTACCATTTGGAAGGCGGTATTCTTAAATATTTGGAGGATGTACCAGAAGAAGAAAGTTTGTGGCGTGGCGAGTGTTTCGTATTCGACAATCGCGTTGCGGTAAATCATAAGTTGGAGAAAGGTGTTTACGATCAGTGTCACGGTTGTCGCTATCCGATCACCGAGGAAGATAAGCAATCCGAGCAATATATGATGGGTGTATGTTGCCCGCGCTGCTTTGATAAGCTGACCCCTGAGCAAACCACACGTTTTGCCGAACGCCAAAAGCAAATCGAGTTGGCCAAGCAACGCAATCAGGCACACATAGGTGTGTTGCCGCCGGAGCGTCAATTGCGTCGTGCGCAAAAGCTTGAGCATCGTGAAGAGCAGCGTCAGCTTTCGTTGAAGTCCAGAACTGAAGCCAAGCAGGGATAATTATCGCGCGCGCGTATCCGTTCTTGGCTTTCTATAGATGTGTGAAGATGTTTGTTTGAAGTCACTAAATAGCATTTAGCTATTTTGTCACATAAATACTTTATGCTTTAATGCCAGCTTCCATTAATAAATATCAGTGGTACCTATGAATTTTGATGATTGGACGGCCGATTTGGCTACAGGCACAGCGACCCATGCCAGTGGGTTTAACATTCGTATCGAAGGTAATCCTAAAGACCCTTCGGAAGTGTTTCCCGGCAAATTTCCTGAAGGGTTGAGTTTTGTTGATCAAGCTCGCCTGTTGCGCTCCGGATTGGAGTTTTTGGCAAAATCAGGTGGTAGTGCTCCCAAATCATGGCAGTCCAGTCCTGCACAAGATGCAAAAAGCGAGGCAATTAAAGCCCGCGAAGAATTGGCCAAGCGTTTTGCTGATCGCCCTGATAAACCGCAGCGTTCAACGCTTTCTCTGAAAAAAAGCTCATAGTTTGATGCGACTCCGCAACTTGGAGCGCAAAAAAAACCGGCCTTTGTGGCCGGTTTTTTTATTTGGGGTTTCGGTAAAGAACATTAGCCGAAAAAGCCCATTGGGTTTTTACTCATCGCCACGCTGACCATGTAAGCAAACACAATTAGCGCGATTACCCATAACAATTTGCGCGCAGTTGGGTTGGGTACTTTAAACGCTGCTACCCCCAAGCCGATGTAAACAATCAGGCCAATGATTTTTGCCATCAACCACGGTTGGCTGCCAGGCGACATACCTAAATGCACCGCGAGCACAATGCCACTCACCAGCAAGATGGTGCTAATGATGTGCGGAAGAATTTTGACCCACTTTTTAGTGAGCATGCTGGAATTCATAAACAGCCAGAGTCCACGCACAAAAAAGGCGAGCAGTGATAAAAAAACAAAAGTAAGGTGGATATGTTTAAGGGCTAGGTACACGGTATTTTCCTTCTTGTAGAAGTGAATTGTTATGGTCTTGCGATAAACGTTTAAGCCGCACTCAGTGCTTTGCCAACCAGCTCGAGCATAGCATCGGATAGCGGCAGTTTTAATGCGGCTTCATGGCCTTTGGGGGACATTTTGTTCCAGGTTTTTTGGATGATATCGATGAGCTTTGCTTCATCGTGTTTGGTGGCAAAGTCTTCAAGATAGAATTCGATAAACACCAGACACACAACATCTTCCAGTGCTTGGACTTCTTCGTCGCGTTTTAAACTGCGCTTGAGCAGTAAATCTTTTACGCGTGCAATGATGGTTTCGTCATAGCCTTGCTCTGCCATTATTTCACCGGCGATATCACCGTGTAACTGCGCCAGATCAAGTCGCCATTTTTTATAGCCGCTTCTATCCATCGGATAATCACTGCGCGGACTTTTCCAGCGGCAAATATGTTGGCTGCGGGTTGCAAGTTGCAGAGCTTCAGAAGGTGCATCGCAAAACTTATGCAGCTGCGCGCTCATGCGCTGTGCATAAATCCATTCTTTGGCAACTGCTTTGCCGTCAACGATTTCGGTGTTTGGATCTTGCAAGTTTGCTGCATCGAATGCGGCGAGGGTTTTTTCCAATCGGCTAAGGTCGGTCATTCATCGTTACTCGTTTGGTCTAGTTAGCGGCGTCGCCATTCGCGATGTTGCGTAACTGATCCATATTTTTAATCAGGATTTCTTTCTTATCGACCACTATGACGTCTTGCTTTTGCAAACGCGTAAAAATGCGGCTCACAGTTTCAATTGTCAGCCCCAAATAATTGCCTATATCAGTGCGTGACATGGGTAAGCGAAAAGCGTTGGCTGATAATTGGCGGCGGCTATTGCGGCTGGAAATGCTGAGCAGCAGGGCGGCAATTCGCTCTTCGGCGCTGCTTTTGCTGAGCAGTGTAATAATTTGTTGGTCTTGGGTAATTTCGCGGCTCATCAATTGAAAGAAGTGACGTTGCAAATTTGGAATTTGCAAGCTTAATTCTTCCATGCGATTGAATGGAATCTCGCATACCGATGCTGTTTCCAATGCAATCACCGAGTTGGTGTAGCGGTTGTCTGCTATACCATCCATCCCGACAACTTCGCCCGGTAAATAAAATCCCGTAATTTGCTCTTCGCCATTGTCACTGAGTGTCATGGCTTTCACTGCACCTGAGCGAATTGCGTAGACAGAATCAAAATGGTCATTCGCGCGATATAAAAAATCGCCTTTCTGCAGGGGCTTGCCGCGCTGGATAATGTTGTTGAGACGATCAATGTCGTCAATATGCAGGCTGATGGGCAGACAGATGGTGTTTAATCGACAATTGCCACAGCTAACTCTCTTATCGTGTGGGCAGTTGGAGTCCTGTGCTTTCACAATGTTATGTGGAACAGTCATGGGGCATTAACCTCAAAGAAGCGGCTATCGCCGATAAAGTATTGGCAGCGATAGTTTGAGGTAGTGATTGTTGCAGCTTTGGGTATAAGGGTAAATAGCACGATAAAAAAGGGCTGGCGAACCAGCCCGAAGGAGATTAACCGGGGACCCGGTTAAGTGAAAGATGGTGAATAACTAACCAAATTGGATTGCTTAATAGTATCCAGTCAAGCCGGATTGCGGGAGTGACAAATTGCCGCATGCTAAATCCGTTATAACCAAAATCGCATAATCTTCCGCACAATAAGCCCTTTACACGGATGTGGCGGCGGAATATATTTGGCCGGCTGGTCTGTTCGCAGCATTATTTATGGTAAGTCACCTCGTTGTTCTAGCAGTCATCTATTAGCACCTCGGTTTGTTCTTCATAAGTAACATCTGAATCCGCCAGCGAAGCTCCACTTGGGGTATTCACTTCATTATTTATAAAAAGACAACGAGGTTTATATGGCTAGAAGTACTGGTACTGTTAAATGGTTTAACGAATCTAAAGGTTTTGGTTTTATCGCTAGCGAAGCTGGCCAAGACGTATTCGTTCACTACAGCGCTATCACCGGTTCAGGTTTTAAAACCCTGGCTGAAGGCCAAAAAGTAGAGTTTGATGTTAAGCCTGGCCAGAAAGGCCCACAGGCTGAAAACGTAATCGGTCTCTAATCTGGTTGATATAACCGATAGCGACAGAAAAACCGCCTAAGGGCGGTTTTTTATTGCCCATTGTTTTTGAATTTACCCCTGGTAACGGCTCAAAAGCAGAAATAGTTGAATAATTGTCCTTGATGCAGATTTACCCCAAGTTTGTCTAGCTGTTACTGGTTACTGCGTTTGAAATATAATTGTCATGTGGATTAATCCACGTGGGCGCTCCATTCGATTTAGCCCAAATGCGGCCTTGAGCTGGGTCTTTAGCCAGTTCTCGCTGGTTTGCTCAATGCAATGGCAGGGACGGGTTTGTTGCATTCACTTTTCTCGATAATCAAGTGGATTACTTATGTTAGATATGTTCACTGGGCTCAGTTTTGTCATGGGCCTCAGCCTGTTTTTTGCCTTGCTGTTTGTATTGGCTTACGAGTTTATTAACGGCTTCCACGACACCGCTAATGCTGTGGCAACCGTGATCTACACCAAAGCGATGTCGCCTTACACGGCGGTTATCGCATCCGGTATTTTCAACTTCCTCGGTGTGATTCTGGGTGGATTGGGTGTTGCCTATGCCATCGTGCATTTGTTGCCGGTCGATATGCTGCTCAATATCACATCGGTTCACGGCATGGTGTTGGTCTTTTCTTTATTAACCGCTGCGATTATCTGGAATCTTGGGACGTGGTATTTCGGTATCCCTGCCTCCAGCTCACATACTCTGATTGGTTCATTGTTAGGCGTGTGCCTTGCGAATGCACTGATTAACGGGATTCCAATCAACGAAGGTGTGAATGTCAAAAAAGCGATCGACATTATGCTCTCGCTGCTGATTTCACCTCTGGTAGGTTTCGGTGTTGCAGCACTGGTTTTGTTGTTACTCAAGCGTATTTTCACCGGCCCTAAAATTCACAAAACCCCATTAGAGCGCGAAAAGATTGACGGTAAAAAACATCCACCGTTTTGGACTCGCGTAACCTTGGTTGCATCTGCAATGGGCGTTAGCTTCGTGCATGGCTCGAACGATGGCCAAAAAGGTATCGGCCTTATTATGTTGGTGTTGATCGGCCTTACGCCCGCGCAATTCGTACTGAATCTTGATAGCAGCACCTATGAGATCGAGCGCACCCGCGATGCCGCTGTACATTTGAAGTCCCTTTATCGCGAGAACAAAGCCAATCTTTCCAGTTTGATCGATATTGATAAAACCCAGATGGAAATACCGTCTGGTTCATTCAAATGTAATGCGAATGATGCGATTCCGGTGATTGATGCATTGCTTAGCGAATTGAAGGGCACTGCTCATTACAAAGATTTGAGTCTTGATGACCGTCGTGATGTGCGTCGTTTACTGCTGTGTATTGATGACACTGCGAAAAAAGTATCCAAGATTGATGCGCTTTCAAGCAAAGACAAACAAGACCTCGGTAATTTGCGTAAAGACATTACTGCAACCACCGAGTATGCGCCTTTCTGGGTAATTATCGCGGTAGCGCTGGCGTTAGGCTTGGGCACCATGATGGGATGGAAGCGTATCGTTTATACCGTGGGTGAAAAAATTGGTAAAACCGGTATGACTTACTCACAAGGTATGTCGGCGCAAATTACAGCAGCGACTGCAATTGGAGTGGCAAGTGTGACCGGAATGCCGGTATCGACTACACACGTTTTGTCTTCTGCGGTTGCCGGTACTATGGTTGCCAACCGTTCCGGTTTGCAATTCTCTACTATTAAAACCATCCTTCTTGCTTGGGTATTTACCTTGCCAGTGACTATTTTGCTCTCTGGTGGACTGTTTTACATAGGTACATTGTTTATCTAAGTGGGTAGGTTGTTTATCTAAACTCACAGTAAAGTTCGCCTCTGTTATTGGAGGCGAACTTTTAAATCCTTTCTTTAGTCATTTCATCGTTTAAATTTCTTCAAAGCGATTCTCTTCAATATTTTTAACGCAACGCTCAGGGTCAAATACTCGGCCATTCATAGCAATATAAACTCCTTCTGGTAAGGTCTGTGCGGCCATTACTGCAGCACCCAAGTTAAACACTGCATCTGAATCGCGAAATTCTGCCGGATACATCGCACCCATAAGCACAATCGTTTTCCCGGTAATGCCTTTTAACGCTATACCCGTTTTTGCCATTGTGTCTGTGCCATCAGTGATTACGATTTTCTTACCTTCCACATTTTTAACGGTTTCAAATACCAGCGCGCGATCTTCATCGGTCATATCCAGGCTGTCTTTGCGGAACAAGGGGATGATTGGTGTGTCCAGTGTTACACCGGCGCGCTCAAGAATTTTGGGCGCTTGGGGTTGTCCAATATGAAAATCATTCTTGGCATCGAAATAAATTTTATCGATAGTACCGCCGGTAGTAATAATCGTGACGCTCATAGGTAAATCCTGAGAAGATGGTTATTCAATGCTGATTAGTATGCTGCAATTGAATATGAGAGGGGATGTAATAAGAGGTTTGGTAAGGCTGATAATCTAGTAATTGACTAAACTTGTGGTCATTTTACTCTCAATTTGCCATCATTTTAATAAGCCATAACATCATTTAGGGGGAGAATTAAGATGAGCTTCAATATAGGCATTTTTTTATTTCCGGAAATTGAAGTTCTGGACTTCGCAGGTCCTTATGAAGTTTTCACGACAGCAACCCGAGTAGCTGCGCGAGAAGGCACTCTACTGCCGCCAATTTTTAATGTTTATGCAATCGCTGAGAGTCTGGAGCCCGTAACTGCGAGGGCAGGGCTGAAGTTTATTCCTGATTTCCAATTGAATACGCATCCTGGTTTGGATGTATTAATTATTCCCGGCGGTGTTGTGAATGCTGAAATGCAAAAGCCTTATGTGCAAGACTGGATAAGTCGCACGGCTAGTTCTACTGCGATTACTGCATCTGTTTGTACTGGCGCGTTCTTATTAGCCAAAGCGGGATTGCTTACGACACACAAAGTCACCACACATTGGGAAGATCAAAACGATTTGAAAAACATGTTCCCGTCGCTGGATGTTATTAGTGATGTGCGTTGGGTAGATGAAGGTTCAGTGGTAACCTCCGCAGGAATCTCGGCAGGCATTGATATGAGCCTGCACCTTATTGAACGCTTTGCAGGTTTGCCGTTAGCTGAGCGTACAGCAAAACAAATGGAATTTGAGTGGACTCGCAATGGAATAAGTAGTTTACATAATTGATGAATGATTTTTTGAGTCAGAAAACGACAATCTTGGTGGGTAATGAATGAATAATGATATGGAGAAAAAATACCAGCGCTTACGCTCATTGTTTTTTGGCTTATGTATATTGGCGGCGGGATTTTTGTTTCTCTCTGCCAGTAAAAATGTTCTCAATAGTATGGCTGCTGAAAATTGGCCAACCTACTCTGGAGTGGTTGATGGCAGCGGCAGGTCAAGTGTTTCAGCGCTGAGTGGTTTATATGGCACTAGTCTGTTCAGTTACTCTTATGAAATTGAAGGCAGAAAGTATCAGAACTCACGTATAGGTTATGGCATAAGCAAAACAACGGATGCGGAGATGTCGGGCAAAACAGTTAAGGTCTATGTAAATCCTGAGGATTACACTGACTCTGTAATCGTAGTGGGTTTTAAAGGCAGTCACTTAATTGCGCTGATATTTTCTGGTGGCTTTTTATGGTTAGGTTTTTTTATTTGGAAGAGAACTAAATAGAAAATCTCTGGATTCTTTCTATTGGAGAAAAATATGGCATTTTCGGCAGAGGAGCGGAACGCATTATTGAATATTAAAGGTGTAGGGCCTACCGTGGTTACTCGCCTTGAGCAAATGGGTTTTAGTTCGCTAGCACAACTCAGTCAAGCTGATACGGTAGACATTGTTTCTCAAGCATCAGCCATGCTGGGTTCTACATGTTGGAAGAATAGCCCGCAAGCTCGCGCTGCAATTCAAGCGGCCATATCCCTGGCAAAATCTTTCCAGCGGGTGTAAATATTTTATGTTTTAAATAGGTTTAGATATCGCTTATTCAACCTCAATAAACATGCCGAACGTAACCAAATAAAGCGCAGTCTTTATTGGTAGATTTTCCATCGAACTTAACAGATTTTTATATCGCTGCAGCTGATTTTTATAGGCTTCAGTTTCATGTGCGATAAACTCTTCCATAGTGTGTCCAGCTTCCAGCTCGCTGCTTTTATAATCCACAATCCAACGGGTGCCATCTGCAACAAAAGTACGGTCGATAATGGATTCACGTACATCCTGTTTATCTTTTTGCATTAACGAGAGTTCGCAGGCGCTTCGTTCGTGGTCGCTATTGAGTAACCAGCGGCCTTGTTCGCTGCTGAGTGTGGCGGAGATGGTGGTGGCTACTTTTTGTAGCGCGCGCGCCAGGTTTTCATCGCTCCAGCCAAGTTGTTGTAACTGGATTTTCCAAAAATCTTGTTGTTGGTTAATAAACTCTGCTGCTGGAATGCAGTTGGAGTTGGTGATCAGTTTGTTTTCCACCAAGGCTTGCAGTGCGCCGTGAATCACTGTGCCGGTATGGCGGGCGAGGCGGGCGCTGGTGGTTTCTACTTCAGGAATATTGAGTGGATTGTCATCTTCACTCATGCTGAATTCGTGGCCGCGATACTCTTTTAGTAATGTTACATCGGTTAATGCAGGTGCTTGCCATTGCGCTGGCAGGCGCAAGATATGTTGTAAACCGGGTTTTGTATTTTCAATGCTCGATAATTCATTGCGGCTTGAATAACTCGCGCTATTCACCGTGATTGCATTTTCTTTTACAAAAGGCCAAATGCTGTGGAGCAAGGATACTTTTGCGGGCGCTTCAAGCTCTTCTTCTTTGGTTCTGATGCAAGCAAGTAAATGCAAGCGCTTAATGGCGCGGGTGCAGCCGACGTATAAAAGCCGTGTAGCTTCGAAAGCCTGTTGTTTATCGGCCTCACGGCGCATGAAGGTGTAGAGGCCATCCTCTTCTTTTCCTGCGGCCGCCAGCGAGCCGAGCAACAATTGTTTTTCGCCGTGGTGATTAATACGTTCTTGCCAGAGCAACAATTGTTTATCGTCTTTACGGGCGCTGCGATCAAGCCCGGGAATTATAACGGTATCAAATTCCAAACCTTTGGATTTGTGGATGGTCATTACTTGCAGTTTTGGATCTGCGTCTGCACGCGGAGCTGCAAATAGTCGATCGATAGCGTTATTAAAGGCTTGCCAATCGCGAATACTTCCACCTTGTTGGTGTTTGTCAAGCAGTGCGAAAAAGCTGCTGATATTGTCTTGGTCATTCGCATCAAGCAAAGTTGCAGGACCACCCAATGCAAACCAGATTCCTTCAACCCATTGACGCAATGGTTTGCGATAGCGTTCTTGTAGTGCTTGTTCGAGAATAGGTACAACACGTGCAAGGATCGCTTTTCCATTACTGCTCAAACCATTTATCTGCTCATGCAAATGCAATTGCGGCCAAATAACAGCAAACGCTGTGTCGTTAACGCGCGGATTTTCTTCGGCGAGATCAAAGGTTGAAACTTTATGTAAGTCGTTATTATCCAAGCCGCACCAGGGGGCACGCAATAACGACAACCACGCGATGCGATCAGATGGATTTAATAGTGCGCGTGTGAGTGATAGCAAATCCATAATTGCCATACGGCTGGCGAGACGATCAATTTCAGTGGCCTGGTAATGTAATCCTGCAGCAGTGAGTGCAGGCAATATGCGTGCGAGATGATTGCGTGTGCGCACCAAAATGGCGATGCTGCCTGCGGGATTGTCGTAGCGCGATTGTTGTACCAACTCGACAACTTTTTCTGCTTCTTGTTGTTGGGCATTCAGGCGTGATGGAATTTCTTCGTCATTATCATCGCTATTTCTGCTGTCGGCATTCTTGCTTTCAGACGGATAGGTGCATGCATAAAAACTAACCGCATCGCCATCAATGGCAGGTTTAAATGCTACCGAAGGCGAATAGCATACTGCGCCGCGACTGATATCGTCTTGCAGCGGAAATGCGTTTTGGAAAATACCATTTACCCAATTGACGACACCGGCCTGTGAGCGGAAATTCACGCGCAAATCCAGCGCTGTTAAATCGACGGTGCCTATGCCTTGTTGACGAGCATCTAAAAATAGACCGACATTGGCGTTGCGGAATCCGTAACAGGATTGCATGCCGTCACCTACGATAAACAATGTGCGCCCATCACCTGCTTGCCAACCACTGGTGAGTTTACGTAGTAGTTCAAGTTGCGGACTGGCTGTGTCCTGGAATTCGTCTACCAGAATATGGCGAATGCGATAGTCCAGTTGCAGCGCTAAATCGGTTGGCGAATCTTCCTCACCTAACGCCAGTAACGCAGCTTGGCTAATGGCAGTATAGTCAGTTGCGCTTTGTTGTTTGAATACGATAGTCAGTTGTGCCACAAGAATTGGCAGAATGCTGGTGAGGCTGTCGAGTAATTGCCATTGGCTGTCTGCATAAGCGGCAGATGGTAATGAGCGAACCTCTTGTAATAATTGCTCTGCTTCTGGCGCGGTATCGGTAATCGCGGCGATTAGCTCACTAAAACGATTTTTTAATTCTGCATTTTCTTTGCCCGCTGGAAATCCTTCTGCTTTGGTGAGGCGTGCACGCCAGGTGCCACCATTGGTTAAAAGTAAGTCGACAAGCGCAAGCCAATGATTGAGTGATTCAGGTTCGGCTTGGGGCAGGGCATTAATGCCAAGTAATTCGTGAATGCGATTTTTACGTTCACCTTCTTCTTGTAGATTCGTCGCAGCACGGTCAGCAATGTTGCATAGCTCGCTGCTGTGAATGAGCAACGCAGCTTCGACTTGCTCAAGATGTTCGCACACCACATCGCGCAATACGCGCTCAAGGTATTCGCGCGCATCCTCATGGCGTGCTTGTAATAGTACGCCGAGCCATTGTTCGCGCTTGGCGAGTAAGCTGATTAATAAATTTTCTACTGCTTGTAAGTTGTTATCTAAATGGCGCAACAAGCGGGTTAGTTCATCGCGCAGCGGCGACTCTTGTTCGAGCAATTTAAAGAGTTCACGCACTGCCAAACGATAAGCTTGATCAGCATCTTCCAATGTGTCTGGCTGCGCACCTATGCCGCTGGCGAGCGGTAATTGTTTGGTGATAGAGCGACACAAACTATCGATAGTTTGCACGCGTAAACGCTGCGGGCTTTGCAATAAATTCCATTGTAATTCGCGATCGCGCTGTAATACCTTCTGCGCAAGTTGCCAGGTGCGATGCGCGTGGGGATCTTGTGGCTCTGGTTGATCAGCAGCTTGCCACAGTGCATGCATAATCCGGTCTTGCATTTCGCCAGCGGCTTTGCGCGTAAAGGTAATTGCTAATACTTCTTCCGGTTCATCGCAATAGGCAAGCAGGGTTAGTACGCGCTGGGTTAATAATCCGGTTTTTCCTGAACCAGCGGGTGCAGAAACGGCAAAAGACGTTTGTGGATCGAGCGCATCAAAACGAACTTGTTGATCGATTGGTTGAGTGGTTTGTATTTGATTATTTGTCATTGATTACACCGCTCCCTGCATGCGACGGATAAACGCATCGAGCGCATCTTTTTCTTGCAGGCGATTCAATGGCAGTAGGTCTTCAGCGTATTGCGCGGCAGCCGGACTTTTTATATCGACCCTTACATCGCCTTGGATAAAATCAGCGGCCAACTGATGTAAGTGCATTTGCCAATCGTGTAATTGCTGTTCCCATGATTGCTTGCCGGGGAAAATTCCCTCATGTTGAATACTCAATTCACCGGTGCCGATCCATTTCATTGCCTTCGCATTAATTTGTGCGAAGGCGATTGCGGCAACCTGGTTGGTGGCTGTTACCGCATAGAGCGGTAATTGTGGCTCATCCATACGTTCGCCCAACCAGCTTTGCAATTTTGGTTGGCCGGTTTTGTAGTCAATCAAAAGCAGTTCGCCATTTTGCAGTTGATCAATACGGTCTATTCGCAAGCGCAGTGGTAGATCTGCAAATTCGAGTACGACTTCCTGTTCTATTGCGACCACAGAAAATGCCGGGCGAGTTTTTTCCTGTGCAAGCCATTCCGCAATTAAGTGTGTTAGTCGTTCTTGTTCGAGTTGCGCGTAAAATACACCGATACTGGTACCGCGTTTTTGTTTAAGTGAATCCACCGCAATTTGTGTTGTTTGGCTAATTAGTGCGGTTAGCGCGCTTTCGTCCAGCGCCAGCAGACTGGTCTGGTCTTTGAGTTCGCGCCAGATCATGGCGAGAGCATCGTGCAATAAGTTGCCGCGTTCGATAGCAGAAAAACCGGCGACGGGATCATCAATGCTCGTCGCACCTAAACGTAAACGTGCAAATGCATTAAACGGACAGGCAGCTTGTTCTTTAAAGATATTAGCTCCGCCGCGCACGGGTTCCTCTCCGATAATTAATTGCGGTGCTTGCGCGGTATTAACTATTTCCAGAGTATTGGCTGCTGCCATTGCGCGGTAATTTTCTGCGCTGATACTTTCTGATGCTCCAATCAAGTTGTCGAGCGGAGTCAGCGGTAAATGGCGAATCAATGCGCTTGGGCTAAGTTCGCTGTCGTCATCACTGTGTGCAGAACTGAAAACGACAATGGGTGCGCATTGGCGATAGTGATCGGTGAGTGCGCGTGCAAACTGCAATTCCCGTTCGGCACTCGCGTGCGGCATTTTTTGTGTGCGTTGCAAATTACTCGGTAATAGAGGATTGGGGGCGGGCACTGGCGGCCATTGGCGATGATGCAATCCCATCACCCAGCAATGACTGAATTGCAAACCGGCGCCTTCCAGCGCACCGAGAATTTGAATCGGTGAATTCGGGGTTTGTGCCTGGAACGGTGTTTTGCCAGCAATGCTGCGTAATTGTTGGATCGCGCCTGCGTAACTAAATTGAATGCCAGTACCATCCAATTGTAGAAATTGTTCCAGCACTTGGTTCCAGAGCGTTAACTGTTGGTGCTCCTGACTATCCAGTCGCCTTGTGCCTGGCCAATTGAGCAGCTGCAAATGTTGCTGGAAGAAATCACTCCAGTATTGTGCTGTGCGATTGCTAAAGGTTTGGCGACGATAATTCTCCAATTGCACTAATCGTGTAGCGAGATTGGTGTCACTTTCAGCGATGCCCAACTTGCTTGACAGCTTTTGACAGTGATAACGCAAATCACTCAGGCTGATGGTGAATTTCCCAAGCTTGCGCAATGTTTGGATCAGATGGGTGCGCAATACCAATTCTTGATCGGCATTACCAAAAAAGGGAGAAAGCAATAAATTACAAATGGCCTCCAAATCCCAAGATGATTTTTGCAGTTCCAGCAAATCCAGCGTCGCCGTAATAATTGGCGTGGCGCCGAGTGGGGTACCGGCAGAAAAGTTAAATGGCAATGTGTAACGCGGGCGATCAGGTAGCGCGGCGAGCGGTTCAAATACTTCTACAAATATGCGTTCAACCTGATCGCGGCATTGGCCAAGGTTGGGCACGATGATGCCAATCATCGCCGCAGGATTCTGCTCCAGTTGTTGTTTGCTCCACAGGGCAGATGCGCGAATTTCAGCTTCGCTATTTTGTGTTTCGGTGCGGATTAGTTGTGTTTGTGAATTATCCGATTTGATATTGGTTAATTCATGACAAGCGCTATTAATTAAATCCTGGTGTTGCGGTGGAATGTCATCAAAACCAGTGAGATGGATGATCGCCTCTTGTGCAATCTGCCCATTTTTAAATGCATCGATGAGAATCTGGTTTGCCATTTCCTGAGTGATAAATCCCAACTGCGCCAAACGCGCACGGAATTCGCCTAACCAGGTGAGCCAGCAGTAGGTGTTGCTTTGGTTATTTAGCAGTGGCTCTGCAGCACGCACTTGTTCTTCGTTCAATTGCCAGAGTTCGAGATTGCGCAGGGCGCTATCGGCAGCTTGCGCTAATGGCTCCGGTTGCAGCAACGCGGCAGCGAGTGATGATTCACCGATAATTTTTTCCCACAAGGTTTGGCGTTGCAGGTTGTTGATAATCCGTTTGGCCGCAGGTGCATAAGCACGGCGTTGCAGTAGCTCCCAATTCAATCCAATCCATTGGCTAAGCGAATAGATGCGCGGGCTCGGCCACACGCTGGTTTTATCCTGCTGCTGTTGCCCATAGGCGCGCAGCATATGATTGCGCAGGCGATTGTTGGCGGTGATGATCAGCTCGCCGGATGCTATGGCGGGCAGATAGGAATCAATATTGAAATAGGTATCAACCATGATGATTTTTCAGTAGCCGGAAATAGTGCCGTATTATGGCATCGGGATTGCGTCGGCAACAGAAATTTAGGCCTTGTTAGCGCGTCTCTGTTGGCTTCTGTACAGGGAGCGAACATCTGCGTAAATTTTGGTTATAAGCCATTGTCACATAAGGATTTACCCCGGTGTTTGGCTTGTTTGGCCGTATGAAACATGTTACTTTTCTGGCACACAATAAAGAACAGCTTGGACGCACCGCGTTATCCCCATCCGCTTCCATCAGTGGCTGGCCCAAAAGGATTGGATCAATAAGCCGAACAGGCAAACTTATCTGGCAGATAAGTATCAGGCAAATAAGGTCAATACAAATTTAGGTGAGAGCGTCATCTGTGCATTATTTTTTCGCTTCTGATGAGTGAGGCGGAGAAAGTGCGACTATGATTCCCTTTGTATTCCATAACTATAAGCATGTGACCCTATGAACCAGCCAACTACTGCTACTGGCAACTACAGATGGACCATTTGTGGTCTGTTGTTTTTCGCCACCACTGTTAATTATCTTGATCGCCAGGTTTTAAGCTTATTGTCCCCCGAGCTTATGCATCTTTATGGCTGGAACAATAACGATTACGGCAACATCACCGCGTTGTTTACCTTTGTGTATGCGATCTCGATGATCTTTGCTGGTCGCTTCATCGATAAATTCGGCACCAAAAACGGCTACATTATTGCAATTGCCATTTGGTCATTTGGAGCGGCTATTCACGCGTTTGCCTATGACATGGGCGCTGCTTTTTACACTGTGTTGGGTTGGATCGGCCTGGCAGACATAGATCAGGCTAATGGCACAGTGAATGGTGCTGCTGCTATTACGGCTTATTCTGTTGCGGGTTTTATGATCGCACGTGCAGTCCTGGCATTTGGTGAGGCAGGGAACTTCCCGGCGGCCATTAAAGCAACTGCTGAATACTTTCCCAAAAAAGAACGCTCATTCGCCACAGGCATTTTTAACTCCGGCGCAAACGTCGGGGCAATTCTTGCACCTTTGACTGTGCCGGTAATTGGTGTGATGTGGGGTTGGCAGTGGGCCTTTATTGTTGTTGGTATTATCGGTTTTGTGTGGATTGGTTTTTGGTGGGTATGGTACGACAAGCCGAGCGAACAAAAACGTTTGGGTGATGCCGAGCGCGCCTATATCAATTCAGATGTTGACGCGGTTGAAGCCGTGGAAGAAGAAGTAAAAACCTCCTGGTTCACGCTTTTGAGTTACAGACAAACTTGGGCGTTTGCCTTTGGTAAGTTTATGACTGATGGTGTCTGGTGGTTCTTCTTGTTCTGGTTGCCTATTTATTTGAGCGCGCAACACGGGATGGAAAAAACCGAGATTGCTCTGCCTATCGCATTGATTTATACGCTGACGATGTTCGGTAGTATCGGTGGCGGTGCGTTTCCTGGTTACTTTATCAAGAAAGGTATGGATGCATTTAATGCACGTCGCACAGCGATGTTCGTGATTGCACTATTTCCGTTGGTAGTACTCTTGGCTCAGCCGCTGGGGCATATCTCGGTGTGGATTCCAATACTTCTGATTGCTGTGGGTGCATCTGCGCACCAGGCATGGTCGGCCAATATTTTTACCACTGTGTCTGATATGTTCCCCAAAAAAGCGGTCGGTTCAGTAGTCGGTATCGGTGGTTTTGCTGGCGGTATGGGTGGTGTATTGCTGAATAAGTTGGGCGGCGGTTTGTTTGATCACTTCGAAAAAGCCGGCAATATCGCGATGGGCTACACCATCATGTTTGCTATCTGCGCAACCGCTTATTTGATTGCCTGGTTTGTGATGCGTATGTTGGTTCCGAAATACAAACCAATTACTGATCTCTAATAACCTGTTGTTGAATGTTAAAAAGCCCCGCTGCAAAACAGCGGGGCTTTTTTGTTTAACTGCACTTAAATATTGCTTAGATATTTAAATAGGCCTGCTGATAAATCCCAAAACCAGTTAGCGCCGGAGCAAGTTGTTCTGCTGCTGTAGTTGCTTTGGTAAATACCGCGATATGCTCAGGTGTATATCCTTCGGCGGGTTCTGCACAATCCGCAAGTAAAAACTCTACTCGTCGCGCAATAGCGGCTCCCGAATCAATCAGCTTTATTTGTTCTGGCAGGTGCTCGGCCAGCTCATCTTTCAATAGCGGAAAATGAGTGCATGCTAAAACCAGCACATCCATTTTTTCTGCTTGATCAGCTTGCATCAATTGCTGTGCGATTCTGCCTATTGCATCCAAGTCGATTTCTTCTCCGCGCAATTTTTGCTCTGCGATTTGCACAAGTTCGCTGCTTCCCAGTGAAATAACTGTGGAGTTAGTTGCGTATTCGCGGATTAATTCGTGCGTATAAGGGCGCGCAACTGTAGCGGGTGTTGCCAACAGGCCGATTACGCCGGTCGTGCTCATTAACGCGGCAGGTTTGATGGCCGGTACTACACCGACTATTGGCAAGCTTAATTTGCTGCGCAAATGGGGCAGGGTGAGGGTGCTGGCGGTATTGCAGGCGACCACGAGGATATCGGACGGATAGCGCTCCAAAAGCTCACTGATTACCTGATCGACGCGTTCAATTAGCTCCGCCTCTCCTTTGGTGCCATAGGGGAAAAAGGCATTATCCGATGCGTATACCAGCGGATTCTGCGGCAAGCGTTGTTGGATTTCACGAGCGACGCTCAGGCCGCCGACGCCGGAATCGAATACCAGAATGCGCGTGGGTGGAGATGATAAGGTGGAATTCGTCATTGTCTGGATCAAATCAATGGCCTGAGTGGGGCGATATGTTGCTAAAATGGCCGCGATTTTAACGGTCGTGGCCAATAAAGCCTAGCCGCGTTTTACATTCTGGAGTTTTCTTGTGAATCCATCGGTATTGACCCTTGTTGCCGCCTTGATTGGCTTGGTGATCGGCGCTTTTATAGTCTATTGGATTATTGGCCGCCGCCTTGATCAAGCGATTATCGCTAAAACCCATGAATTGGAATCAGCTCAGCAGCAGTTGCAGCACGGCCATGCCTTGCGTGAGGCATCACTGCAAGGCGAGATCGGGCAACTCAAGTTGCAGTTGGTCGAGACAAAAGCATTGGTGCAATCTACCCAGCAGCAAGCGCAGGATTTGCAACAAGCGCTTGGCGATAGCCGGCAAGACGCTGCTGGTCTGCGTGAGAAAACCCGTCACTTTGATGATCTGCAACAGCAGTCGCTGCGCAAAGATGAACAGCTGACGTTGCTTGCAAAAGAAACCACCGAACTCAAAACCCGCTTGGAGCAAGAGCGCAAAAACTTCGCCGAGCAATTGGCGCTTTTGCAGAATGCAAAAGTGGAATTGGCCAAGGAATTTGAAAATCTTGCCAACAAAATATTTGAAAACAAACAGCAGCAATTCAATTTAAATAGCAAAAGCCTGCTTGATCACACGCTCGATCCGCTGAAATTGCAGCTCACCGAATTTCGTAAAAAAGTAGAAGACGTATACGAAAAGGAAAATGCGGATCGCAATCGATTGTCGGGGCAGGTTGTTGAGTTGCAAAAGCAGGCGCAAAAAATTGGTGAAGATGCCGTTAATCTGGCACAAGCACTTAAAGGCAATAGCAAGGCGCAGGGTAATTGGGGCGAGGTAGTGCTGGAGCGTTTGCTTGAGGAGTCCGGCTTACAGAGAGGCCGTGAGTACGATACCCAGGTTAATTTTACCGGCAGCGATGGCTCGCGCTTGATGCCGGACGTGATTGTTCATTTGCCTGAAAACAAGGACATAGTGATCGATGCGAAATGTTCGTTGGTTGATTACGAGAAGTTCTGCAGTTCTGACGATGAAGCCGAGCGGAAGTTTTATCTCAATGCCCATGTGAATTCGCTACGCAGCCATATCAAAAGTTTGAGCATCAAAGATTACGAAAAGCTTGATGGCATCAAGGCGCTGGATTTTGTGTTTATCTTTATCCCGATAGAAGCCGCGTTTATGTTTGCCTTGCAGCATGAACCTGGTTTGTACCGCGAAGCTTATGATCGCCATATAATTTTGGTAAGCCCGACGACGCTGCTGGCAACCTTGCGTACGGTAGAAAATATCTGGCGTTATGAGAAGCAAAATAAAAACGCCGAGCGAATTGCCAAAGAAGCGGGTGCATTGCATGACCAATTTGTGCTGTTGTTGGAGTCGCTGGATGCAATTGGTAGTTCGCTTAATAAAACACAGGAAGCCTACAGTAAAGCACGTGATCGCCTGCAGAACGGGCGCGGTAATTTGGTCAAGCGTGTGGATGATATTCGTCGGTTGGGTGCAAAAACTAAAAAATCCATCGCTGGTCATTTGTTGGAAGATGCCGGTGCGGAACCTACGGAACAGGAAGAGCTTTTTTTGGATTCTGATCAATGAGTGTACGAGAAAACACAGGCGCTTTTAGTTGCCGTGCGATGCAATTAAATGATTTGGTTGAAGTGGTTCGTATTCAGGCTGAGGCCTATGTTGACGAAATTTTGGAAACTGCTGAGGTGATCGAAGCGCGCTTTCAGCAAGTACCCGACACATCCTGGGTTGTTGAGCGTGCAGGTGAGGTGTGCGGTTACTTGGTGGGCTATCAATCCGCATTAGGTGAGGTTACACCTTGGGGGAGTGAGTTCACCCATAAACATGAATCGACTGCGCTTTATTTACACGATCTTGCGATCAGCAAATCTGCACTGGGTTGCGGCCTGGGGCCGATGTTGGTGAATTATGCCTTAGCTGAGGCGCGTCAGCGCGAGCTGCGTAATGTTGCATTGGTTTCTGTGCAGAACTCAAAATCCTTTTGGCAAAAATTGGGCTTTAACGAATGTGATCAATTGGATGAGTTGCAGCAACATAATCTCGCGTCATATTCCGGTCCTGCGATTTATATGACGCGTGATTTGATTTGCTGATGATTTATTGAGAGTTTATTTCTTTTGCAGTACCACACCGCATTCAACGTGATGGGTGTATGGGAATTGATCAAAAATGGCAAAGGCCTTGATTTGATGTGTTTGCGTGATGGTTCTTAGATTTTCACGCAGCGTGTCAGGATTACAAGAAATATAAAGAATGTTGTCGAAGCGCTGCGTGATGCTGGTGGTGTGTGGATCAAGACCAGCGCGCGGCGGATCTACAAAAATGGTGGTGAAATTGTATTCGGCCAAATTGACATGGCGTAAACGATTAAACTCCCGCACCCCATCCATCGCTTGTGAAAACTCTTCGCTCGACATGCGCGCGATTTGAATATTCTCCACCTTGTTTGCCGCAATATTAAATTGCGCTGATTCAACAGAGGTTTTGGACACTTCGGTAGCCAACACTTTGCCAAAATTTTGCGCCAGTGGCAGAGTGAAGTTGCCGTTGCCGCAATACAGCTCCAATAAATCCCCGCTCAAGCCCTTGCTGTTTTCTACTGCCCAGCTAAGCATCGCCTCGCAAATCGTTGCATTCGGTTGGGTGAAGCTGGCTTCCACTTGCTGGTACGAATATTCACGCCCTGCAACTTGCAGGCGTTCGATCACATGATCGCGCTCGACCAATAAACGTTGCTTGCGGCTGCGTCCGACAATATCAATTCCCAATTGTTGCTTGAGTATTTGCGCGCGGGCGATCCATTCTTCATTCAACGCTTTATGGTAAATCAGCGTAACTAATGCTTTGCCACTCTGGGTGGTTAAAAAATCAACCTGATACAGTTTGTGGCGCAGCAACTCATCGCTGTTAATTTCAATCAATAAGCGTTGCATCAGCTCATTCATCAGCGCCGAACCGATTGGAAACTCATGGATGGGGTAGGGGCGTTTGAATTCGTCCTGGGTGAACATTACATATTCAGTGCGCTCTTGCTGATGCCATACACGAAACTCGGCGCGCATGCGGTAATGCTTTTCAGGTGAAGCGAAAACGGTGATATCTGGTAGAGAGAATTCGGCGAAATCTTGCTGGATTTTAGCGAGCTTTGTCGCTAGCTGGGCTTGGTAACTCGCGGTAGAAAAATCGGTGGGCGTCATACTGGGGCTCATGAATAAATAATCGAGCCCCGGTTCAGCGAGGCTCGCAATCACCCATTATAACTTCTTCGAGGTGCATTTGCCCCATTCGCAGGTGAGGACTTCAGTTGCCTTTTCCCCGCAGAAGTTTGCATAAGCCTCATTTGGCCATTGGTTGGTAATGCTTAAGGTGTAGGCAGCTGGGCAGCTCTTTTCGTGCACTTTGGCAATGCTGTAGTAGGTTGCGCCTGGTGTGGTACCTATGAGTCCTGCGGCAAGTTGGGGGGCTTCAGCTGCTTTGATGTCTAGTGGCAGGTACATCAGCAACTCGCTTGCGTAGGGAGTGATTGAGGCGATGTTTGCCAGGGGTAAATTGCTACCGCTGATTTGTGCAATTCTAAATTTGCAGGTCTTTTGTTTATTGGCCGGGCTGCGCTGCGCCAGTGCGAGCTCGTTAATGGCACGCGTGCGCGCTTCACGAGCGAGGCGAATGGCCGCTGGCGCTAATGTTTTACCATCGTAGTTAAACGTATGGTTGGCGTGTTGCTGGCTGTAATAACTATCGGCAGCGGCGATGAGCTTTGAGTTTTCATTGAGCCAATCTTGCTGAATGTCGATAACATCAAGCTCTATGTCTCCACCCAACTCTGCGCAAGTTGAAAATAATGCTGAGTGATAAACCGCTTCATTCAATACTTGCGTGGCAGCGATTTCCAAACTGTTTCCGCTCGGGGCTGTGGGTTGGGTTCCGCAGCCGCTAATAAAAAGTGCGCTACATGCCGCAATGTACAAATATTTTTGGTTGATCATTATTTTTCCTCGGTAACGATGATTTTATTTATAGATTCTGGTTACTGCAGTGGCAACTGGATAATAAAGTTGCTGCCTTTACCTGGTGCAGTTTTAACATCAATCGTTCCTTGGTGGCGCTCGGTGATAATGAAATACGAGACTGACAATCCCAAGCCTGTCCCCGAACCCAATTCCTTGGTGGTAAAAAACGGTTCAAAGATATGCTGGCGAACAGTATCGGTCATCCCGGGGCCATTGTCCTGAACCTCGATCACAAGATGATGTTCTTGTGCATAGGTTCTAATCCAGATTGTAGGTGATTCGATGTTATTGTCTGCGAGTGCTTGTTTTGCATTGCGCAACAGGTTGAGCAGAACTTGTTGAAGCTCAGGGGCTGATGCATGCAATGGAGGTAATGTTTCAGCGAATTCGGTATTTATCTGCAATGAATGATCGCTTGCCGCTTTGGGATAGCTACTGCGATTCAGCGCAATTGTTTGTTCAATTAAGTGTTTGATATCGACCAAACTGGTTTTGCGTTGTGAATTATGGGAAAACTCCAGCATGTTGCGCACTATGGTTGCTGAGCGTTCACCGGCTTCGCGGATCGAATCGAGCATTTGTGGAATTTCACGCGCTTGCAAGTAATTATTGACCTGCGGAAAATCAATATTCAGTTCTTGTGCGCGAGTGTGGTTAATCGGAAAATTAATATCGGTACGGCGCGTAATATTTTGCACGTTTTGCAAAATCACACTTAATGGATTGTTAATTTCATGGGCGATTCCGGCTGCAACCTCTCCGAGTGAATACATTTTTTCATTTTGAATCATTAAATTTTCGATTGTTATTTTTAGGGTAACGTCATCGACCCGAATAACGGCACCTTGTTGGGTGCTGGAGATTAATGGGTAGATAGTAATTTCAAAATAGCGTTTCTGTTCTTCTTCATATTGCGTGTGCTGTATCGCATGTGGTTCGCCATTGCGAATGGAATTTTTGATCGCATTGATAGTGACAGGAAATAGTGGCAATAAATCGATAATTTTTCGACCGAGTGCTTCATTGGAAAAAATTTCAAAAGTATTTTCAGCTGAGGCATTCCAGTGAGTGACTTCACCAGCAGACGTCACACCAATAATAATCGAGGGCATTGAGTTGATCATGCTTTGCAAGTAAAGCTTGGTCTCGCGTAGCTGCCGTCCGGTTTGTTCGTGCCGTGCGACTTCATCAATTAATAAATTATTGGTGGTATACAAACTTTCGGTGCGTTCACGAATTTTTTCTTCTAGTGCTTTTTGCGATTCTTTCAAGGCTTTGCGTGCGCGTTTATTGCTCAGGCGACTGCGTTGCAGACCGATGATCAACAGGGTCTGCAAGACCAGTAACAGTATTACTATCATGCCCATCCAAGGGGCGGAGTCAGTCTGCGATAGGCCGGTAATGATAGGTTGTGCGCTCATAAGCATCATTAGTCTTGATTGTTTTGTGGCTAATCTACTCTTTGCTCTTGAATATATCGACCCGAATTCAATGGCGATAAGTGTTTGGGTTGTTTTCTGGACGAATGCGCCGCATTTTTATCCATCCTTGATGGCCTTTTAAGCAATTTAGAAAAAGTTTAAATCTTTCGCTAAAAAGTGTTTGACACTCATGTCAGATTCGATAGAATGCGCACCTCTCAACGAGGGGCGGTTAGCTCAGTTGGTAGAGCAATGCCCTTACAAGGCATGGGTCACAAGTTCGAGTCTTGTACCGCCCACCACATTTTGCGCTCTCATGAACAAGGGCAAAAAGCAAAACGAAGGTGTTGAGAAAAGCATGCGGACCGGTAGTTCAGTCGGTTAGAATGCCGGCCTGTCACGCCGGAGGTCGCGGGTTCGAGTCCCGTCCGGTCCGCCACTATTTAAAAACCCGCACTTGTTGCGGGTTTTTTATTGCCTGTTATTCCCCTTCCTATTTTATCCCGCGCCAGTGCCCGCCAGGCGTTGGGTATTAGCTAATAAAAAATTGTTATACATAATATTGTCATCTTCTGTTGGTAATTTGGTTTTCGAGGAGTAAAGTCCCTGAACGGCCACATCATTTGGCTGTCTCTGATAGGGCAGAATGCCTCATCTCTATTTCCATAAAGGAGTAACAAGCTAATGCAAGACTATATCGAAGACCTGTTGGATGTTCTGTACGACGATGCCGACGATGAAATCACTGAGGATTACTCAGATATTTAACCCGGGCTGCTGCAGCAATTTGCTGCAAGGCTCGTGGTAGCAATTCCCTCCTTATGTTTTTCCCCATTTTTCATAACCCTTTTCCTCTTTCTTGTCGGTCTCTATAACTGGTTGTTTTTGACGACTGGTTTGATGCGGTCATTTTTCGTCGAGTAGGCCGCAAATCTGCGCAAAAGTCCCGGTTGCCGGTAGTTGTTCACGTTTTCACGGTAGTTGCTTTCTTATACTGAAAGTAATCTTCCGCATAGTTTGAGGCGACTACCTATGCCAAATGCCCCCGCAGAGCAACTCGAAGCGGTCTTTCTATTTCAGGAAGAACAGATTTCCCGCGAGCTACTCTATCCCGAATTTGAAGCCATCCTGGATGGTTTTATTCCTGTTCCCGATTTCGCTAATGGTTCGGCTAAGGCCGCTTATGTTCAGGTGGATCATTCCCTGTGTGTAACTGGAGTGGTCTTTTTCCTATTGGGGTTTGATGCCAAAGGCATGGTTGATCGCCGTTGGAATGTGCCATTGCGTCAACTAATTGAGTCAGCTGGCACTGGGCCAGATATGGGGGCGGGCGCTATTCGGTTGGCTTGCTATTCCCAGTGTCCTGTTGCCTGGCATCAGAAAAGTCTGTGGGATCCATTAATGCAGCGTGGCAAGAATAGTTTTGTCGCGTTGCGCAAGGTGGTTAAGGCAAATCGTCTGGGGCTAATTGTTAAGCCTCCTGCAGCGAAACCCCAAAAGCCGGCCGCTCCGGTTCAGGCTGTTCGGTCGATAGAGGACGCTGAGCGCGAACAGGCGGCAATCGAACAAAAGCTTCATGAGCATTACACTCAGGAGCTGCGCGACAAAATGGCGCTGCTAATTAAGGAGCAGCGTTTACGAATTGCGACGCTGATGAATCAGCATCAGGCCAAATTCCATGGCGTGCAACATGAGCATCAGCAGCGATTGTTGGCCTATCAACAAAAGCATCAGCAATATGAGAAGCAAAACAAGGAGCTGGCTGAGCGCAATCGCAATCTCAAAGACACCCTTGATGTGCAGGCCACCAAAATTGAAGGGATGCGTGAATATTTTGCGCACAAACTCAAGGCGCAACAGCAAGATGAATCCAGCCAGGTGCAGGTGTTGCAAGAAAATTTTGCCTTGGAAATGGATGCAAAAATCCGCGCTGCAACTGCGGAATTGCGTGAAATGCTCGATATGCGCGAGGTGGAATTGTTTTATCGCCACCAAAATGAAAGCGCGCTAAAAGAGGAGATTGTTAATCTCAAACGTGAGAACCAACTCTTGCTCAAAAATAGCGGCGATCAACTACTTGGGCGCCTGACCAAAGCTGGCGTTAACATGGTGGTATTCCTGCCGGGATTAGGCGAAGTCGCAATAGCGCTGGATGATATCGGCCGTTACCTGGAAGATCCGCAAGCATATGCGGCGGATAAAGCCGGCGTCAGCGAGGCGATTTATTTTGCGTGGATGGAGCATCACAAAACCTCGTGCTGCAGTGCAGTTGATGCACGGGGTCAAATATGTGGCAAAAGCATCCCAACCATCGAAACTCCGATAGAATTCCATCCAGGTGAGAGTGACCGCTGTGCGCAGCATCAGGCGGTAGCTTATCAATTGGTGGCAGAGCGACGTTAACCCTGCCTTATTTGTATGTGTTAAGGGCAGGCTGGCGTGTTGTTAATCGATTCTGCAGATGATTTATTGGGTGTCGCGCTCCGTGTACCGGTGCAGAGAGTTGAGCTGGACGTATTGGCGGGGGCAGGGATTGAATTGTTGGTGCGCCGCGATGATTTGATTGATCCGCAATTATCCGGTAACAAGTTTTACAAGTTGTTTTTCAATTTACAGGCTGCACGTGAACAGGGATTGAACTGCCTGCTAAGCTTTGGCGGCGCTTATTCGAATCATTTGCATGCGCTAGCTGCGGCAGGAAATCGTTACGGTTTTAAAACCTTGGGTGTGGTGCGCGGTGAGCGGCCAGCACAGTTAAGTGCAACACTCGCCGATGCTGAGGCGTGGGGAATGCAGTTGGTGTTTTTGAGCCGTACTGACTATCGCGATAAAAACAGCGCCGAATTAATTGCAGATTTACGGTTAGTGTATGGCGATTTTTACTTCATTCCCGAGGGCGGTGCTAATTTAGCGGGCGCGCAAGGTATGCAGGTGGCTGGCAGGGCGCTAGAGCAGCAGTTGAAAGGTGACTATACTGCAATATGCGCAGCCTGTGGCACAGGAACGAGTTTGGCTGGATTGGCGGCTGGAATTGATGTTGCAAAGCCGGCAATCGGGTTTTCGGTATTGAAGGGGGCGGGCGATTTAGGCGAAGTGATTGCCGCTAATTACCGCGAGCTTGGTGCCTCAAACGAGGCCGCAAATTGGCGTTTGATTTCCGGGTTTCATGCTGGTGGTTATGGCAAAAAGCATCCGGATTATTTATCGATATTCTGGCGGGATTTTGAGCGTCAAACGGGCATTGCGCTCGATCCTGTTTACACCGTGAAACTATTTTGGGGAATTGTTTCTCTTGCGCGACAAGGTTATTGGTCGCGTGGCTCCCGGATTGTTGCGATCCACTCCGGCGGCTTGCAAGGACGACGTGGTTTTGGCTCTCTATAAAATAATTATTGTAACGCGAGTGAGTGTCTTAAGTTGTCGCTTTCACTTTGAAGGATGTTGTTATGCAAGCTCAAAAAACTGCTACATCTCAAACTACTGCCAATGTGCCGCCCGTTGAATTCGATCTGAATTTAACTCGTACACTTGTGCCGCTAAAGGACATGAGTGAAAGTCATTTGCTGGCCTTACTAGATGATGCAGTGGTTGAAGTAGTTTGCGCAGGGCAGACTCTTTTTACTGCCGGTAGTTACGATGCTCAGCATGTTTATCTGCTGCACGGTGATGTCTCTCTCGTGATTGACGATGGTAGTCGCACTCGCATCAAAGGTCGCTCCTCACTATTTCCCATCGCCCACCAGCAGCCGCGCCAATATACTGCTATCGCTGAAACAGATTGTAGCGTGTTGCGTATTGAGAGTGAGCGCCTGGACAAAATGCTAACCTGGAGCCAAGTGGCTGATTATCTCCAGTTGATTATTTCGCGCGAGCGCGATCTTGATGAAGATGTGGATTGGATGATGGTTGTTTTAAAATCCAATTTGTTTTTTAAGGTTCCCCCATTGAACGTTGAGCAAATTTTTTCACGCCTCACCCCGCAAGTTGTGTATGCGGGCGATGTGATTATTCGTCAGGGTGAAATGGGAGATCAATGTTATTTTATTAAAGAAGGTGAGGCCGACGTGACTCGCCACAATGACAACAAACGCCAGCACCTTGCAGCCATTGGTGTTGGTCGCTGTTTCGGTGAAGATGCCTTGGTCAACGAAACTGTGCGTAACGCCACAGTTATGATGCGCACCGATGGTGTATTGATGCGCTTGGAAAAGCAGGATTTTTATCGTTTGCTGAAAGAGCCAAGTGTGGCAACGCTGGCATTAGGTGAGTTAGAAGAAAATATTGCTAAAGGTATTGTTGCGGTTGATGTGCGTAGTGAAGAGGAGTACAGCGAAACGCATCTGGCAAAAGCGGTGAATATTCCTTTGAATATTCTATCGATTAAATCGCGCTTACTGGCTAAAGATAAACTGTATATTTTTTATTGCGATACCGGTCGTCGCAGCCGAGCCGCAGCACATTTGTTGGCGCAGCACGGCTATCGCACCCTTGCGCTGGAAAATTGCCAGCAATTATTTACTCCGTCTGGTGTGCAGCAATATTTGTCCGACACTAATAATTATGTGTTGCGCGATGGTGTTGCCGTATTGGGGCAGGGTTAGTTTTCCGGCCAGTTGTCTGGTACCACAAAACAGCGCAAAAATTCCTGCCAGATAATTCTCTCACTGTTGATTAATTTTCTCTCTTCCATGGCCGCTAACAATAGCGGCCTTTTGTTTTCTCCAATTTGTTTTTGCAATTGTCCGACTAGATTATCCCCTTGAATCAATTCATCGCTGTCGCTGCTATGCGCGGGCGACAACCAGCGTTGTCGATCAAGAATGATCCATTTTGTTTCCGCATGATTGTTAATATAGTGCAAGAAGTCACTAAGAAACCACCAGTAACCACTGCCGTGATTTTTATTGCTGTGTTTCGGGTGGAAGCTTTCCGGAGCTGGCGAAAATAAATAGCCCTGCATGCACAAACCTGTCTTCCAGTTTGTATTTTCAGGATGAGCTTGTTGCAGTTGTGTTTTTGCTTCAGGAGATTGATGCAAAGGTAGTTGGTGCTGACTCAAGTGTTTGAGTTTTAGATCCAACCGGTCGTGGCTGGCAGGGCCAATCCAGCTTTCCCACTTGAGTGCATCTTGTGCATTTTCACTAATACATAAATAGAATTTTACTGCGGTTTCTATGTGCCAGTATTCATTCAGATGGCGACATAAAAAGTCAAACGCGCCGAGCGTGATGCCATTACGTTCAACTTGCAAATTATGATGTAGCAGCTTCCAGTCTGGTCGATGAGAAAAGAAAAAACGCCACAGGGTTTCGTAATAAATGCCGAGGCGCGTGCTTTTGGTTTGGGCAATTTGAGCGAGCAACTCATCCGGGTGTTGATCAAGTTCTTCGAGCCAACCCCATAAATCGTCATGAGCAAAATGCAAGATTGTCGCCTCGATATCTGGCAACTTATCTATTATCGGCGGACTGAAGCAGCACCAGGCGAGATCGCGTACGGCTTGGTGCTCAAGTTCATGTATTCGTGTTTTGAATGCTTCATATATCGAATTTGGCATAAATTTAAGCCTTGGTTGATCTGCAGGCTATAATAGCCTACATAAGCTGTTTACTAATTATTCATTTCTGCAACCGCTCACTCAGTGAAACTATATGACTCATTTTTCAACGATTGGCCTGATTGGTCACCTTAATAACGAGCGTGCGGTCTACTCCATCAAGCGATTAATTCGCTTTTTGCAGTCGCGTAATAAAGCTTTTGTGCTTGAAGCTGAAACTGCTGCTCTGATTACCGATGCATCAATGGTGTCGGCTGCACAGCAAATCATGGATATGGAAGCACTGGGGCAAGTATGTGATCTGGTCATTGTGGTTGGTGGCGATGGCAGTTTGCTGCGTGGCGCGCGCGCGTTAGCCAAATATGACGTGCCATTGCTCGGGGTTAACCGCGGCCGCCTCGGCTTTTTGACTGACATCACCCCGGAGAATATTGAGAACAAGGTCGATGAGGTGTTGTCGGGTAAATTCAAATCCGAACAGCGCTTTTTGCTGGATATGGAGGTCAAACGCCAGGGGCAAGTGATTGCTACAGCGGATGCGTTGAATGATGTGGTATTGCACCCGGGTCAATTTATTCACATGTTGCAGTTTGAAATTTCAGTCGATGGTGTATTTGTGACCAGTCAGCGCTCGGATGGTGTGATTGTGTCGACCCCGACGGGTTCTACCGCTTACTCGCTCAGCGGTGGCGGCCCAATCCTGCATCCTACGCTGGACGCAATTGTGCTGGTGCCAATGAACCCGCACACCCTGAGCAGTCGCCCGATTGTGGTGGCGGGTGATAGCGCAATTAGTATCGTAGTGGGTGAGCATAATCGCGCTGAACCAATGGTTACCTGTGATGGTCATTCCCATGTGGATGTGCAAACTGGCGACGAAATTTCAATTCGTAAAAAGCCTCACCGTCTGGAGCTTTTGCATCCGCTGGATTACAACTTTTATGAACGTTGCCGCTCCAAGTTAGGGTGGGGTGGTCATTTGCTGAAGGAGTAATATGATCGAGTCCTTGTCAGGCGTAGCCCGATTCAAGCCTCAGATGGGTGAGGCGAGCGGTTATGATTTGATCGGTGATGTACATGGTTGCGCCCAGACGTTGGAGCGTTTGCTTCAACTTCTTGGATATCAAAAGATTGGCGGTGTGTACCGCCATCGCAACCGACAAGCCATTTTTCTCGGCGATGTTGTTGACCGTGGCCCACGCATCCGCGAAGCCTTGCATCTGGTGCGCGATATGGTGGAAAAGGGCAGCGCACAGTTGGTGATGGGCAATCACGAATTCAATGCAATCACCTATTCAACTCCCACGGCGACAATGGGTGAATATTTGCGGCCTCATACGCCTGCTAATGTCCGCCAAGCGACCGAAACCCTTGAGCAGTTCGCCAATTATTCCCAGGAATGGCAGGCTTTTTTGCGCTGGTTTGTGGAGTTACCGCTATTTCTGGAAATCCAGCATCCGAACACCCAACAAATCTTCCGCGCAGTGCACGCCTGTTGGGATCAGCAATTAATCGATTTACACCGCGCGACCTATGGTGACGGTCATATCGATTGGCAGTTCATCAACCGCTCCGTCCAAAAAGGCAGTCTCGAAGCCAGAACCAAGCAGCGTTTGACGGGAGGAGTCGACATCCCCTTACCGGAAGGTGAGACAATGACTTCCTCTGATGGCTACGTGCGCCACGCGTTCCGCACCAAGTTTTGGGGGCACACCGCTCGTACCTACGGGCAGTTATTGTTCCAGCCAGATCCCATCCCCGAGCACATCGCCCGCGCCGAAATTTCGGACGAGCATCGCGCGCAAATGGTTCACTACGACAAATCCTTACCGCCATTGTTTATTGGGCATTACTGGCTCAAGGGGCAGCCACGGCCGCTTGCTCCCAATCTCGCCTGCCTGGATTACAGTGCGGTTAAATACGGGCGATTGGTGGCATATCGTATGGACGGTGAGGCACAATTGCAGTCAGATAAATTTGTATGGGTTTATGTCGATCCCTAGTGGCGATTGGGTTGATCCCCATGATTTGGGCCGCATATCTGCAATTACTTTCTTCTACTGGATACTCATCATTGAACTGGATTACCGTAAAACTTTTCCCTCTTGATCAGGATTTGAGCGCGCTTAGCAATTATTTACACCAACGCGGACTACAACATCGTATAACCGAAGAAAATGGCCAGCAATGTTTGGCGGTGCTTGATGAGGCGGTGATTCCCGCGCTGCAAGATTTCCTCAATCAATACGCCCAAGGTCAAGTTGAGTTGCAACCTGCAGTGGTTAGTCCGCAAGTGCTGCATGCAGGGCCAGGATTGTTTGAGCAGGCAAAAATGGCTCCTGTTGTTATCTCGCTTATTATTTTGAGTGGATTGGGCGCCTTGGCCGTCGGCCATCCAATCGCCAGCCATTTTTATTTTGCAGGTTTTGGTGATGCAAGTGTGGGTGGAGAAATCTGGCGATTGCTTACACCGGCATTTTTGCATTTTGGAATTTTCCATGTGTTGTTCAACAGTTTGTGGATGTGGGATTTAGGTCGTCGCCTGGAATTTTTGATGGGGCATTGGCACTTTCTGCTGTTTTTTGCAGTGACCGCTATAGCGGCAAATATCGCGCAATATTGGTGGGGTGGTAGTGTTAATTTTGGCGGTATGTCGGGTGTGGTTTACGCGCTGGTCGGTTTTATTGCTGTTCGCCAGCGTTTGGTTCCGCATCCGCTAGTAGCTGTGCCTTCAGCATTGATCGGTTTTATGCTGGTGTGGTTAGTGTTATGTATGACGGGAGTAGTGGATTATTTTATCTCCGGTTCAGTTGCCAATGCGGCGCATGTGGGTGGTTTGATTGCCGGTGTTGTGTACGCGCTACTCACTAAAAATTTATATCAGCGCTAATCATGTGCGCTTCAGCAGTTGAGTGAATGATTTATGGATTTACAACAATTACTTTCCAGTCTTACGCCGGAAATTTACCAAAATCTAAAACGTGCCGTTGAATTGGGAAAATGGCCTGATGGAAATCGATTGTCGGTTGAGCAGCGACAATTGTGTATGCAAGCGGTTATTGCTTATGAGCATAAAAATCTTCCGCCAGACCAGCACACCGGTTACATCCCGCCAGAACCACACACATATTGTGGCGACGACGATCATGAGCACGACCATGAACCGCACGATAAACCAATCAAGTGGGTTGAATAAATTTTAAGGATTTCATCATGACTGCCGTTGAACAATCACTGCCTGCCAAAGATCAACCCAAAACAATTTACCTGAAAGATTATCAGGTTCCTGGTTATCTTATTAAAACAACGGATTTACGTTTTGAAATTTATGATGGTGAAACCATTGTAAGTGCGATGTTGCATTTGTATCGAAATCCCACAGCGCAAACTCCTGCAACGCAGCTGATTTTGCAGGGTGCTGATCTGGAATTAATTTCGATTGCGCTCGATGGAAAACAGCTCAGCACTAGCGATTATGAATTTGGTGAAGAGAGTCTGACTATTTTTGATACGCCAGCGGAATTTAAATTGCTGACTATCACGCGCATTAAGCCCGAGGCAAATACCTCGCTCGAAGGTCTGTATCGCTCGCGGACTATGTATTGCACCCAGTGTGAGGCAGAGGGCTTCCGTAAGATCACTTACTATCTTGACCGACCTGATGTGATGAGTGAATTCACCACAACAGTGGTGGCTGATAAAAAATATCCGGTGCTCTTGTCCAATGGCAACCTGATTGATCAAGGCGATGCTGAAAACAATCCACAAAACAACCGCCATTACGCCACTTGGCACGATCCATTTAAAAAGCCGGCTTATCTTTTTGCACTAGTAGCTGGCGATCTCGCGCACATTGAAGATAGCTTTACTACTTGCTCTGGTCGCGATGTCACTCTGAAAATTTTCGTCGAGCCAAAAGATCTGGATAAATGCGATCATGCAATGGAATCGCTGAAAAATTCTATGCGCTGGGATGAGGAAGTCTACGGCCGTGAATACGATCTGAATATTTTTATGATTGTTGCCGTTGATGATTTCAATATGGGCGCAATGGAAAACAAAGGCCTGAATATCTTTAATACCTCCTGCGTACTGGCAAAACCGGAAACAACGACTGATGCCGGTTTCCAGCGAGTAGAAGGCGTTGTTGCACACGAATATTTCCATAATTGGAGCGGTAACCGTGTCACCTGCCGCGATTGGTTCCAATTAAGTTTGAAAGAAGGTTTTACTGTTTATCGCGATTCGGAATTTTCTGCTGATATGGGCTCGCGTACCGTAAAACGGGTTGAGGATGTCACGCTGTTGCGTACGCTGCAATTTGCAGAAGATGCTGGCCCCATGGCGCATCCAATTCGCCCTGAGTCCTACATCGAGATTTCCAATTTCTATACCATGACCGTGTATGAAAAAGGTGCGGAAATAATTCGTATGCTAGCGACCTTGCTTGGCAAAGACGATTTCCGTAAGGGCACCGATTTGTATTTTGAGCGTCATGACGGTCAAGCAGTGACGACGGAAGATTTTGTTGCGGCGCTCGCCGATGCATCCGGGCGCGATCTAACGCAATTTAAAAACTGGTATGCGCAAGCGGGTACTCCGCGTTTGCAGGTGACCGATTCTTACGATGAAGATGCGCAAGAATATTCGCTCACCATTAAACAATCCTGCCCACCAACGCCTGAATGCCAGCAGAAATTACCATTTCATATTCCTGTTGCACTTGGGCTTTTAGGCAGTGCAGGGGATTTGCCGCTCTATCTGAAAGATGCCGAACCAGACTTTGAAACCGGTGATAATACTCACACAGTATTGGAGTTAACTGCTGCAGAGCAAACCTTCGTCTTTCAACGGGTGCAGGAAAAACCGGTGCCGAGTTTGTTGCGTGGTTTTTCTGCTCCAGTGAAATTACAGTACAACTACAGTCGCGATGATTTGATTGTGTTAATGAGTCGTGATAGCGATGGTTTTAATCGTTGGGAGGCGAGTCAGCAGTTAGGTCTGCAGGCGATCTATCATGCAATGTCAGCTTATGCGCGTGGCGAAAGTCTGGCTGGTTTGCAACTTGATGCTGATCTGTTGTCTGCATACAGCAGTGTGCTGCAGGACGATAGTCTCGATCAGGCTATGGTCGCTTACATGCTCAGCCTGCCATCAGAAGCTTACCTGAGTGAATTAGCTGACGTGGTTGATGTTGAAGCAATTCACCACAGTCGTATGGCAGTGCGTAAAGCGCTTGCACGCGCACTGCGCGATCATTTTGTGCGTATTTATAATGCTTATGATCACCAGCAAGTGTATGCCGCAACTGCTGATGCAATTGCCAGTCGCAGCTTAAAGAACGTTGCACTTGGGTACTTAATGCTGTTGGGTGAAGACGATTTAATTCGTGCGTGCGAACAACAATATCGCGAGTCAAACAACATGACTGATGTGATGGCGGCGCTATCACAATTGGTAAATGCCGATGCTCCGCTAGCGCAGCAGTTGGCTGAAACCTCATTGGCTGATTTTTATCAGCGTTGGCAGCATGAATCATTAGTTGTTAACCAATGGCTCAGTGTGCAGGCAACCTGTTTGCTCCCTAACACTTTGGATAAAGTCAAAGGGCTGCAAAACCATGCTGCCTACGACGGAAAAAACCCCAACAAAATCCGTGCACTTATCGCCGGCTTTTGTGGCGGCAATGCGATTAATTTCCATGCTAATGCGGGGGCAGGTTATCAGTTTCTTGCGGATCAGATTATTTTGCTGAATACGCAAAACCCGCAAATTGCTTCACGGCTATTAACACCGCTAACCAAGTGGAAAAAATATAGCCCGGAACGTCAGGCATTAATGAAAAAAGAATTGGAAAGAATTATTGCTGAGCCAAATCTTTCCAAAGATGTATTTGAAGTGGTAAGTAAAAGCCTGGTGTAGAACAATCACTGGACTTGAAAAGGCGGATAAATTAGATTTGTCCGCCTTTTTTATTGGTCAAAAAACGAATTCCCGCCAGCATTTCCTTTTATCTCAATAACCCTGCTCACCAGATTTTGCTCGCTGAATAATCGAGCGATTGCGGCTGGCATGAATGTTGATTGATATACCTACAGTATTACCAATAAGTAAACGTTCGCGATAAGTTGCGCCCCTTTTTGTTGCATTGATGGCGATAATAATTTTGTTCGCACTAATTGTGTGCGCATTTTTGCCTGATTATTTTTGCAGGGTGCGGTTGGAGGTTGTGAGATGGTGCGTTTTTTGGGGCAAGCAGTAGGGGCCGTGAAATCATGGGTTTTACTAGTCGCAATTTTCTGTAATTTAATTTTGGTGGCGGGTGCGATTCTATTCGGTAGTAATAGCTACTGGTTGCTAATGCCGCTCGCGTTAGTAGTGGTTTTGATATTAGGCATTATTGGTGGTGTAACCAGGGATGTGCGTGGAATAAAGCAATATCTAATTTCGGTGAATAAAGATGAGTCAGTGGATTGGAATCATTTGGTCGCTGGTCCCCTGAATGGTTTGCACAATACTTTTATTGAGGTTTTTAAAGCGCGGCAGCGGCGTAATGCTGAATACAGTGATGCCGTAAAAGAAATGGGGCATTCATCGTTAGAGCTGGCGAAAAATGCGAAAGAAGTTTCAAAAAGTGCCGCCTACCAATCCAATGCCACTACATCCAGTGCGGCGGCGATTACTGAAATTAGCCACAGTATTGATGATATTAGTAGTCGCATAGCCTCTGCTCGCGATGCAGCAACGAAAGCGTGTGACTATAGTAAAACAGGAGGGGATGCATTAAAGAGCGCTAGCCGCGAAGTAACTGCAGTCGCAAATCTTGCGCGTGAGACTGAAGTTCGGGTTAGCCAGTTGGGAACACTGATGCAAAATGTTACCGCAATGTCGCAGGTGATTAGTGATATCGCGGGGCAAACCAACTTGCTTGCGTTGAATGCTGCTATTGAAGCTGCCCGTGCAGGAGAGCACGGCCGTGGTTTTGCGGTAGTCGCTGATGAGGTGCGGGCACTGGCAGTACGTAGCCAAGGCTCTGCAAGTGAGATATCCGCCAATGTTGCGCGTGTGCAGGAGAGTATGCAGCAAGTATTGGTAAGCATGACCAACGTGGTAGATAAAACAGATAAGTCATTGCAAGGTGTATTCAGTGCTGATGAATCTTTAAAAGCAATTCTAACAACAACTGATGATGTGTTTGAGTTGATTGATGAGATCTCAGTAGCTGCAGGACAACAAAGTGTTGCAGCGCGAGAAATTTCAAAACATATAGAAACGGTAGCGGACCTGGCGAATCAAAATAGTTTTCGCGCCGGTCAAGCTGCCGAAATTGCCGACCACTTGCATAGATTGACTCATCAATCGGAGTAACATTATGGAAACTCCTGTTTCACTAATGGTAATTTTATTGGTTTTTCCGGTGGGAGTTTTACTGTTTTTAATGGCTTCACTCAGCCGTAAAAAACGTTATGCCACCTTGCAATTCACGCAGGGAATTGAATATATAAAACTGCTGCGCAACTTGTTGACCTATGTGCAGCAGCATCGAGGATTGACGACTGGTTTTATTAATGGCAATCAGGGTGCAAAGGTTGATATTGAAGCATTGGCGATAAAAGTAAAACGCACTATAGATGATGTGGATGCGGCCGGAGATTGGATGCGTGAGAACGTTAAATGGTCGAGTCTGGTTGACCATTGGACTCGCTTGGGGGCTATTTATTTACAGGGTGATGCAGATAAAAACTTTAAGCAGCACAATTTTCTAATTGCTAACTTATTATATTTAATTGATGACGTTGCTGATGTGCATCATTTGTCAAAGATAACAGGCGATGCGATGGATACCGATTGGCGCTATTTATTGTCGATTGCAGAATACATTGGGCAGGCTCGGGCTTTGGGTACCGGGGTTGCCGCAAAGGGTGAGTGTTCCAGTGTGTTGCGGATTCAGCTCAATCATTTGCGCAATAAAATTGCGTCAAGTGTGGACTCTTCCTGGCCGGATAAATCGCGCGCAGAAATCCAACAACTGCTGCGCTGTATTGAAACGCAGCTCGTTGTTGATAGGCCCAGTATTCAAGCCGGTGATTATTTTAGTCTCGCAACCCGTTGTATTGAGCATGTGCTGGATCAGTTTGATCGGCAAATAGATCGGTTGCAGTATTACCGCAATTGAATTGATCCTGCTATTTACTTTTATAAAGCGGTTGTAGCCCCTCAGCACTAGCTGACTTGCGTTTGCTCATGCGCAAATTGGCTAATAATTGCAAAAGTACATCTTTGTCCGGTGCTGATGCATGGGTGCTGAAAATTGCTGCATCCAGTTTATTTAATTCTTCCGTAAGCGCAGGTTGTTGCGCATGATCGGCGACTGCTTGCAGGCTGTTTATAGTGGAATCTCTCCAGTAAGCCTGCGCCCACAAAATCAATGATTTACGCAATCCGGCAAGTTCCTGTTCTGATAAGGCGCGCTTGAAGTTGCTCCAGGTTTCGCTTTCATTGCTGCTAAATTCATTTCTTTCCTTGCTCTCGGAATCGCTTGCTTTACGCAGGTCGCGCTTGAGTTGTAAGAAGCGTACCGCAAAGAAAATCGCAATCAACAAACTTAAAATATTGGTGACATAAAGCCAAAGTGGCGTTTTTGCCTGAACAATCGTTTGTGTCGATTGGGCGGGGATTGAATCTGTGTTTTTAGCAATGTCAGTGGCTGCTTCAGTATGGTCTACCGGTGCGGCGGGAACTTGCGTCATATCACCAAGGCCAACAGTTACATTAACGGCGGGCAGGGTGGCTGTGCGCACACTATTGCTTTTGGTATCCCACCAATTGACTTTAACTTCAGGCAGGGTGAAATGTCCTGCCTTGGTGGGAACTATCGCAAGCGTTTCAACACGCGTGCCTTGCACACCATTTGCTGTTTTTTGGTCATCATTTTGTGCCTGGTCATTGTAGAACGTCAGGCCGTCAATGTTATCAAAGTGCAGTGGATTGATTTGCCCCGCTGTAAGTCCGTCGGCTTTAATAGTGATGCTGCGGGTAATAGGTTCTCCAATTTTCAGCGAGTCGAGACTGGTACTCCAATGGTCAGACAGGCTGACATTGTTTGCGGGCAACCAATCGCCAGATGCAACGTTTGCAGGAGCGGGAAGAATATTCAAGCGTTGTTCTTCTGTGCGCAGGCGTAAAATATTGTTTTGTCTGTTGCCGTAAAATCTATCCCAAATATCCCGCTGACCTGATGCAAGGGCGACTTGGTACAGCATGCTGGGAATAACCAATTCGCCGCTTTGCTGTGGGAACAATGCGTAGCGTGTTTCTACTACGGCACCGGGGCGTCCGTTAATTTTTGTCTGGTATTGTTTTTCATCCAGTTGTACTACTAAAGCATCTTTTACTTGCAGTGGTTGCAGGTCTATTCCGCTTAATCCCGTGGTGGTGTAGAGGCGCAGGGTTATAATGATTTGCTCTTGCACATAGCCAGTATCTTTGCTGGTTTCTATCTCTACCGTGACATCGCTATCGGTATTTTTAGGGGATTTACTTTTTCCTTCAATGGTCATTTCGATAGCATCGCTAACAGCACCGTCAATCGTAAATGACGGAATCAATGCTTTGCCAATACGCTTCGGGGCAAGCGCAATTTTCCATTCGGTCGAGGCTTCCATGCTGCCATTGATAATGCTCATTTGCGTTCCGCTTTGGGTATTTAAAATATCAAAGTCTTTGCGCAATAACTCATAGTCTGGCGTCGCGTTAACTTGTTCGTCGTAGCGAAGTGTGAGGATAAAAGTCTCTTCCAGCCCGAGCGTATCGCGATCCACACTGGCGGTGAGGTTTCCTGCGTATACATGCAAACCGGTGATCATTAGCAAAAAACCAACCAGTCGACTGAGTTGTTTCTGCAAATTTAATGGAGCCTGTTTCATCGTATTATTCCAATGCAATGTTGAGCGAAATATTAATCACTCTAAATTTGTATTTTACTACCAGCGATTTTCAGCCCCGTTTTTGGGCGGCTCCCAATCACCGTTCAATATGTCCCGATTACGCTTGTTGTATTCGTAGTGAAATTTGTTGCGTAGTAATCCGCCCGGATCATCAGGCACGCGGCGTAACCATTGTTCCATCGCCTGACGTTCTTCATCTGTCATGCCATCGTCTTTTGGTTCGCCTGCCTGCATTTGCTGCATCTTTTCTTCAGCAGCCTCTTGCTCTTCTTTTTCTCGCTGAGCGGCTTCAGCAGCTTTCTCTTCGTCGGATTTTTCCTGCTGCTTATCCTGATTTTCAGGCGATTGTTGTTGGTCTTGCTGATCTTGTTTTTGCTCGTCTTGCGAATCACTGTCCTGGTTGTCGGATTGTTGTTGATCCTGATTCTTCTGCTGATCTTGATCTTGCTTGTTATCCTGGTTTTGCTGATCC
>NZ_JBCECX010000003.1:194517-207292 GCF_039207905.1 Cellvibrio sp.
TGTCTTGCTGTTGTTGATCTTGTTGCTGATCATTCTGTTGATCGTTATTTCCTTGATCTTGCTTTTGGTTGTCGTTTTTCCCTTGATCTTGTTTATCCTGATCCTGCTTGTCTTGATCCTGCTTGTTCTGATCTTGATTCTGGTTCTGTTGTTCTTTTTGCTCTTTAATTAAATCTTCCACCAGCTTGCGATTTTTCTTTGCATCTTCCAAATCCGGATTAAGCTTGAGTGCTTCGTCATAGGCTTTGGTTGCAGCGGTTAGCTCATTGGCTTTGGCAAGTGCGTTGCCGCGATTGTAGTGCGCGTCTGCGGTATTGGACTGTGCAAAATTTTTTGCGGCTTCTTCGTAGTTACCGGCGCGGTATTGCGCGCTGGCTTTCCAGTCGGGCGTGTCGAATTGTTGGGCAGCTTCGGCGGCCTGATTTTCTTGTAGTTTGTCGTAGGCTTGTTGGTTTTTGTTTTTCCATAAATCATCCCAGCCAAAGGCATAGCTTTTACTTGGAGTCAAACCAATAAGCGGGATGAGGAATAAGCAAAGTAAAACACCGCGACGGAAGCAGTAGAGGATAATCGGTAACAGCAACAATATTAACCAATGACCGCGGTCGTACCAGCTATCAAAATCGCGATCTACGCGTTGAGTTTCTTCTTTTTGCGGTGCGGGTAAATCCATAAGGTAATCAATATCGCTGCTGGTGTTGGCCAGTGTGCGATAGCGGCCACGAGTCTGGTTGGCGAGATTTTGTAGGTCACCCGCATCAAGTTGTGTTGTCACTATGTTGCGTTGGTTGTCGCGAACAAAGCCGCCTTTTCCCGTGGGGATTGGTGTGGGCGTTGAACTGCCGACTCCGAGAACGGAGAGGCGGTATTGTGTTTCGCGATTCATAATATCAACAACATTCTGCCGTGCATCTGCATCCACACCATCAGTAATTAAGATCAAATCACCTTGGGTGATGTTGGCATCTTTTAATAATTGAATTGCGCGGGTCACTGCCTCTTCGGTATTACTTCCTTGGGCTGGCATCACATTAGGATGAAGTGCAGGAATAATATTGTTAATGGTTTCTGTGTCATCTGTTAGCGGTGTCACCACATGCACATCACCGGCATATACCAGTAGCGCCGTTTGACCGTCTTTGCGGAGGCGCAACAGGTCGGCAATTTTTAACCGTGCGCGTACAAGCCGTGACGGTTTGAGATCTTCACTCATCATGGATGGAGAAAGATCGAGCATCAGTACCAGTGCCTGTTGATTTTTTTCTACGGCAACAGGGCGTTTTTCCCAGCTTGGGCCTGCAAGAGAAATAGCGCTGATAATCCATGCAAGTAAAAGTGCAATAAGTTGCCAAGGCTTGATGCGAGTTGTTTGGCCATCAAGCAAGTATTGTAATAATTCCGGGGCAACCATTTGCTGCCATTGGCGGGCGTTGTGCTTTTGGTACCACAACAAGAGCGCGATTATGACGACTGGCACGAGTGCGGCTAACCACCAGGGGCGTAAAAAATGAAATTGGCTGATAACTAAATCCATAGTAGACATTATTTCGCCTCCACAAGATTTGTTGTTGGTGTTGCACGCCCTTGCCATATATGGATGCATGCAAATACAAGGCTTAGGAGGAATGCAAAAGCCAGCGGCCAATAAAATAATGTGGCGACAGGGCGAAATGTTTCCGCTTCGATTTCAATCGCTTCAAGTCGATCCAGTTCGCGGTGAATGTCATCAAGTTCTTGCAGATTGCGTGCACGGAAATATTTTCCGCCAGTTTTTTCTGCGATGGCAATCATGGTTGGCTCATCGAGATCGGCTGATGGATTAACAGTACGTGATCCAAAAATACCGGGAACTTCCATCGACTCTGCACCAAATGCAATGGTGTAAATTTTAATGCCGGCTTTTTGCGCTAGCTCTGCTGCTTTATCGGGAGCTAACACGCCAGAAGTATTGGCGCCGTCGGTTAAGATCACCAAAACCCGGCTGGCATCTGGCCGGTCGCGCAGGCGTTTTACTGCCAGACCAATTGCATCACCGATAGCTGTCTCTTGGCCGGCAAAGCCAATTTGCGCTTCTTGCAGCAATTGGTTGACAGTGTTGCGATCATAAGTAAGTGGAGCTTGCAGATAAGCTTGTGCACCAAACAGGATTAATCCCAAGCGATCAGTCGTGCGACGTGTTACAAAATCGCCAATCACTTTTTTAACTGCCATCAAGCGGGTAATTTTGCGGCCGTTAGCAACCATGTCGATTTGTTCCATACTGCCGGAAATATCCACTGCCATTAATAAATCGCGACCACTCGATGGCATGCTGGTAGGTTCGCCTACCCATTGTGGATTGGTGGCAGCAACTAAACAGCACAGCCAAATTAACCAAAGCGATAATAATTTTGCCGGGCGCTTACCAATACCTAAACGATTTTGCTGTTCAAGTTGACTCGCGTGTTGATAAAAGGGAACGCGCAATGCGGCTTCAATTCGTTTTTTAGGTGCGATAAATGCCATTAACAGCGGGAGCGGGGCGAGCAAAAGTAACCAGGGCCATTGCATTTCAAACATGGTTGGCCTCCGTAGCTGGAGTTACTTTTTTTGCCGCAGGAATTTTTTGGCGATGGTTGCGATGCTGGTTTATCCAGGCCGCGCTTAACTGTTGCAATCCGAGTGCATCAATTTGTGGATTTTTCTGATAGATGTTGTTTAACAAGCTTTGCCCTAATTCACCAGAAAATTTGTTATCGAGCGCGGGACAAACAGCATCTAACCAGCTTAACCATTCAACACCTTTGATGCTGGCGTTGAAGCTGCGCGGATAAGCAGTTAACGCTGTACGGCGTAATAACACACTTAAGGCTTGCAAATAAGCGGCTGCATCTTGTGCTTCGTTATAGCGAGCATAAATTGCATCAAGCTCTTGCAGTGCAAGAGTGCGATAGTGATTTTGCTGTTTGCGCCGACGCCAGATTAAAAACCCAATGGCGGCCACTACAAGGAGCGCGAGCAAAATCCACCAACCAGGTGCGAGCGGCCACCAGCTTACGCCATCGGGCAAATGGATATCGGCTAATTGATCCAGTGGAGATGAAGTTGGTTGCATAGTCTGCTTTTATTCGTGAATTGTGTGTTGTTAACGTCAGGCTTTGCCTTTTTATAAAAAGCCTCGGCTATTTTTTTCGACCATACGCTTTGCGTAAGCCATCCTGAATATCATCTTGCGTGGCGTAGCTAAGCAGCGGGATGCGCAAGCGTTTGCAAATGCTTGTGAGCATATTAAGTTGTTGGTCGAACTGATTTTTGTATGCTTGTTGGAATGCTTTTTCATTTGCCGCTAATTGCAATCGCTCGCGCCCATTACTAATGGTTAGCGGTGAGTTGCTGATGAGTTGGCGTTCCAGTTGATCGTAAACATGAATCAAGGTCACATCAGTATGTCGTGCCAATTCAAATAATTGTTGTTCTGCGCTCGCGGTCATATCGTGGAAATCACTGATAATAAACAGCGCACAACCTGGTTTTGCGATGCGTCTGGCATCAGACAACATGCCCTCTAACGAGTTGGCATTTTTTAATTGGCCTGACGGAAGTGGAGCAGGGGCGGGCGTGATCGGTGATGTTAAACGATGATTGTAATCTTGCAGCTGATGCAACAATTCCAACACTGCATGTTTACTGCGGCGCGGACGCACATCGCGTTGATCGTAATCACCAAACACCAACGCGCCCAAACGATCGCCATTGGCTAATGCCGCCCAGCCGAGTAGCGCGGCTATGTGTGCCGCAAGTACGGATTTAAAACAGCGCGTGCTGCCAAAAAATAGTGGCGAGCGTTGATCGACCAGCATAAATACCGGACGCTCGCGCTCTTCGCGAAAAATTTTAGTGTGGGCAACTTGGGTGCGCGCGGTCACGCGCCAATCAATCGAGCGAATATCATCACCCGGTTGATAAAGGCGGACTTCTTCAAAATCCATTCCCCGACCGCGAAAGCGAGTGCGTTCACCACCGGACAAGAGACTGCGCGCCGGTTGATGGGCAAACAGTTTTAGATCCTGTGCGGAAAACCGGCAGCGCAATAATGCGGCAAGTTCAGTGTAAGCGCCGCGCGGATTAAGGTCTTGCTGCGATAAATTGCTCATGGCAATGATCCGTTTAGCTCAGTGGCACTGCGGCCAGCAATTTATCAATCGCGTGATTCGGTGTAGTACCGGTAGCTTCCGCTTCAAAACTTAAAATCAGGCGATGGCGCAGTACATCGTGGGCGACTGTCTGAACATCATCGGGGCTGACGAAATCGCGGCCGTTTAACCAAGCGTGCGCACGGGCGCAGCGATCCAGCGCAATGGTCGCGCGCGGACTTGCGCCGTATTCAATCAGGTCAGCGAGTTCGGCGGAGTATTCGGTCGGGCGGCGCGTGGCGTTAATCAAATGAACAATGTAGTCCTCAACGCTGTCTGCCATATGGATTGCAAGAATCTCTTTGCGCGCTGCATCGATAGTTGCTTGGGTAATTACTTCCGGTTTTGGAGCGGACACCGCAGCAGCTTCATTGCGAGCCAATTGCAGGATGCGGCGTTCGGCATCAAGGCTGGGGTAGTCCACAACAACATGCAGGAGGAAACGGTCGAGCTGCGCTTCCGGTAGTGGGTAAGTCCCTTCCTGTTCGATAGGGTTCTGGGTCGCCATCACCATAAACAAACCGGGCAGTGGATAGGTTTTGCTGCCCACGCTCACCTGACGTTCCGCCATGGCTTCAAGCAAAGCGGATTGCACTTTGGCCGGTGCGCGGTTGATTTCGTCGGCGAGTACCAGGTTGTGGAAAATCGGGCCGGGTTGGAATTCAAAGCGATTTTGCTCGGGGCGATAAATATCGGTACCGGTCACATCGGACGGTAATAAATCCGGAGTGAACTGAATGCGGTGAAAGTTGCCTTCTATTGCTTGGGACAAGGTTTTTATCGCCTTGGTCTTAGCGAGGCCGGGGGCGCCTTCTACCAACAGGTGACCGTCAGCGAGCAGGGCGATCAATAGGCGTTGGGTCAAATGCTCCTGGCCGATAATTTGGTCGTTAAGCCAGAGGTTCAGTGATTGGATCTGTTGATAAGCCTGCATGGAAGTTGAATACCTTTTCGCTGAGTGGGTAGCAATTATGGGTTGATTCAAGGCTGACGAACCGGAGCGGCATCGTACAACGCGACAAAAGTGCTCGATAGACTGCGCAAGGTGGTGACGGTTCCCTGCGATTTCAACTATTTAGCCGAATTTTTCGACTAATCTTAAAGATTATCGGGTCCACCTAGGACAGGAGTTCAGATTGTGAATAGCCCATTGGTAAGCCAGCACACACTCATGGAGTTTTTGGACGAATTTAATCGCTATGCGGCAACCAAATTGACCGGCGCAGAATTGGCGTCGCTCCAGCGCTTGGCGAAAAAGTATTTTAACTATTATCCGCTGGAAGAATTAGTTGGCAGGCGTTTGAGCGATGTGTTCGGCAGCCTCTACCAGTGGTGGCAATTTATCCAGCATTACGACCCCAAAACGCCCAAGGTACGTCTGTTTAACCCGAGCCTTGCGGAAGATGGTTGGGTTTGCCCGCACACAGCGCTGGCAGTATTGCAAAAGGATATGCCGTTTTTGGTTGATTCGATTCGTATCGAATTAAACCGGCGCAATATTGCGATCTATACGATTAAAAGCACGGTACTGAATTTGATGCGCGATGCGAACCATCAGCTCGTCGAGTTAATCGATGGGGAAAACGGACAGGCTTTGCCTTCGCAAGCAGGCGAAAAAACAAAAGATGCATTGATCGTGATGGAAATCAGCATGCACACGGATCAGCAGGAACTGGCTGATATAGTGCAAAGCTTGCACAGTATTTTAGCTGAGGTCGAATGCGTGGTTGATGATTACCATCCCATGCGCGCAGCTGCATTGGGTACCGAGCAAAATCTTGGCTTTGCAAATGAAGCGCTTGCCGCAGCGGATATTCAGCAGACCAAAGCATTTATGCGTTGGCTGACAGAAGATAAATTTACATTCCTTGGTTATGCCGCTTACGAATTTAAAGAAATTGATGGCAAAAAAGTGCTCTATGAAATTCCCTCAGAGCGCTTGGGTATTTTCAGACTGCGCGAAGGCGCTGGCAGTGAGGCTACTTCTTTAGCATTGGAATCCTTTAATGAAGGTATGGCTCGTTTTCACTTGGTGCCGCAAGTAATTACCTTCTCAAAATCTTCAACGCGTGCACGTGTACATCGATATGCGTATTCTGATTATGTCATCGTCAAACGTTTCAACGCGCAAGGTGAAGTAATTGGCGAGGTGCGTTTCCTCGGGCTTTACACCTCCACTGTGTATTTGATGAGCCCGTTCAATATTCCGCTGATCTCGACCAAAGTGGGCAAAGTGTTTGCCCGCAGTGGTTTGGAAGAGGCAAGTCACGATGGCAAAAACCTGCGGCAGTTGCTTGAAACTTTTCCGCGCAACGAATTATTTTTAAGTAGCAGTACAGAATTGTACGAAACCCTAAGGGGGATTGCGCAGATTAATGAGCGTTCCATGGTGCGTTTGTTTATGCGGCGCGACCCATTTGGAAAGTTTGTTAATTTTATTATTTATGTCCCGCGGGATTATTTCTCCACCAAGGTGCGATTGGCAATTCAGGAATTGATTGGCAATGCTATAGGCTCCCATGAAAGTGAGTTCACAACTTATTTTTCCGAGTCCATTCTGGCGCGGGTCTATTTGGTATTTAAAGTCGATAGCGCCACGCCTTCCCAAGTCGATGTTGCGACTTTGCAGGCGGGGATTGTCAATATCACCCGCTCATGGGAAGACTACTTACACACTGCATTGGCAGAGGTTCATGGGGAAGAGCTGAGTGCGCAACTACTGCGTGAGTATCGCGATGCTTTTTCTGCTGCTTATCAGGATCAGTATGATGCACCGACCGCAGTGCAGGACATCCACTCCATTAATGAATTGTTTAATGGCAGCCCGGCTGGTGGTTCTGGTGATACCAACACTATTTCGCTCAGCGTGTACCACTCGCGTGCAGCAGATCAATCACGTGCTGGCGGGCAAAATACGTTTGTGCAATTCAAAATTTTTCATCGCGATACTACCCTGGCGTTATCGGATGTCATTCCCGTTTTGGAGAATCTCGGTTTTCGTGTGGTAAGTGAAAGCACTTACGATATCAATACCCACTCGGGCCAACAATTTTGGCTGCATGATTTTAAGCTCGCGCACCAATTTTCAAGCAATATTGATTTATCCAGCCTTAAAGATAATTTTATTACCGCATTCGCCGCAATTTGGCGCGGTGATGCCGATAGTGATGCTTTTAATGCGCTCATCACTACTGCTGGGTTGCAGTGGCGTGAGGTAGTGATTTTGCGGGCTTACTCCGGCTACATGCATCAAACACTATTCCCCTTTAGTGCAAGTTATATGGCGGTTGCGCTTGCTAACCAAACTGCAATTGCCCATAAACTGGTTGAGCTATTTAGTTTGAAATTTGATCCGGATCTGGTCGATGAAAAAACACCGGAGCGGCTTGGTAGTTTGCAAAGTGATATTCTTGCGCGGTTGGACGCGGTAGAAAATCTTAATGATGACCGTATTATTCGCCGCTTTCTCGCGCTGATCGATAACACTTTGCGTACCAATTTTTATCAGACCGATGAACAGGGTGAACCAAAACCATATTTATCACTCAAGTTTTCCCCACGTAAATTAGCGGATATTCCCGCGCCCAAACCGATGTTCGAGATCTTTGTCTATTCGCCGCGCATGGAAGGTTTGCATTTGCGCACCAGCAATGTTGCACGTGGCGGTTTGCGTTGGTCGGATCGCTTGCAAGATTACCGCACTGAAATTTTGGGTTTGGTAAAAGCACAGCAAGTGAAAAATGCCGTCATTGTCCCCAGTGGTGCCAAGGGCGGTTTTGTGTGTAAAAAAATGCCAGCGAATGTGAATCGCGAACAACAATTACAGGAGGGAATTGCCTGTTACAAATGGTTGATTCGCGGGCTATTGGATGTGACGGATAACTTTGTTGAGGGTGATATTCGCCCTCCGGCGAAAGTGGTGCGATACGATGAGGATGATCCTTATTTGGTCGTTGCTGCCGATAAAGGTACGGCGAGTTTTTCTGATATTGCCAACGCGATTTCTGCTGAATATAACCATTGGCTGGGCGATGCTTTTGCATCCGGCGGCAGCCAAGGTTATGACCATAAAGGTATGGGCATTACCGCGCGCGGTGCCTGGATTTCTGTGCAGCGTCATTTTCGCGAAATCAATGTTGACATACAAACCGAACCAGTGAGCGTATTGGGCATTGGTGATATGGCTGGTGATGTATTTGGCAACGGCATGCTGTTGTCCGAGGCGATCTTGCTGGTGGCTGCGTTTAACCATCAACATATTTTTATCGACCCCAACCCGGATGCCGCACGCAGTTTTGTTGAGCGACAACGCTTGTATAACACACCTAAAACTACCTGGGATGATTACGAGAAAGCATTAATTAGCCAAGGTGGCGGAGTGTTCAATCGCAGCGCTAAATCCATCACTATTTCCGAGCAAATGCGCGAGCGATTTGCACTGGAGGCTAACACGCTCACACCAACAGAATTGATTAATGCCTTGCTCAAATCACCGGTGGATTTAATTTGGAATGGCGGTATCGGCACCTATGTAAAAGCCAGTAGCGAAGTCCATGCCGATGCAGGTGATAAGGCCAATGATAGTTTGCGTGTAAATGGTGATGAATTGCGCTGCAAGGTTTTTGGTGAGGGCGGCAATTTGGGGATGACCCAGCGTGGCCGGATTGAATATTGTTTGAACGGCGGTGCATGTAATACCGATTTTATCGATAACGCGGGCGGTGTCGATTGTTCCGATCATGAAGTCAATATCAAAATTTTGCTCAACGAAATTGTTGCCAATGGCGATTTAACGCAAAAGCAGCGCAATCAATTATTGGTTGATATGACGGAAAATGTCGCGCAGTTAGTGCTGCACAATAATACCCGCCAGACGCAGGCGATCAGCGTGACACAATCTGATGCGTTACAGCGCAGCGCTGAATATCGCCGGTTTATGAACGCATTGCAGGTGGCGGGTCGTCTTGATCGCAAGCTTGAATTTTTACCTAACGATGATGTGTTATTGGAGCGGCAAACCCAGGGGAAATCGCTGACTCGCCCTGAGCTGGCAATATTAATTTCCTACGCAAAAGCAGTATTAAAAGAAGATCTCGCGAAAACCAATATCGTTGACGATGATTATTTGGCCCGGTTTATCGAGACGGCCTTTCCGCACAAGATTGCACAATTATTCCCCGCTGCTCTGCGCAACCATCGTTTGCGGCGCGAAATTGTCGCCACCCAGATTGCGAATGACATGGTAAACACCATGGGGATCAGTTTCGCGCAGCGATTAATGGAATCGACCGGTGCGAGTGCGGGCGATGTAGCAAAAGCCTATGTTATCGCCCGTGATATTTATGCAATGCCGGAATTTTTAGCAGTATTGGATGCGGCGGGCACTGCTGTGCCTGCAGAGCGTCAGCTGCAACTTATCAGTATGATGATGCGCAAGATTCGTCGCGCTGCACGCTGGTTTTTGCGCAATCGACGGAGTTATTTAAATCCCGCCAGTGAAGTTGAATTATTCACCGCAGGTTTGAAAACCATTAACGAAAATTTGCCGCAATTATTGGTTGGCGATGCCTTGACTGAGTGGCAAGATGCAGTGCAAAAATTAAGCGCGTTTGGGTTGTCCGAAAACCTTGTCAGTTGTATCGCACGTCCGGCGGATTTATATTCCGGTTTGAGTGTGGTGGAAGCTGCGCGCATCGCTAAACAAGATATTGTTAAACTGGCGCAAATTTATTTTGCGTTGGGGAATTATTTAAGCTTGCCCTGGTTCTCCAACCAGATATCCAATTTGCCGGTTGATAATTTTTGGCAAGCCATGGCGCGTGAGACTTATCTGGCGGATCTCGAATCGCAATTGCGCAGTTTGAGCATATCCTTGATCCGCTTTATGGATGATAGTCTGTCGCTGGATGAGATAATCCGGCGCTGGAGTAATCAGCATCAATTATTAATTGCGCGCTGGAAATCCATGGTGAATGAACTGCAGGCGGTGAACGGCACCGACTTTGCTATGGTTGCAGTGGCACTGCGTGATCTGCTGGATTTGGCGCAAGCCAGCCAACATTGTGATGCACTGGATAATTGTGCTTTGCCTGAGTAACAAGAGAGTTATTTTTTTGAAAAGTATCATCGTAGACTTGTCTATTTCGACAGAGGAATTCCAGCGTTTGTACGAGGGGAATGTCAAAACTGTCTTTGCCCATAGTATTGATGGCCGCAGTATCCGTTTTCCCGCGGGTATTTTGCGGCCATTTGTTTTGCACTCAGGTATACGCGGCCGATTTCAAATCGATTTTGATGAGGATAATCGCTTTCAGTCCATTAACCGTTTGGGCTGATAAAAGGTGAGGTTTGGGGTGCTTTGACCTCGCTAATCCAGTATCCTTGCGGCCTTATTTATTGCTAGCCCCAATTGCTATTCCAGTTAACGTCCACGAGTCTGCTATGTATCAAACTATTCGCGATCTTCTATTCCGTCTTGATGCCGAAACATCCCATGAACTTAGTCTGGATCTCTTGGGGGCGGCCGAGCGTTTACGTGTTCTTGGCCTGTTTTCTCCTACCATCCCGAGCAGCCCTGTCAGTGTCATGGGATTGACCTTTGATAATCCGGTAGGACTGGCGGCAGGTTTGGATAAGAACGGCGATTATTTCAATGCATTGGGTGCCTTGGGTTTTGGTTTTGTAGAGATAGGTACCATCACACCGCGCCCGCAACCGGGCAACCCTCAGCCACGTTTGTTCCGCATCCCTGAAGCACAAGGCATCATCAATCGCATGGGCTTCAACAACAAAGGCGTTGATCATTTGGTCGCGCAGGTGCAAAAGCGTCGCTACAAAGGCGTGCTGGGTATCAATATCGGTAAGAACGCAACTACGCCCGTTGAGAATGCGGTGGACGATTATCTGATCTGTTTGCGCAAGGTGTATGACCATGCGGATTACATCACCGTGAATATTTCATCACCTAATACTCCAGGCCTGCGCAACCTGCAGTTTGGTGATTCACTTTCCCAGTTACTTGCTCCGCTCAAGAAAGAGCAGGGGATTCTGCAGCAAGCGACTGGTCGCTATGTGCCTATCGCGGTAAAAATCGCTCCTGATATGGATGACAGCGAGATCGCCCAAGTCGCGGGTGTGTTATTGCAGGAAGGGATGGATGGCGTGATCGCTACCAACACCACCATTACCCGCGTGGGCGTTGAGACCTACGAAAACGGCAGCGAAACCGGTGGTTTAAGCGGTTTGCCGGTGCGTGATAAAAGCACCTACGTTATCCGTACACTCAACTCATGTCTCGGCGGCAAATTGCCGATTATCGGCGTGGGCGGAATTTTTGATGAAGCCAGTGCTGCCGATAAGATCCGCGCGGGCGCCAGTCTTGTTCAGGTCTACAGCGGGTTTATTTATGAAGGCCCAAGCTTGATTAGCCGAGCGGCTGCTGGAATCGCAAGCTATCACCGGGGGCTTTGAGGGCTCTAAAAATAGCGAAGCCCGCGAGAGCGGGCTTATAGAATCAAAAAATGATTGGGTTGGTAAATTCTGTTGGTCTTGCTTGAAGTTTAGCCACTCATGGCCATGGGTTGGATATTGTTTACTTTTTGAACCTGTGCCAAACGACTATAGCCGTCCCACTGATCTATGCGCGATTCGCGCCAGCCATTGAGCCACTGTTGGCGAGCCTGGCCGGTCTCATGGGGACAAAGGCTTTTAGAACGCCCATCAATACCTGCTTGATACCCTTTAACGAATGCGCGTTCTGTTTGGTCACGTTTTTGACGTTTCATCAGTTATTGCACCTCTATATTGTGGTTTATCGATAGAGTGTTGCCTATCGACGGAAGCGGTCTTGCGGTCTTTCACTTACTTGTCTGACTGGTTTTTACAATCTCCTTGGTTTTTACAGGTTAGGTGAGTACACCAGATTTATCGGATGTCGTGAACGATTAAATTTTTATACATATGCTGTTCTATATGGCATATCGGCCTAGCAGATGTATTTGACAATTTAATGACGCTCATCTTTTTAGTCAGGTGGCGTTCAGGAAAGTTCAGTTTGGAAACGCACAAATGACACATCAATATTTCGCCACTTGCCCGAAAGGCTTGGAAGGCTTGCTTTACAACGAGTTACAAGCCCTTGGCGCAGAGGAGCTGCGTGAGACGGTCGCCGGCATCTACTTCTCGGGCGACATTCGCATGGCCTACCGTGTTTGCCTCTGGTCGCGCCTTGCCAACAAAGTACTGTTACCGCTCGCCAGTTTTGAGGCCGATAGTCAGGAGGAGCTGTACGACGGTGTGCGTGAACTCCGTTGGGAAGAGCATCTGAGTCCAAATGGCAGTTTGTTGGTGGATTTTATAGGCACCAACGATGCAATCCGCAACACCCAATTTGGCGCGGTTAAAGTGAAGGATGCGATAGTGGATTGCTTGCGCGATTTCAGCGGCGAGCGTCCATCGGTCGCCAAGCGTGATCCCGATTTACGGGTCAATGTGCGTTTGTCCAAAAACAAAGTGATTGTGAGTATCGATCTCTCTGGTGACAGCCTGCATCGCCGTGGCTACCGCGTAAAGCAGGGTAGTGCACCCATGAAAGAAAACCTGGC
>NZ_JBCECX010000004.1:0-206264 GCF_039207905.1 Cellvibrio sp.
GCATATTGTTGTTTTCTTCAAAGTAGAAGAGGCCGGTGATCCACTGCAATTTGCTTTCGCCAGTGGATTGCAATTGCAACTCGTGGGACTGGGATTTGAAGGTGGCCTTGTTGAAGAACATCGACATATCCCAATCGGTAATGCCGCGATCCAGATCCGAACGTTGCGACTGGATTTGTTTTGCCCAACCGGCGTTGTACACCACCGCGAGGTTATCGCTGAAATCCCAACGCAAGTTAGAGCGCAGGTTTTCGATGGTTTGGTCGAGCATGCCGGGGGTATTAACTAACAGCGTGTATTCGTCAGCACCTGGACCATAGACGTTTTCGCAACCCTGTAATGGCGCTGGAGTATCGCCGTTCATCACCGTAGTTTTGGCGGCTTTGCTGCAGTCGATGCTGTCGCTGCTACCGGCGCCGTCATTTTGGAAGCGCTCGTACGCCAGTTGCCAGGAGAAATCATCGCTCGGCATCCACAAGCCGGCGATACGGAACGCGTATTGGTCGGAGTTGTTATAGAAAGTGCTTGGGTCGGCTTTCACCACATCTTGCGCTGCGCCCCACCAGCGTTTTGCTTGCACGCGGGTACGGTCATCGGCAGCACCGGAATAGGCGGGCGCATTTTTCACACTCTCGGGCAGATAGCGCTGATCCCATTGGTTGGGGTCGTAGTAACCATCCAGATAAGAATCGCGCTTCTCCGTCATAAACGAGGCGCGCAATGCGAAAGTCTCTGCAACCGGAATATTCACCATGCCGCGCACTTGCTGGTGGTTCCAGCGCCCGGCTTCCAGACCTATGCTCGCATCCAGATTCTCAACATCCGGGCGTTTACTGATGATGTTGATGTTACCCACGGTTGAGTTGCGGCCGAACAAAGTTCCTTGCGGCCCGCGCTGTGCTTCGATGCGCTCAACGTCAAACATCAATGCCATCGCACCTTGCGGACGCGGCGAGTAGATGCCATCCAAATGCAAACCAACGGCTGGGTCGCCCAATTCAGTGTTGTTGGTAGAGCGCACACCGCGCATGGAAATCACCGGCGCCGAGCGCGCGGAATCGAGGGTGATGTCCATATTGGGCACCATCTTCGACAAGTCTTTTACGTTGGCGATACCTTCGCGATCCAAATCATTTTGGCTAAATACGGTGATCGCAATCGGCGTTTCCATCAAATTGGTTTCGCGTTTGGTCGCGGTCACGATGACTTCTTCAAGCTTGCCAGCGCCTTCATTAATGGCTTCTTGGGCGTGAACATTCAGGATCAAACTTGCGTTAATCAAACCTATGGCTAATGCCAGCGGCGCGCGCAAATTGCGCACCCGGCGAAATTGGTTGGGAGTGTGTTTCATGGTGATGGGTCTCGTGGCTTGCTTGTTATTTATCGTTAGTTTTTTCTCACTGCACAGATGCCGTGGCATGTGTGCTGAGTTGATTTAACTGCGATGAATAAAGCGCCGCGTCCGGCCACTTGCATCAGAACCAAAAAGTTTAAATAAACGTCAGTTTTGTTGGTGAAAATCAAACGAACGCCAGGAAACTTTAATAAATACAAGTGGATAGGATTTTCAGGGGATATTGGTTGGGGGTGAGATAACGCCAATAGCGGAATAAAAATTTTGGTTTGCAGTCTCGTCGGGTTTGTTTGTTCACAAAAGGATTCGACCAAACGAACGGTCGATCGGCGATTATTTACTTCCCCCGGAACCTTAAGAAGCTTGGCGTTGCACCAGCGTGGATCAGCCAGCGCGGTTAACTCTGTTTTTTGTAACCCGGTAACACCTTAGAATTTTGGTGATTGTGACATTTTGAAACAACTTTTATTAAATATTTTTGAATATCTGCGCGAGCGGGATTTTTCTTTTAGAATAAAAATATAAGAACAGGAGAACAACGATGAAAAAAATAATCTCAAGCAACGAACTCTTTAAAATCTTCCTCGTAGAAAAATACGATCCCGATAACCAGACGGTTACATCCTATTACGAACTCTTCGAATGTGGACACCGCCCGGTAGAGATTTTCGAGTCTCTCGCCAAAGCCGAACAATCCATGCTGCAAAAAACCGAATTCTGGAAGCAGCTGATTAAGAAAATACCCTTGCATCTTGAAGGGCGTTTTATTGCTTGATTGCTGTTGGGTAGTTTTACCCAACAGATGTTCAATCGATGTAGGTGGGGGGGATGATGCTTTCGATAGCTACCATATCGAATAGTGATCGCCCATCCGTGTGGCTAAGGAAATTAAGTAGGCACAAAAAATAAAGAACGTACCTGCAATTAATAACTCTGTGTTAAACACAGCCAGCAAAAGAAAAACAACACCAACAATGGCTGATATCTTTTCGCCTCTTACATAAGCTTGTTTTTTGTAAATTCCCATCCAGGGATAGTCTGGTCCTACAAATGCTAATTTGACGAAAAATGGTAACTTTTTCCATTCATCAGTGCTTTTATCAATCATATCTATCTCCTGCTCTAAAGTAGCAATGTCAACTTCCAACGCTGAAGCAAGAGATCTTAATGATTCAAAACTGGCCTTATGGCCCCGTTCAATGCGTTGTATGGTTCTCACACTTAAGCCAGCCATAAGTGCTAACTGCTCTTGTGAAATCTTCCGCTTTTCTCGCAACTGTTTCAGAATCATTTTTATTCTCATGCTTCAAGTGAAGCTCAAGATTGATATGTTATTTTCCTTGTCAGGTACGAAAATTACCCGACAAGCACCTGACAATATGACATTTTTGAATACTGTAACGGGTATATGCGCACAAGTTGTTGAATCGGTTGATTTTGAGTTTTCAAAAAACTGTCTCGTCAAATAGCTGGGTAAGTAAATTTACATAATATCAGGCTTGTTCAATTACGCTGGATCGGCAATAACAGGTGGCTCAATCGCCAGCGAAAAACCAAACGTATTAATGCCTGAGTCGCTGGAGGCAAACACTTTGCCGTTGTGCATGAGCGCAACGGCGCGGACGATGGACAATCCCAGTCCGTGATGGAGATTGCTGCGCGAGCGGGATTCATCGACGCGGTAGAAGCGTTCAAACAAGCGTTCTAAATGCTCGGCTTCAATTGGTTCGCCGATGTTGGCGACGCAGACCCAGGCGTAGCCATCTTCCTGTTTTAAGCTCACAGTGATTTCACTCGCGGCATACGCATGGCGCGCGCTGTTGTCGAGTAAATTGGCGAGCGCGCGGTGGAACAGGCGGCGGTCGATGCGCGCTTGCACATCACCGTCTATCGCGACTGTCAGCATTTTACGTGCGAAGGATGGCTCCAAATAATCTGCTGTTTTGAGTGCTTCTTCGCGCAGTGATACTTCACTTAATTGGAGTGCGTGTTCGCCTGCTTGTGCGTGGGACAAAAATAACATGTCGTTCACGATGGACGTCATGCGTTCCAGTTCTTCCAGATTGGATTGCAGTAAATCTTCCAGTTCATGTTGCTCGCGATGACGTGATAATCCGAGTTGGGTTTGGCCAATCAAATTGGTGAGGGGGGTGCGCAATTCATGTGCGACATTCGCGTTAAAACTTTCCAATTGGTTCCAGGCAACTTCTTGGCGGGTGAGTACGCCGTTGAAAGATTCCGCCAGCGTTTGCAATTCAATCGGTAAAGTGCGCGTCGCCAAACGTTGGCCGCGATTACCGGGCGCGAGTTTGTGCGCTTGCTGGCTGAGGTGATTGACGGGCAGCAAGCCGACGCGCGCAACAATAAAACCAAGCAGGGCCACTAAGAGCACACCGACTATCGAAATCAAAATCATCGCGCGCGTAAACGCGTTGAGTGTGCCCATGTAGGGGGTGGAATCCAGCGCGGCTGCGTAGCGCACTGCGGGGCGATCGCCATTGGCGGGAATATCAGTAATCAATAAATACAGCGAGCAAGGTTCTTTGGGGATGCGCGAAAATCCGCTGGGATATTTTGCCCAGTCGATACCTTCGGGAGCTGCGCCGCCGACTTGGTAGCGCGGGTCATCGCTGAGCACCCAATAATGGGTGTGGCCGCCTTCAACGGTGGTCCAGTTGGCGAGTTTGGTGGCGATGGAAGACCAGTCAGTAAGTGAGTTGCGCGCGGTGATGTAAGGCACCATCAAGCTGTGGCGAAACTGTAATTCCTGATGCATTTGTTTGCGCAAGGAATCGTGCAGCGAGTGGCGCAACATCAGCGCGGAAATGGCAACAATCGCGATGGAGGCGAGTAAAAACATCGCCGCTAAACGCACGGAAAGTGAACGGCCAATCAGGGTATTAGTCATCGTTTATTGTTCATCATTATTGTGGCGCTGGGATTCCGGGCGCACTTCCAATACGTAGCCCATGCCGCGCACTGTGTGCAGCAGTTTGATTGCATAGGGTGCATCAACTTTTGCGCGCAGCCGTTTGATCGCCACTTCAACGACGTTGGCGTCGCTGTCGAAATTCATATCCCACACCTGCTCGGCGATCATCATTTTGGAGAGAATTTCTCCTTGATGGCGCGCGAGCAAACTCAGCAGCGCAAATTCTTTGGCGGTGAGGTCGATGCGTTCACCGGCGCGCGTCACCCTCCGTGCGAGTAAATCGAGGTGCAGGTTTTCGATTTGCAATTGGGTCACATCGGCCCCGTCACTTTGACGGCGGCGCAATAGCGCTTGCGTGCGTGCAACCAGTTCGATCAGGGAAAAAGGTTTGGGCAGATAATCATCGGCACCGCAGCGCAGGCCTTTGACCCGCTCATCGACCGAGCCGCGTGCCGAGAGCATCAACACCGGCGTTTGTTTGCTTGCGCGCAAACCTTCGAGCACGGCGTAACCATCTTTACCCGGCAGCATTACATCCAGAATAATCACATCGTATTCGTGCTCTAACGCCAGATGCAGGCCGTCGACGCCGTTGCCGGCAACATCGACCATAAAACCCAACTCGCTCATCGCGCGGTTGATATAAGACGAGGTTTTGTCTTCATCCTCGACCAAAAGTAAGCGCATTCAGTGTCTCCGCAGACTAGTGAAAAACGGCTTGGTGGAACCATTGAGTAAAAATGGCGCATCTTTAGTGTAACCCCCAATTCCCGACAACAAGCCAACATTTACCTGACATTTCTGTCAGGAAGGGGTTGCGCGAATTCGGCTTCTATCTCCTCGATGCTTGGCAGACTGGATTTCAAATTTTCCGGTAGGGCTTGGGTTAATTGGTATGCAGAAATACCGATAGGTTTGTGAATGTCACACAGAGCGTATTCGGCAACGAGTTTGTCTTTTTGTTTGCAGAGTAATAGGCCGATGCTGGGATTGTCGTGTTCTGTTTTTAATTGCTTATCGATAGCCGTCAGATAGAAATTAAGCTTGCCTGTGTGCTCAGGTGTGAAGTCGCCGGATTTTAATTCGATTACCACATAGCTGCGCAATTTAAGATGGTAGAACAGCAAGTCCAGATAAAAATCTTTACTGGCTACTGTTAGCGGAACTTGTTTGCCTACATACGCAAAGCCTGCGCCTAGCTCCAGTAAAAATTGGGTTATGTGTTGTGTTAAAGCCTGCTCTAGCTCGCGCTCGTTGTAATCGTGAGTCAGGTTTAAAAAGTCGAATATGTAGGGATCTTTAAGCGTTTGCAGGGCAAGATCCGACTGCAGGGGCGGTAGTGTTTGTTCGAAGTTGGTTATCGCTTTGGCATCGCGCTGGTATAGACCGCTTTCGATCTGATGCACCAATACATTGCGGCTCCAGCCGTGCTTTAGGGTGTTTTGTACGTAAAACAGTGCTTCAACATGGTTTGGGCACTTACTAATGATGATCAGATTGTGCCCCCATGGAATCTGAACTAATTGCGCTACAGCCTGTAGCGCAATTGAACTGTCCGCAGTCCAGTACCGACACCATTGGCGAATTTGCTCCAAATTTCGTTTTGAAAAGCCTTTGATATCAGGGAATTCGGCTATCAAGTCGTGGCTGAGCTGCGCCAGAAAACCATCGCCCCATTGGGCACTTTTTTGCTTTTCAACAATTTCACCGCCCAGCTGCCAATAGAACTCCAGCAATGCAGTGTTCACACTGATGGCAGCTTTAAGTTGGGTTTGTAAAAAGGATTGTTTGATTCCTTTGAGCCAATCCTTGTATTCGAGATTGGTTTTTATGATGGTGTCTGCCACGTTTTTTCTCCTGTCCATGTGTTGTGTAGTGCTATTCCTTTACCGCCATTGAGCGGCGCGAGCCAGATGCTACCGCTTTTGTAGATGTGTGCCTATTGGAAATAAAAAAGCCGATGCATCGCTGCATCGGCTAAAGGTTTCATGGTTACACGAGGGGTTAACCACGAAGGCTGGAGAGACGGATGAGATTTAAAAAGGGCCGGCAGCATTGCTGTGCCGGCCAAGACTTCTAGGTACCGGGCCGCGTAGGCTAACGCTGGTTTACTGCTTGGTGAGTTGCCACCAGTTGATATTCCAGCCACCTTTTCTGACGAAGATCGCCAGGTCTTGCTGACCTGCTTGTAAGTTCACGGTGATGCTCACTGTCTGCCAGTTTTGCCAGCCGCCGGTATTGGGCACAGTCACTACGCCCAAGTCGTTGCCGCTGCGGCTGAGCACTAAAATGCCGCCGGTGTAGGGTGAGGCCACGCGCACTTGCAAGGTGTAATTACCCGCGGTCGGGATGTTGATTGGATAGCTCATCCAGTCGTTGTCATCGGTGCTGCCCGCGTTAAAGCCGCCGCCACTATCGGTAGTGGTTTCCATGCGGATGCCGCTGTGGTCTTTAAACATCTCAGCTTCGATGCGTTGGCCAACGGTCGGTTTCCAGTTCATCCAGGTGGCGATGCTTTCATTGCGCACCAGCGGTTGGGTGGAGAATTGGCGGAACCAGGTTTCGATTTGCGCCGCGCTGGCGTTGCTGACGTTGATGCCGCTCATGCCGCCGCCATTGCTGGAGTTGGTGATCATGCCCCAGTTCCAGCTGCTGGTATCGCCATTGGAGCCGCCGGATGAGGTGGTCTTCCACGCCCAGTTGGTTGCTGCCCAGCCGTAGCTGTTGTAGATGTCGTAGGTTTTGCGGGTCATCTGGCCGCCGTAGCTACCCAGTAATGTCCAAGGTTGGAATTCACCGACCAGGAACGGGGTTTGGATACCGTTGATCCGGTTGCGCCAATCGCAGCTTTCGCCGGTGCCTGCAGGGTTTGTTGCGGTGCTGTTGCAGTGCAGCCAGTTCGCATGCATGTTGGCTTGGCCAGCGCCGTAAGCGGCTGTGTCATTCCAGCCCCAGAGGCCGGGGTAGAAATGCATCCAGGTGGAGACGTTAGTTCGGCCGTTGTTGTTCGGGTTGCCGTAAGCATCGATACCGGAGTTGTGGCCGGGCAGCAGGATGATGTGGTTTGCATCTTTCGCGCGCACTACGTTGAACAGCTCGTAGGAGCGGTTGGCGAGGGTGGTTGCGTCTGTGCCCCAAGGCTCGTTCAGCAAGTCATAAGCGGCTACTGCAGTGCGACCGTTGTAGCGCTGGGCGATCATGTCCCACAACCACTTGGTGCGATCCCAGTAGTTGGCGTTGGTCCAGAGTTGCGCGGCACCGATACAACCATCGTGTTGCTCCGATGCTGCCGCTTGGCCGCCCACTGCACCGTGCAAATCGAGGATGGTGTACATGCCGCGTTTTTCCGCTTCATCTATCGCCCAGTCCAGATACTGCCATGCGTCGGCGCGCAGGTTGTAAGGATTGTATTCATCCTCAATCAGGCTGTAGAGGAAGGGAATGCGCACCACATTCATGCCCATTGCCTTCATCATGTCGAAGTCGCGGGTGGTGATGTAGTTGCTGCGGAACACTTTCATCAAGCGTTCTTTTTCGCCATTGCCGAAGCGTTGGGACAGCACCGATTCCAGCGTGCACTGGTCATTCACTGCACCACCGCTGTGGGAGATGATCCCACCCATCATCCAGAATTCCTGGATCAGCCAGTTGCCGAGGTTGGTGCCGCGCAGGTCGACGCGCTGGTTGTTGGTTGCATTTACCCATAGGTGGCCGCTTTGCTTGATCGCTGGCAAGCGCGCCCAGCTTACTGAGCTGGAGGAGCTAGAACTGGAGGAGGAAACTGCGGTGATACGGAACCAGTTGAGGTTAAAACCACCGGCCGGAATTGCGATACCAAAACTGCGGGTGCCTGCACTCAGGTTCACGCGGTGTTTGATGGTGGTCCAGGTTTGCCAGCCGCCAGTGCTGGGTACGGCGATGGTACCGTATACCGTTGCACCGCCCGACTCCTCTAAACGGATAGTCCCGCCACCGCTTTGGCTGGCGACCCGATATTCCACATCATAAGCGCCGGTGGTTGGGATGTTTACGGTATTGTTGGCGTAGGCCATCCAATCATTGGCATCGATCCAGCCGACATTCTGCCCGCCGCCGCTATCGCTGGTGGCTTCCAACTGCACGCCATTCATATGGCTGTAGGCTTCGGCTTGTATGGTGGCCGGTAAACTGGCCTGACTGAAGCTGTATTGACTGACTAATGCGCTGCATAGGCATAGCGCAAGTGCTGACTTGTTCATAGTTGAGTACCTGTAAACGTTATTGTTATTTCTCACAGAGTACGAAAGCCTGGTTCCAGGTTACTGCATTCCCTTGTTGCCATGCCGTCATCGCAAGGCGCTGGTTTTCGTGAGGGATGAGATTAGGCGGGTGCTGTAACCACTGTCGTTCGAAAGCAAAAGTGGTACTTTAAAAAATCACGAGGCGAACGGGTACGAGAGCGGGAAAAATGCTCGTACGCGATTTTTTCTGGCTCGAGGGGTTTATCTTCTATAGTATCCGGTGACAAAACCAAGGCGCGGTCAACCACCACAACAGCGCGCACTATAAGAAAACATCGGGAACACTATATGAACTTTGTCACATTCAACTTTCACGACGTCATACTGCTGATGACGGCCATACTCTGCTGTTTATTTGCACTCTTACTGATTGCAACCAATCCTCCCAAAAATACTAGCAATTATTTCCTTGCCGCTTTTTTGGTCGCCCACGCCTGTATTCCACTCCATGAGCTGATCCTCTGGGGCGCTGAATTCAAACTTCATGTGCGGGAACATGTGCCAGGAATTTATTTTATCGGCGGCTTCGCCTACTACCTGGATGCAGTGTTGCTCTACTTTTATGTGAAGTCGCTGGTGTTCCGCGATTTCCATCTGCGCCCCAAAGACTTCCTTCATCTAATACCGCTTGGGCTGTTTGCGCTGTTTATGATTGTGGCTTTCTACCGCTATCCGGCATCAATTCGTCTGGATTGGATCAATACCGAAGCCTTCGTATATAGCGGCGGTTACATCACTGCTGAATTCCTGAGCAAAACCCTGCGTGTTGTTTATTGCGCCGCTGCGTTTATGTTGATCTTCAAATATAAAGATATCCTCAAAACTACCCACTCCAATATTGAAAAGGTCGATATCCTCTGGCTGAAAATCCTGGTGGTAGGTTTTGTGGTTATCACCCTGATGCACGAGGTACTTGCCCTCGCCAAAGTGATTGGCTTTATCGGCGGGTACGATTTCCAACATCCCGACCCCAAAGGCAACATTATTGAGTTCATTGGCTTGAGCGGAAATTACGCACTATTTTTCCTGGTGTGCATCCTGGTGTTTACCAGCATGCGCTACTTCAGCAACTTTGAAGCTGTGCGCCAAAAAGACAGTAAAGAGCCGCCGAAAAAATCGACGCAGGAAAAACTGCTCAACCCCGAGTACGCCGAAAAGATCGACGGCATTATGCGCACGCAACAGACCTACCTGAATCCGGAGCTGACGCTCGACATGCTCGCCGAGACCCTTGCTATTCCTGCGAAAGATTTATCGATGATCATCAACCGCCATTTCAATCTCAATTTTTACGAGTTCATTAATGGCTATCGCATTGAAGAGGCCAAAAAGCGTTTGCTTGAGCCAGCGAATAAAGACAAAACGATTACCGATATTTATCTGGAAGTCGGCTTTAACAGCAAATCGGTTTTCAATACATTCTTTAAAAAACTGGTAGGGAAAACACCATCGGAATATCGCCAACAGCCTGCGGATGTGGCAACGACAACCTGATTCACGTCTGCTATTTATTTCCCTATTAATCATTACAAGAGAAACACACACCCATGACCATGCACAAACAACACTCACGAACGCGACAACTAAAACCTTTGGCTGTGGCTTGCGCATTAGTCAGCGCGCAGCTAATGAGCTTGCCTGCGTTAGCTGCCGATGCTCCTGCCGTAGAAGAAGTGATAGTCACTGCCTCCAAGCGCGGCCAGAGCCTGCAGGATTTTGCGGGCGCCGCGAGTGTGATCACTAATTTTGCCGGTGTTAAAAATATTGGTGATATTGCCAACCAGGTTCCGGGCTTCTCAATTGTCGATGCAGGCCCGCGCAACCCAACCGGTTTGGTGATCCGTGGTTTGCGTATGGATGAAGTAGGTTCAAATGATTTGGGTGGCGACGGCGCTGCAGTGGCGAGTTATGTCGATAACATTCCGCTACAAGGTTATTTTGTTCCGCCATCATTCAGCGTGAAAGATTTGCAGCAAGTAGAAGTCGTGCGCGGCCCGCAGGGTACTTTATATGGCAACGCATCTATCGGCGGTTTGATTCGCTACGTGACCGCAAAACCGGATCTCGCTAAACAATCAGTGCGCGTCGGTGCAGAAATTTCACAAACTGATCACAGCGATGATTTGAATTACGATACTGATCTGGTTGTGAATACCCCGTTAATCGATAACACACTCGGCCTGCGCTTAATGCTCGGCAAAACCGAAAACGCCGGTTTTATCGATAACGATTATTTACTCACCGGCCCCGCCGAAGACATCAACGACGATGAAACCAAACAAGCGCGCGTGAGTTTGCTCTGGCAAGCAACTGATAACTTCTCGCTGAACACCATGTATCACTACCAAAAAATAAATGTGGGTGATCGTCAGGCGACTAATGAAATTTTTACTGAGGATAAATACGCTGCATCAAGCCGTTATTTGCAGCCGATGCAAGGTGAATTGCAGTTGGCGAGCATTGATGCTGAATATGACATGGAATTTGCGACCTTAACGGCCAGCCTGAATCACTATGATCTTTCTCACAACGAGCGTGCAGATCAAACAGATTATTTAATTTATCTTGGCGGTAGCTATTACACCGACTATGAAGATTTTTCGGCATTCACTGCAGCGAATGTTGATGTAGTAAAAGATAGCGTTGAATTGCGCCTAGCTTCTGCAACAGATCAAGCATTGCGCTGGTTGGTTGGCGGTTTTTACAGTCGCGACGATCTGGACGTATTAACGCGCGATGTGGTGCCGGGCTTTGCCGAGTACTCGGGTGAATATCGCCCCGGTGATCTGGATTATCTGGCAACACAAACTGAAACCTTGGATGAATATTCTGTTTATGCGGAAGTAAGTTATGACTTGACTGAGAAATTGGAGGCAACGCTAGGGGTGCGCCATTTTCGTTATGACGATGATCTTGAGGTTTGTTGGGCACTCTATCCAACAGAAGATGGATTGAATTGTGAATCAGGTGATGATGTTAGTAAGGATACTCTCGGTAAATTCAGTACAGCCTATAACTTTACCGAAAGCCACAATGTTTATTTTGCCGTTGCCGAGGGCTATCGCCGAGGTGGCGCAAACCTGATGCCAGTGGGGGTCACAACACATCGATTCTATGCGCCTGACACAGCAGTTAATTACGAGTTGGGATGGCACGGCAACTGGCTGGATAATCGTGTTCAATTAAATACCGCTCTTTACACTATTGAATGGTCAGATATTCAATTGAGCCTTTCGGATGACGGGCGCGGCTATACAGGTAATGCTGGCGAGGCGCAAACAAAAGGTGTTGAATTAAATGGATCAATACAACTTAATAGTAATATCAAGTTGCTTGCCACTTACAATTACAACAACGCTGAAACAACTCAAGCTGTCGAGGAATTAGCGATCAATGATGGCGATAGGCTGCCGGGATCACCGCGCACTCAGGCAGGTGTTGCTTTGGATTTTATCTACCCCGTACATAGTGCTGAAGTTGATGCTAACCTCAGCTTCCATCGAACTGGTGATGTTTATACCGCATTAAATTCAGAATTTTACAATTATCAAAAGTTGCAAAGTTACAACATAGTCAATGCGCGTGTAGGTGTAAGCCTGCGTAATGTGCGTATTGGGGCATTCATTAATAACATCGGCAACACCCGTGGTATTACTGGTGCGCGGAATGACGGGATGCATGGTGACCAAGGCCAATTTGAATACGTGACGCGCCCGCGCACTATTGGCTTATCAGCAACTTACCAATATTAATCGTCAGTAGTGATGAATTAATCCTTCCATGCAGGCATTTATCGTATTTTTGATCTATGCTTGCTGGGCGTTATTTTTTGGCTGCTTGCTGGGAAGCGGGCAGTACACAATCAAAAAGCCGTTATTTTTTGATGTGATGATCATCTAGGGATTTCACACACTTAATTAACAGGAAATATTCAAGATGGCAGCAGATAAGAAAAAAGTGGATAAGAAAGCAGCAGAGAAAAAGACTACGAAAAAGGTAGTTGCTGCGAAAGCTCCGGTGAAAAAAGGTAAGAAAAATGTTGCGGCAACAGATTTAACTATATCTGTGCCTAGAGGTGGACAGATTATTAAGCATTTTAATTTGGCACCTGCCCTACCAACTGATTGTGGTCGTGGAGATTGGTTGTTTGCTGAAGAGGGATCAACGCAAGATATTGAAACACTGACTGTTCGCTTTGAATTGAATCCATCTGCCTTGGAAAGACAGCTAGAACGCGCAGTTTTAATTGTTAGTATGGTTCAAAATGCAGAATTAAATGGAACATGGCGTTTTGCTTTGGGTGGGGTTGCTACCGATCAGGCTGACGAAGATCCAAACAATGATGTTGTAGTTGAGATCATTGATAATGGGTTCACGTTGGTCGCTTACGTTCAAGTATTGGAAAATTCAGCAGAGTATATCCCATTCGGATTTGTTGCGTCATTTACAAGTAGTGATACTGGTGTTGTTTCTATTTATGAGTCACAAGATCCGGGTGTCGTGACAAAAAGACCGTAGTGTTAGTGTGAGAGGTGAGTGCAGCGATTGCGCTCACCTTTTTTCATCATTAGTGCGATGAACTTTGTATCCGTGCAGAGTGAATCGAACCATGGTAGATAAAACCAAGTTGCTCCCATTCCCATTGATAAACTTTTTTCCAAATTGAGTAGTGCTGAGGCGTTGTTTTTTGCTAGAGCATGAATAAGTGCCGCCGTAAATACTGTGTCTATACTTTGTGGGTCCAGCCGCTCTAACTTTTCTAATGTTCTTAAGGCTTCATTCGTTAACCCTAGTTGTATTTGCGCTTGTGCTGTATTCCTCAATGTTTCAGGAGTTTCACTTTCTCGGTTGCTTTGCTCGATTATCTTCCAATAAGCATTTGCTGCGGTTTCTTTATTGTTGAGCAGCTTTTGGTTGTCTGCATAATTCAATAAAAAACTTGTATTACTAGGTAGAATGCTTAAGGCTTTTTTAAGTGCATCATCAGCTTCGGAATATTTTTTATTAAGCATAAGTGCTATTGCAACATTGTTTAATGAGTCTATATCTGAAGGAATTTTTTGTAGTATTTCTTGATACTCTCTGATGGCTGAGTCTGCATCTCCAGAAAAAAGATAAATAAGCCCTTTTAAATTTTTTGCTTTGTAGTCATTTGGTGATAAATCAAGCGCTTTGTTGATGTGTTTCATTGCACTCTTATTGTCACCGCTGAACCAATAGGAGTTAGCTAGATAGTATTGTAGGGCGGATGTGTTCCTAACCTTTTCAAGCTTTTGTAGTAAGCTAATTGCCGCTCTGTAATCTTTACGAGCCATAAGACTATAGGCCGCAAGCTCCAAACTCATTGAGTTGTTTGAATCTATGGTGCTGATTTTTGATCGGGTCCCGTCTGCATCATCGTATTTTTGCAGTGCGATCTGTATTAGGAATAGACTGTAATAATAGTGCAGATCTGTTTGAGGAAATTTTATTAGTTTTTGCTCTAGTTTATCTAGGTGAGCGGAATTGCGGTCACGATGATATAGGTCTAGTGCAATCTCTGTAAGTAAAGTGTTTATTCCAGATATGGAATTAGAGTGTTCTGCTAAAGCGTTGAGCTCTGTTAACAGTTTTAGTGTTGCTCCATTTTTTTTATAGTCATCATTAATTGCAAGAAATTGTACATAGCTACTTTCGGAAAATTTATTGCCTGATGATAGGTTGATTGAATATAAATCACCAACTGCCTGCCTAACTGTTTCAGAGATAAATAAATAATTTTCAGTAAGTACGTCGATTTTTTTCGCGCTTTCAATGCTTAATCTATTTTCTGATAAGGTTTCCTTTGTAAGGCGCGCCAAACTAATTGTGCATGCCTCGATTTTGCACATAATTTCGATTGTGATCAATTCATTCGCTGCAGTAGCCTTATAAACTACCTCATTGTTGCCATTTGCACTCGCGATTTCACTGCTGGGAATCAAATAATACCCATCCAGCTGAATCACACTCTGCTGAATCGCATCATAAACTGCACCTTTAACCAACTCCTGCTGCGATTCCTGCATACCTTCCGCCGTTAATTTCGGCGGAATTACCGCAACATATTTCGGTGGTTTTGGTTGTAGTTGCCAAATCACAATAACTGCAAGAACTAAGACGCTAAATAAACCAGCGCCCACACTGATTTTATTTTCTGCCAGGTAATTTTTGATCTGCAGCCAGCGGTTTTTTTTCGGTGCTGTATTTACTGGCGCGAAGCGTGTTTCAAATGTGGGGTGATCTTGCGTTCTTACGGCGCTGTTGATTCCGGTATTTCCTGGATTCGATTGGTTCGCTGCGCTGCCATTGGGGATAAGCGCTTGGGTGTCGTCGCTGACAAAATCATTGGCCAGTTGCAAATGGCTGAGTTTTTCCAGTTGTGCTGCAACCCAGTGGGTATTGTCCGGGCGTTTGTCCGGATCTTTGCTGAGCAGTTGGCCGAGCAGGTCGTTAATCTCGGGCGGTAAATCTGGGTTGTGTTTGCTTGGCGCAATTGGCGGATGGGAAATAATCCGCTGCATTAATTGCAGTTTATTGTTGGTGTCGCCAAAGGGATGCGCGCCGCACGATAATTGATAGGCGAGTATGCCGAAGGAAAATAAGTCGCTCTTAAAATCGAGTGGTTCGCCCATCGCCTGTTCGGGCGACATGGAGCAATAGCTGCCGGCGACGTGATCAGTCAGGGTTGAGTTAAAGTCTTGTGATTTGGCGATACCCAGATCGGTAATCTTGGCGACTTTGCGCTGGTTGATCAGGATATTTTCAGCTTTTAAATCGCGGTGAATAATGCCGGCGTCGTGCGCAACCGCGAGGCCCTGTGCAATCTCTGTTAGCCAGCGCATGCGCTGGGCAAATGTAGCTATGTGTTCGCGCAGATGCAGTTGCAGGTTTTGCCCATCCACCAATTCCATCACCAGCGCGACTTGCTCGGACTCCTCGATAAAATCGTAGATCTGCACAATATTCGGGTGATTCAATTTCGCCAGCAGCAATGCCTCACGTTTGAATCGCTCTGCGTAGTGGGCTTCAAATAATTCGGTGCGCAAACATTTTATCGCGACCTGGCGATCCAGCTTGGTATCGCGGGCGCGATACACCAGCCCCATGCCGCCGCGCCCGATGCACTCTTGCAGTGCGTAGTGCCCAATGAGCCTTGGCTCCGTGGGTAATGCATCGGTGGATGGCGGGGTGGAATTATTCATTCAATGCTCAGCAGGATTTGGCTGGCGAGGCGAGGGTAAGTTTTTCGCCTTTGTAGATTTTAAATTTTTCGCAACCAAAACGGATTTTTCCGCCGCGCCGCTCCAGCAGGCATTGCTGGCCCAAGGCATCGGGCAATGCATCGACCAATTGTTTGCGCGCGCGGAAAATCTGGATGTTCATGTGGGTGTTGTCCAGCCCCAACTCTGCTGCGAGTTGGTCGGCGTAAACCCAGCCTTGGCTTTTATTGTCGAGCCCACGCACAGCATCTTCAGCGCGATGGCGTGCGAGCTGGAGCAGCAGGTAGTGATGGCTGCGCACGGCGAGGTCGAGGGTTTGCTGGTGATGTAGCTCAAGCTGGGTGGTCTCTTCATCCAGGCTCATATTAAAAATAAATTCGTAATCATTAATATGGCGAGACGATTTCGCTTCCGTCGGGCCATAAACCTGTGCACGCACAAACTGCCAATGGCTATTGTTGAATTGCACCAGGTCGCCATCGTTTAGCTCGGGTTGTTCGTGGTCGCCCTGATGCAGTGCCTCTTGATGCCATTGCTGGGTTTGCTCGTTGTAGAAGAGCGCGAGTTCGGGGGCATTGCTATCGGGCAACAGGTGATAGCGCGAGAGATAAATAGGTTGGAAGCTGGTGAGGTCTTTCTCCAGCGGCCAAAGCATATCGGCCGGTGGGGTCAGGTCGATCACCTTAAAACCGGGGTCTGCCTGTTCGGCAAAGCGAAGGTCGTCATTCGCGCTGAGGTCGCGCACATCGCCTTGGCCAAGCGCTACGCCATTGACCCAGGTGCCGTTAAGGCCGAGATTTTTAATTCGCCAATGCGCGCCGTTCCATTCGATGGCGGCGTGCAATTTGGACACGTAGGGTTTATCGATGTGGGTGTCCACACTCGCAGCGAGTCTGCCAAAGGTGTGATGAGGTGCGAGGGGAAAATAGGTCCCGGCAGCGACATCCAGCAAATAAGCCATAAGGTTTCCGCGTAAATAAAGTAAGAAGCTCTCAAGCGGTGGCGGTGTTGATTCTTTAGCTCCTTTGTATGAATGCTGTCCGCTACCGATGTTTTCTGTAATTGTCTGTAATGGGCAATATCTTGTTAGGCCTATAGATTGCCACAAGATGTATTACTTTTCCCACCTATTGTCCGCGTGAATGACGAGAATATCGCTATGATTGCCCTGTTCCAGGCCGCTATCACACCCAAACCACTCGCCCGCGCCATTCACAAGTTCAATCAATCGGCGACTGCTAAATGGGTGCCGCTCAATAAAAGCTTTATTACGCTGACCAAAATTATCCTGCGTTCCGCGGTCGAACGGCTCAATCTTGCACAGGCTGCAATTACCTTGCGCTGTGTGACGCATCAAGGTTATCGCCATCTGGTCCTGGTGAATGATGCGCAGGATTTGCACATGGTTGCCGGTCAAGTGGAAGAGTTTATTATCTCCACGCAAGAGGCCAACTCCACTCCATTTGAAGATTTTGTCGCGGCAACGGCATTTAGTTTGCCGCTGAATCACAAGCAACCGCAGGGGCAATCGCAGCGGCTGGGCTATTTGGTGGTGCAAGCAGATCCCGGCGTCGCAATTAAACGCGAGCAACTGACTAAAGATCTGGCATTGGTGGCCGATGAGATTGTGCGCACGATTGGCCGCTACCAAACCCGCTATCGTGCAATACATATTTATGGCGACCAAAGTTATTGGATCGGCAATAGCAAAGCATTGCGCCATTTGGATCAACGGATTGATCTCCTGGCCAAAGGGAGTAATCCGGTATTAATCCGCGCCGACAAAGGTGCAGGCAAGGTGATAGCTGCACGCAGTTTGCACTGTTTGTCGCGCGCTGATACGGCTCCCTTTATCGAGTCGGATTGCAAAGAATGGGAAGAGGGAACGGCAGCCAGCATTTTGCAATCGCTGCGCACTTACGCTAACGGCGGAACATTGTTTGTGCGCAATATCGATTCACTTTCAAGCGATAATTTCCAATGCTTGCGCAATTTTTGGCTGCAAACCGCCACCGCGCGTTTTGATGGCGCCGAGAGTGTGCGTTTGATTCTGAGTGTGAGCGAGTATGACTACAAAGTACCGGCCGCGCAGAAGCAGTGGTTGATGCAGTGCGCGCGCGAATTGTGTTTGCCGGATTTGGCCGCACGGCGTGAAGATATCCGCGATCTGGCGCAGTTTTATATCCGTGAATTTGCGTTGGGTACAGAGTTCGATTTGACCGAAGAGGCTTGGCGCTTGCTTGAAGCTGCCGACTGGTCGGGCAATGTCGAACAATTAAAGTTGCTGATTAAAAAGCTTGCTCTGGTTGCCAATGATGAATTGGTTTCTGCTGAAGAGCTGCAAGCCGCGCTCGTTTGATCCTGTTCAAACTGGCACCGTCAGCGAGAGCGGTGCCATCTTCTGATTAGTTGTTCATGCGTTTGAATTCATTGCCATCAAAATAATAAACAGGCACGCTCACATTTTCTGGTCGCTCAATGCTGAGCGAGCTGATACGGCCCGCAGCATCCAGATCATTAATTTGCAATGTGAATTGGCTTTGAGCGAGCGTTGCTGTCCGATCAAAAAAAACACGCGAGTCGCGCAATCTGAAATAGCGATAAGCCGTAGGTGTGAGCTTGAACGTCACTCCTGTGGCTGAAGGCTCAGCCTGAATCCTATTGTGGCTATCAAGATTCACGTAATTAAGCACTTCAATCTTCGGGCTGCTGCCGTAACGCACACGCAGTGCCTCTTCAAATGAGCTGTGGGTAAACAGAAATGCGCTCTGGTAACCGAAGGGCATATTGGCGATAGCTATGGTGTCGTGTTCACGCATTTCTTGTGTTTGCTCTGCGGACAATAAATATTCATTAAGTTCGCTTTGATGATTCCATATGAGCGATTGTCGCCAGTTCTCCCCGCTGTAAATAATCAGGATGATTACCGCTAATCCCCGCATTAGTAATTGGCGATTGGGTGCTGCAGTTGCCCATGCCGCTGCGAGCATCATGCTAAAGCCGGCGCTCGGCAAATATAAATACCAGCGGTGCGAATTGCCGCCGGACATGGGAATCAGTGTGATGAGCAACCAACCAAAACCCAGCCATAACAGTGGTGAGCGCAGCAAACTGCGTGCGGTTGGTCGCCAGATATAGATTGCCAGTGCGATAAGTCCCAGAACTGAAGTTATTGCAGCGGCAACAAATAATCCAGTGTGTAAGATCAACCACTCTCTGGCGATATAAAGATCAAACGGGTAGAGCAGTGCAAAGCCCCATTCCAGATAGTTTTTCAAAATATTGAGCGGGGCAAAATTGGTGTACACCGCGACTGTATCCATCGCTTGCCATTGGTAAATTCGCGCGATCAAATAAACAAATGCCAGCAGAACAAACGGCCAGAGCTTGATTGCCGAGCGCAACATGATCGCGGGGCTGAGTGTTTTTTGTTTAGTGATTGAAATGGCCAGCATCATCACCGGCAAGGTGATAGATAATTCTTTGGATAAAAGCGCAGCAGCAAACCAGATAAAGGTAATTACACGCAGTGTTATGCCGGAATTATTTTTCCAATTGCTAAAACAATAAAGTGTTGCCAGATAAAACACGGCGGCCACCAGATCGGTGCGCCCCAAAATAAAATGTACGCTGGTGATATGGATCGGATGCAGTGCAAAAACACTGCTTGCTACCAGGGTTGCCGTTTTTGACGCCCCCAAGCGCAGCAGCAATCCGTACAGCAGTGCGACGCACAGCAAATGCATGAGCAGATTGCTGATTTTATAAGGCAGTGCGGTATCACCCATTTGATGGTTCAGCCACAGTGACAGGCGCACCAGCGGGCGGTACTCCCGGCCGTAGGGTTTTACAAAAACCTCGGTGGCTGCCGCAAGATTTTCATAGTGGATATTGTTTTCCAGATGCACAAAATCATCGGACGAAAACGAAGGCGTAATCCCTTTGTAAAAAATGGTGCTGGTGAAAAGCAGCAATAACAATAGGTAGCGATGGTCAAAAAATGGTCGCAGGAGCGGGTGGCTGTTCATAAGTCATCGGTTCTGTGGTGATGCGCGGCATTATGCGGGCTTTTGCGTTTGGGTGCAGCCTTGATATTTCGGTCATTTGGGACCCGATTTGTCAGTCAAAAACAGCTATTCCGGTGTTTTGTTGTGAGGCTGCGGGTGCAGGGTTATACTGCCCCGTCTTTAATCCCGGCCCCGGCTGAAATTGCGGGGGTGTTATCGGATATCTGGTTATGAAAACTGCAGTTGTATTGATGTTGCTCTGTCTTGGCCTTGGTGCCTGCGGCCAGAAAGGGCCGCTGTATCTGCCCCAGCCTGTAAAACCCCAGCCGGAGAAAACAGAAGCTCCACGATCCCAGCAGCCTGAGCAAACTCAGGAAATTGCGCCTGCCAAATCGGCTGAGTAATCCCCAACAATTCGTCCTACCGCTTTTTGATCGAGATTTTTTATGCAGCATTTCATTGAACGCAATGGTGAACTCTACGTTGAAGATACCCCGCTGAGCGCCGTTGCCGAACGCTTCGGTACGCCCTGTTATGTCTACAGCCGCGCGGCTTTTACGCAGCAGTATTTATCCTACGCGCAAGCCTTGGGTTCGCATCCGGGCATGATTTGTTACGCGATCAAAGCCAACTCCAATCTGGCGATTTTAAATATGCTCGCCAAACTGGGTGCCGGTTTCGATATCGTTTCCGGTGGCGAATTGGAGCGGGTGTTGCTCGCCGGTGGCCAGCCATCGCGCATTGTGTTCTCTGGTGTGGGTAAAAGTGCCGACGAAATTGCGCGCGCATTGGATGTCGGTATTTTCTGCTTTAACGTTGAGTCAGAAGCGGAGCTGGAATTGCTCGCACAAATCGCGGCAGAAAAAGGCAAAGTGGCCAGCGTGTCACTGCGGGTAAATCCCGATGTGGATGCAAATACCCATCCCTACATTTCTACCGGTTTGAAAGAAAATAAATTCGGCATCGCCATTGAGCGCGCACCGGCGGTCTATGCGCGTGCGGCGCAATTGCCGAGCCTTGCGATCAAAGGTCTTGATTGCCATATCGGCTCACAACTTACCCAGCTGACTCCATTTTTGGATGCGCTCGACCGCTTGTTAATTCTGGTCGATGAATTAGCGAGCAGCGGTATTCATATTTCGCACCTCGATTTGGGTGGCGGTTTGGGCGTTACCTATCGCAATGAAACACCGCCGCCAGTAGCTGATTACATGGCAGCGATCAAAGCCAAATTGGGTGATCGCAAATTAGCGTTGATGTTTGAGCCGGGCCGTTCAATTTCGGCAAACTCCGGTGTGCTGCTCACCAAAGTGATGTTTTTGAAACCAACCGAGCACAAAAATTTTGCAGTGATCGATGCGGCGATGAATGACAATATCCGTCCATCGCTCTATCAAGCATGGCAAGACATTCGCCCGGTGAAGCCGCGCGCGGCAGAAACCCGCCAATGGGATTTGGTTGGCCCGATTTGCGAAACCGGCGATTTCCTCGGTAAAGACCGCGCCTTGGCAATTGAGCCGGACGATTTACTGGCAGTAATGTCCGCTGGCGCCTATGGTTTCAGTATGAGTTCCAACTACAACACCCGTGGCCGCGCTGCCGAAGTGGTTGTGGATGGCGATCAAATGCACTTGGCGCGCGCGCGCGAAACCTTTGAAGATATGATTCGCGGCGAGACTCTTTTACCTGAATAGTACGTCGCCGGAATAGCACGTTTTTATAACGGATATGATTATGCGTTTACGTTTTAGCAAAATGCACGGTTTGGGTAATGACTTCGTCGTGATCGATGGTGTCAGCCAAAGTGTGCGTTTAACTCCGGAAAAAATCCGCTATATCGCTGACCGTAATTTCGGTGTGGGTTGCGACCAGATTTTATTGGTTGAAACCCCGGACGCCCCCGATGTGGATTTCCGCTACCGCATTTTTAATTGTGATGGCAGTGAAGTAGAAAATTGCGGCAACGGTGCCCGTTGCTTCGCTGTATTTGTGCGCGAGCGCAAATTGACTGGCAAAAGTATTATCAAAGTGCAAACCGCGGGTGGCTTGATTGAATTGCGCGTGCAGCAAGACGAGCAAGTGAGCGTCGATATGGGCGCACCGCGTTTGCAACCTGCACAAGTTCCGTTTGTTGCCGATGCACAAGCAGTGACTTATCCATTTGAGGTTGCAGGCAAGACCTACGACATTTCCGCCGTATCCATGGGCAACCCTCACGGTGTACTGGTGGTCGATGATGTCAAAACCGCACCGGTTGCAGAACTTGGCCCGTTGATCGAACGCCATGCGCGCTTTCCCGCGCGCGTGAACGCGGGCTTTATGCAGATCCTGTCGCGCAATGAAATTAATTTGCGTGTATTCGAGCGCGGTGTTGGCGAAACCCTCGCCTGCGGTACCGGTGCCTGCGGTGCTGTGGTCGCCGGTCGTTTGCGCGGTCTGCTCGATGAAAAAGTAAAAGTTAATTTACCCGGTGGCAGTTTGCATATCGAGTGGCCGGGCGAAGGTCAGGCGGTGATCATGACGGGGCCTGCGGTTACCGTCTTCCACGGACAAATAAAAATCTAAAACGCTATGAACGAAAAAATCGCGACTCTTGCAGATCCACTGGAACCGGAACAAATCGAAGCGTATTTGCGCGAGAATCCGGATTTTTTTGAACAGCATCAGGATTTATTGGCAGAGATAACCCTGCCACACGATTCCGGTTCTGCTGTGTCATTGGTGGAGCGGCAGGTCGCGATTTTGCGTGAGCGCAATATCGATATGCGCCATCGCTTGAGCAAATTGCTTGACAACGCGCGCGATAACGACAAGTTGTTCGATAAGAGCAAACGTTTGGTGCTGAGCCTGATTGAAGGGCAAGACATGGGTGATATTATTGATGCCCTGCATTACAGTTTTGATAAAGATTTCAATATCCATTTCACCAGCGTTATTTTGTTTGGTAACACCGAAAAAATTCCCAGCAGCCAGGCACGTATTGTCTCAATCGCTGAAGCGCGTGAACACGTTGGCCCGCTACTAAAAAATAGCCGCGCCGTGTGCGGCACCCTCGGTGCCAAAGAAATGGAATTTATTTTTGGTGAACATGCTAACGAGATTGGCTCGGTTGCCACAGTGCCGCTTATTCACGGTAGCGTGTTTGGTTTGCTCAGCATCGGCAACCGCGACCCACAATATTATCGCTCCAGTATGGGCACTTTGTTTTTGAGTTATATTGCCGAAGTGCTCAATCGTTTATTGCCAAAATATTTGCCGCGCTAATTCTTGATACCATCTGCGAGACTGCCCAGCGGAGATTTATGAACGACCTTTCTCCACCAGCTACGTCCTTGCCCTTCACTGAACAGCTCACTGCGTTTTATACCTACATGCGCAGTGAGCGGCAGTTATCGATCCATACCCAAACGAATTACGCACGCGATCTGGAAAAATTCCAAAGTTTTTGTGCGGCAAAATCGCTCAGCGAACTACAGCAGCTGAATCCAAATCATATACGCATGGCAGTTGCACAATTGCATCGCGATGGATTGGGCGGGAAAAGCCTGCAGCGTTGGCTTTCGTCAGTGCGTAGTTTTTTTCAGTTTTGCATCAGGCGTAGCTGGATAAAAAATAATGTCGCTGATGGTATAGCTGCACCAAAATCGCCAAAAGCCTTACCCAAAACACTGGATGCTGATCAGGCTGCGCAATTTGTGCAAGTCGAGGGTGACGATTTTATTAACAAACGCGACCGAGCACTGGTTGAATTAATTTATTCATCGGGATTGCGTTTGGCGGAAGCGGTGAGCTTGAATCTCAATGATATCGATTGGGGCGATGCCATGCTTACCGTCACCGGTAAGGGCAACAAAACACGCACGCTTCCGGTTGGTTCTCTCGCACTCAGTGCGCTCAATCACTGGTTAGCTGCACGCAAACTCTATACGCAAGATGATGAGCAGGCGCTGTTCACCACTCATCGCGGTCAGCGCATCAGTCATCGCGCGGTGCAAATGCGCTTGCAACAGCTCAGCATAAAACAAGGCATGGACAACCCCGTTCATCCCCACATGCTTCGTCACTCTTTCGCCAGCCACATGCTCGAATCCAGCGGTGATTTACGCTTGGTACAGGAACTCCTCGGGCACGCCAATATTTCCACTACCCAGGTTTATACTCATCTCGATTTCCAACACCTTGCAAAAGTTTATGACAAGGCGCATCCGCGCGCAGGGAGGAAGACGGATGGAGATGATGAGTTGTAGTGGGGGATTGCTTGAACTTGCAAATACTAATAAGGAATTGTTTGATGAGTAATGCTTTTTTAAAATCCGTAATTAGCTTGGCTGTGTTTGTGCTAACACTCTTTTCAGTGACTGCTTTTTCACAAAGCACTGAAGAAAAGAAACCATTGCCGCTGCATCATGGTGGCAGGGTGGTTATTGGTGAACTGAATAATATACCTACTTACACTTATTCATGGCCTGGCGTTTATTTCGAGGCGGCTTTTGTCGGTACCGAAGTTGATTTGAAATTAAATGATAGCAATAACGTATTAAATATTATTGTTGATGGGCAAGCGCCTGTCGTACTTACAAAACCAGGTAGGACAACCTACTCCATTAATAATTTACCTCAAGGTAAGCACCGCGTTCGAATTGAAAAGCGCACCGAAACACTCTACGGCACGGGAACCTTTGAAGGTTTTTTTATTCCAAAAAATAGCCAAGCCATTACCTTGGAAAAACCGAAGCGTAGTATGGAGTTTATTGGCGACTCAGCCCTTGTTGGTTATGGTATTCGGTCGTCCAAGCGTGAGTGCGGCGAGGAGGAAATTGTCTCTTTCACTGATACGCAATTAACCTACGCAGCACTGACTGCTAAAGCATTTAATGCGGACTATCAAATTAATGCGTTGTCGGGCTTTGGTGTGGTGCGTAACTACAACGGTGCTTTTCCGGAGAATACCTTTCTCTCGCTTTACCCTTACTCACTGAATGACAAAGGTGTGCTCTACAAAAGTGATTGGTCACCCAATATTATTGTTATCGGTTTGGGCGGCAATGATTTTGCTACGCCGTTAAATGCTGGCGAAAAATGGAAAACCCGCGAAGCTTTACAAGATGACTATGTGAAGAGCTACAAAGATTTCATTTTGAGTTTGCACACAAAAAATCCTAACGCCCACTTTATATTGCTTTCATATGCAGTGTCTGGAGATGAGCTGGAAAACCAAATTGCGCGTGTAATTAAAGCGCTGAAGCAAGAGGGAATGCGTGATGCCGGCTTGCTCACCACAAAAGCGGTAGAGCTCTCGGCATGCCATTGGCATCCTTCAGAAACAGACCACAAAAATGCAGCGAAAATTTTGATAAGTTACATTAACGCTAATCCTGGGTTATGGAATTAATTGAACGAACAGCATTCACTAAATGAATGCTGTATTGCTTGGGCTTTCTATGGGTTGGATGCGTCTGCCTAACTACCTTAAGCCCTAACAACTATATCGAGATGTGAGTCCTGCATTTATGCTGAATTTTTCCGGAATTCCCGCCGAATTACATGCCCCCGCCCAGCGTTACTGGGATCAATTTGAAGCTGCGGTGCTGAGCCAGAGTTTGGTGCATCCGCGCGATCTATTGCCAGTTTCAATTTCTATTGATGAATTTTTTCGTCAGCTGACACGCGCGTTTGTTGCAAGTGAATTTATTGCCAAGACATCGGCGCAGCGGCCGCAGTACTTAATTGAATTAGTGCAATCCGGCGCGCTGTTTGAAGTGCAGGCAGACTCACATCTTGATGCATTTGCTGCGGCAGTAAATGCGTGTAATACCGATGCAGAATTGGATGTGTGTCTGCGGCGGCAGCGGCAGATGGCGATGATCCGGATTATCTGGCGCGACCTGAACCGTGTGGCAGATATGCGTGAAATCACCGCGGAGCTATCGCGCTTTGCGGATAAATCGATATTGCTCGCGGCGGAATTTCATTACCGCGCGCTGGAAAAAATGTACGGCACACCGATTGGGCGAGAGTCGGGTTTGGCGCAGCCCTTTATGGTGTTGGGCATGGGCAAATTAGGTGCGGGGGAATTGAATGTCTCTTCCGATATCGACTTGATTTTTACTTTCCCCGAGGGCGGTGAAACCAATCATGCGAGTCGTGCGATCAGTAACCAGGAATTTTTTATCAAGCTCGGACAAAAGTTGATTAAAAGTTTGGATACAGTCACTGCTGATGGTTTTGTATTCCGCGTTGACATGCGTTTGCGCCCGCACGGTCAGAGCGGCGCGCTGGCGATGAGCTTTGTGGGCATGGAGGATTATTACCAGACGCAAGGGCGCGAGTGGGAGCGCTACGCGATGATCAAGGCGCGCACTGTGGCGATGGCGGGTGGTGAAGGGCAAATTGCCGCGCGTAAATTGCTGGGGCAAATGCTGCAGCCGTTTACCTATCGCCAATACATTGATTTCAGCGCGATTGAATCACTGCGTGAAATGAAAGGGTTGATTGCGCGGCAAGTGCAGCGCAAAGGAATGAATCTTGATGTGAAATTGGGGGAGGGCGGCATCCGCGAAGTGGAATTTGTGGTGCAGGTTTTCCAATTGATTCGCGGTGGCCGCGATGCCAATTTACGCAAACGCAAAGTGCCGGTGCTCTTGCCATTTTTGGAGCAGGAAAATTATTTGCCACCGGGCGCTGGTTCCGCATTGCTTGAAGCCTATATTTTTCTGCGCAATACCGAGCACGCCATTCAAGGCTATCAAGATAAACAAACCCAATCCTTACCGGTTGATCCGGTCGGTCAGTTGCGCCTTGCTTGGGTGATGGGATTTGAAAATTGGGATAGTTTTTTTGCAACGCTCAGTGCCTATCGCCAGCGCGTGAATGCGGAATTTAAAGCCGTAATTGCCGCTCCCGATGAAGAGGATTCGGTCGACCAAAAGGCCTTGGCATTTTGGCTGGGGTTATGGGAGGGAAGCCTGCAGGGTGAAGATGCAGTGCAATTGTTGACGGCGCGCAATATCGAAGGGCCGGAAGCGCTGCTGAAAAATCTCGCCGACTTGCGCGAAGGGCGCGCAGCGCTCTCGATGCAGGCAAGTGCACGCACGCGGCTCGATGCATTTATTCCGCGCCTGCTGCAAGTAATTGTGCACGAAGCCTTTGGCCCCACCTTGCCGATTACTATTGCCGAAACTTTTGCGCGCGTCGTCCCGCTAATTGAAGCTGTCGCGCGCCGCAGTGCGTATTTGGTGTTGCTGGTGGAGAACCCAACTGCTGTGCAGCAGCTGGTAAAACTGTGCGCCGCGAGTCCTTGGATCGCCGATCAGCTTGCGCAGTATCCGGTGTTGCTGGATGAGCTGTTAACACCGGAAAGTCTTTATGCTCCGCCGGATAAAGAATTGTTGCGCGATGAATTGCGCCGCGATGTGTTGCGCTTGAATTGGGATGACCTTGAAGGGCATATGGAAGCCTTGCGCTATTTCCGCTCGGCGCATGCATTGCGTGTGGCAGCGAGTGAAGTGACCGGTGCGTTGCCGCTGATGAAGGTGAGTGACTACCTGACCTACATCGCCGAAGTGGTGCTGGAGCATGTGCTGAATTTGGGGTGGGAGCACATGGTCGAGCGTCATGGCCGGCCGCGCCGCAGCGATGGTTCGGTCGATACCGCGCCGGATTTTGTGATTGTCGGCTACGGCAAATTGGGCGGGATCGAATTGGGGCACGGTTCGGATCTGGATCTGGTGTTTATCCACAATACCGATTCCAATCTGCAGACCGATGGCGAGCGCGCTATCGATAACACGACTTTTTACACCCGCCTCGGCCAGCGCATTATCCATGTGCTTAATACCTACACCCCGTCCGGCAAGCTTTACGAAGTGGATATGCGTTTGCGCCCGTCTGGCAACTCGGGGTTACTGGTGTCGTCACTCACGGCGTTTGAGAAATACCAGGCCAACGAGGCCTGGACCTGGGAGCATCAGGCACTGGTGCGCGCACGGGTGGTTGCGGGCGATGCCGCGCTCGGCGAGCTGTTTGAGCAGGTGCGTCAGCGCATCCTCACACGGGAGCGGGATCTGGACAAATTGCGTGCGGATGTAAGCGAAATGCGCCGCAAAATGCGCGAGCAGTTAGGAAGCGAGGGAAAATCCAAACCAAACCATCTAAACAGCCCGAAAACACCGGTGTTATTTAATTTGAAACAGGATTCCGGTGGTATCGTGGATATTGAATTTATGGTTCAATACGCGGCTTTGGCTTGGGCTGCAAAAGCACCTGAGATCATCCGGTACACGGACAACATTCGCATACTCGGATCACTGGAAGAGGCAGGCTTACTCGATGCCCAGTCCGTGGCCCACCTGATCGCGGCTTACAAAGCATACCGATCCACCGGGCACCGCCTCGCGCTACAGCGTCAGGAGGCGGTACTAGAAGGCGACAATCACTTCCTGAGCGAACGCGCGCAAGTCACGGCTTTGTGGCAGCAGCTAATCGATCACGATTGATGGTGCGCCCCGAATACTGAATCGTGCGCAGCTGAGGCTGCGCCGACAATCCCCGAACAGACAGAATTTTTCTAACACAGACTTTTTTTGATAAAGAATTTGGAGTTGCTATGTCTTTTGCCGATCGCGACGGCGTTATATGGCTCGATGGTGAACTCATTCCATGGCGCGATGCCAAGGTTCACGTATTAACCCACACTTTGCATTATGGTATGGGCGTGTTTGAAGGCGTGCGCGCTTACAACAGCTCAACTTTGGGTACCAGCATTTTCCGTCTGCAAGAACACACTGATCGCCTGTTCCGCTCTGCGCACATCATGCGTATGAAAATGCCATTCACCAAAGATGTGGTGAATGACGCGCACAAACAAGTTGTCCGTGAAAACAAACTTGCTGAAGCTTACCTGCGCCCGATGGCGTTTTACGGTTCTGAGGGTATGGGCCTGCGCGCTGACAACCTGAAAGTACATGTAATGGTTGCTGCCTGGCACTGGCCTTCGTACATGTCACCGGAAGCGCGCGATCAAGGTATCCGTATCCGCACCTCAAGCTACACTCGCCACCACGTGAATATCTCCATGTGTAAAGCGAAAGCTAACGGTCACTACATCAACTCATTGTTAGCGCTGCAAGAAGCCCTGGACAGTGGTTGTGAAGAAGCTTTGTTGCTCGACAACGAAGGCTACGTGGCAGAAGGTAGTGGTGAGAATTTCTTCCTGGTGCGCGATGGTATTATCTACACGCCGGAACTGACTTCTTGTCTCGACGGCATCACCCGCAACACTATTTTCCAATTAGCAGCCGATTGCGGTTACACCATCAAAGAAAAACGCATCACGCGCGATGAAGTGTATATCGCTGATGAAGCTTTCTTTACCGGTACTGCAGCAGAAGTATTGCCGATCCGCGAATTGGATGGCCGTCAAATTGGTGAAGGTCGTCGTGGTCCAATCACGACTCGCTTGCAAGATTTGTATTTCAAATCTGTGCGCGGTGAATTACCTGAGCACACCAACTGGTTGGCACCGGTTGCGAAATAGCAGCCAAGTGACAATCGCGATAACGGAGCCTCACGGCTCCGTTATCGTTTTGCAGTTTTGTTTTTTTATGTGAATGTTGTTGCGGTTAGTGTCCGGTTTTTATAAAAGCACTCTTTCCTATACATCGAAACGTCGCCTATGAGTGAACCCTTGTTTGTAAGTCAAAAGGATTTTCCTGCCGAGCTGAAAAAAATCCAAAAAATTTTGGTGATTGGCCCTGCATGGATTGGCGATATGATGATGGCGCAAACCCTGTTTAAATTGCTCAAGCTGCGTAATCCACAAGTGCAAATTGATGTGTTAGCTTCCGGTTGGACGCGTCAATTACTTGCGTGCATGCCTGAAGTGGCAGATGTCATTGATATGCCACTTGGCCACGGTAAATTTGGTTTGGGCGAGCGACGTGCATTGGGGAAATCCCTCGCCGATAAAGGCTACGATCAAGCGATTGTATTGCCCAACTCGTTTAAATCCGCGTTCATTCCATTCTTTGCCAATACTCCACTGCGCACCGGTTGGCGCGGCGAGATGCGCTACGGATTATTAAATGATGTGCGCGCACTGAATAAAAAACGTTATCCGTTAATGGTGCAGCGCTACGCTGCGCTGGCGCTGCCAAAAGAAGCAGAGCCGCTAACTGAATTTCCTTATCCGGAATTGCATGTCGATCAATCACAGCGGCCACAATTATTAACAAAGTTTGCATTGCAGCTGGATCGCCCGCTGTTGATACTTTGCCCCGGTGCAGAATACGGTCCAGCCAAACGCTGGCCGGAACATTATTTTGCTGAAGTAGTGGATGAAAAAATTCGTGCAGGTTGGCAAGTCTGGTTAATGGGTTCCGCAAAAGATCGGCAAGTAACAGATGTAATCCGCAACTTATTGTTGGATGACGAGCGCGTGCATTGCCACAACCTGGCCGGTAGCACTTCACTCGGTGAGGCTATCGAATTAATGGCGTGCGCCGATGCAGTGCTAAGTAATGATTCAGGTTTAATGCATATCGCTGCTGCATTGCAAAAACCGCTTGCTGTTATTTACGGTTCAACCTCCCCCGAGCATACACCGCCACTGAGCAAACAAGTCAGTATTATCAGTAAAGAAATTGAATGTGCTCCCTGTTTTGAGCGTGAGTGTCCCAAGGTGCACCACAAATGTTTGCGTGAATTAATGCCGCAACAAGTGTTGCAAGCGCTCGATACGCTCGTATCTTCACCTGCCGTCATTTTCGCGGAAGCGCGAGGATGAAATTAGCCTTCGTTATTTTTCGCTATTTCCCTTTCGGTGGATTGCAGCGCGATATGCTGGCAATCGCCCAAGCTGCGCAAGCGAGAGGGCATAGCGTCAGTATTTTTTGCGAAAGCTGGCAAGGTGAAAAAGTTTCCGGCATTGATGTTGTTGAAATAAAAAGCTCCGGATTTTTTAATGTTGCCGGAGTTAAAAATTTTGTTGAAGCTTTCACTCGCCAATTCGATCAAGCTCAATTCGACCTTTTGGTCGGCTTTAATAAAATGCCGGGGCTTGATGTCTATTTTGCCGGTGATTCCTGTTTTACCAAAAAAGCTTACGAAGAGCGAGCATGGTTCTATCGTTTAACGGCGCGCGCAAAACTTTATCTGCGTTACGAAACAGCAGTTTATTCTCATCTAAGCAAAACACATATTCTCGAAGTCTCTGCAGCTGAGCGCCCATTTTTTGCCAAGTATTATGGAACACTTGATGCGCGGCAGACGCTCTTGCCTCCCGGTGTTGACCGCCAGCTAATAAGCTCCTATGAACTGCGAGATTCTGCACGAAAAAAAGTGCGTGCAGAATTGGCACTTGCTGATGATGCCTGTTTAATTTTGTGCGTCGGCTCAGGTTTTAAAACCAAAGGTTTGGATCGCAGTCTGCGCAGCTTTGCAGAGTTCCGTAAAAATAATCCGAACGCGAGGCTCGCTGTGGTTGGCAACGGCGATGCGCGACCATTTCGAGCGTTAATTGTGTCGCTTGGTTTGAGTGATGCGGTGAAATTTTTAGGTGGTCGCAGCGACATGGCAGATATCTACGCTGCTGGCGATTTGCTACTGCATCCAGCCTACAAAGAAGTTGCTGGTAATGTCATTCTCGAGGCTATGCTATCGGCTATCCCGGTGTTGGTGACGCCAGTTTGCGGCTATGCTCATTATGTCGTTGATTATGCAATGGGCGAATTGTTGTTAGTTCCGGATGATTCAAAATTCGTAGCAACACAAATGCAAAAGTTGTTAGCAGTTGATTCTGTTGAATGGTCATCCAAAGCAGAGCAGTTTGCTCATGCGAGTGATATTTTTGCGCGCCCTGATCGCGCAGTAAATGAGCTTGAGCGTATTGCGCGTGCTCCCGTATCCATTCCGTTAGTGCAATCCGCTGCAACCAATGAGTGGATCTTGTGCGATGAGATGATTGAGGCTTGGCAGGGGCAGGATGTGTTTGCTTTGGTTGCGTCGCTCGCCGGTCCGATTGCCCGCGAAATGCCCGATCGGCAAACCCTGCGCTTTGAAATAAATGGGTGCGCCTACTATCGCAAATGGCATCGCGGCGTAGGTTGGCGCGAGATCATCAAAAATCTGGTTCGTTTGCGCCTGCCGATATTGGGGGCAAAAAATGAGTGGGAGGCACTCACTAAATTACGCGCCTTGGCTATCCCCAGTCTGGTGCCTGTGGCCTATGGGCTGCGCGGTAAAAATCCGGCGAAGCAGCAGTCATTTATCGTGACTCGGGAGCTTGATGACGTTATCCAACTGGATCATTACTTCGAGCAACATTCAGTCGCGATTAAGACCCAACGAAGTATTCTTCGGCGTCTTGCCGTGATGGCTCGCACCCTCCACGGCGCAGGCATTAATCACCGCGACTTTTACCTTTGCCACTTTATGCTTAAACCGGCTTCTATTGTGGCAGGTGGACCGCCGGATATTTATTTAATTGATTTGCATCGCGCTCAATGCCGTGCGCAAGTACCGCTTCGATGGCAAATCAAAGATTTGGCTGCGCTCTATTATTCAACGTTGAATCTTGGCTTTAGTCGTCGCGATATATTGCGCTTTTTGGCTGTGTATTTTGATTGCCCGGTGCGTGAAATTTTGACCACCAAGACTCCGTTGCTAAAGCAGATTCAGCGTCGGGCATCAAAAATGTATTGGCGTGATTTTGGCCATGCACCTGCGCTTCATTGATATAAGGAATTTTAATGTCATTAGCATTTTTTAACGATGCGCTCTATCGGGAGAAAAAAATAGCCGCATGGGTATCAGTAGGTCTGCTGGTATTTATCAGCGCATTTATGTGGGCGCCTTCTCGTGATGGACTTGAGGGTATTTACGCGCTTTGTCTTTTTATTCCTATGTTGTGTTTGCTCCCTTGGCGTAAACCATCAATTGCTGCCTATGGCGGAGGCTTCACTCTGCTAGGGTTACTATTTGCTGGTTACTCCGCGCTCACGACTTTTTGGGCGCCGGAATCGGATCCCGGTTTTTTTATTTTGCAGTTTTTTATTTTAGCCAGCTGGTTGTGTGGATTGGGTTGGATGGCTCAGCGTGGACTGATTAATGTTGCAGTGATTATCAAAATGCTGATTGCTGTTGGAGCAATTACATCGGTTGTTAACCTGATTGTATTTTACACGCAGCATCCTTTTTCCGCGCGCATTGAAGGTTGGAGTGTGACGCGTAATCCCAATCATATCGGCTCGGTGTTTGGGGTGCTGACTCTGCTTGCTTATATCGATTGGTTGCGTTCGTCGACCGTAAAACAAGGCGCTTACTATTTGCTATGTATCGCACTAATTGTTGTGTCTGTGTTGGCGTCCCAAAGTCGTGCTGCGCTTGGTGGGTTGGCATTGTTGATACCCGTTGCAGCCATACTCTATTGTCGCAGTACTAATAAATGGCTACTTCAGATTGCAGCATTGCTGGCGTTAATTGTCGTCGCTTATGCGTTGGGTAATCAGGTTCACAATTTGCTTTTTGAACGCGGTATTAGTTTGCGCGATATGATTTGGGCAGAGGTTTTTAATCGCACCATTCAGGGTTACGCCATCTGGGGGATAGGTTTGGAAGAAGAAGGGCGCATTACACTGAGTGATGGCAGCATATTTAATCATGCGCACAATGCCTGGCTGGATATGTTTTACCGCACTGGCGTTGTTGGTGTTGGATTAAGTGTAATTTATTTCGCCTACCTGTTACGCCATTCAATCCTGCGGCCTGAACATTATCCACTGTTGTTATGGTTGTTATTTGGCTGCATTTATTCGTTGGTCGATTCGCGTGGTTTTTTTTGGCAAATTGATCCCAAATGGTTTTGTATCTGGTTGCCGGCGGGGCTAATTGGCGCTTTGGTAAGCTCGCAGCTATTAAACCCTGCAACGCCAGTAACATCTGAATTAAATATCAAACAGTAAATTTATCACTGGATAAGTTATGAGTACTGATCTGAAAAAAAATACTGTCGTGGGTGAGGCCTCAGCTTGGGTTGTTTACAAGCGCTTGCTCACCTATGTGAAACCCTATTGGCTGCTGTTTACTGTCGGCATTATTGGTTTTGCGCTTTATGGTTATTCGAACAAATTATTTGTGCACACGTTGGAAAATTTGATCCATGTTATCTCCGATAACAATCCAGCTGATCGTTATCTCGTGCCTTTGCAAGTGATGGGTATTACAGTCTTGCGCAGTATTGGCGCATTTCTCGGGGCTTTTTATTTGTCCAAAATTGCGTTTAGCGTTATTCATAATTTACGCACCCAAGTGTTCAACCATATGACGCAATTGCCGAATGCGCATTTTGACCAAAGTAGCTCAGGGCACCTTATCTCGGTGATCACCTACAACATTAACGGTGTAACGGCGGCGGCAACAGATGCATTAAAGATTACCTTACGTGAAGGACTGACAATCATTTTCTTGTTCGCAACTCTGATTCAAATGGATTGGAAGTTGACGATGATTTTTGTCCTGATTGCGCCAGTGATTGGTTTGCTGGTGTCGATGGTGGGCAAGCGCTTGCGTCGCTTGAGCAATAAAGTGCAAAACTCCGTGGGTGACATTACCCAGGTGGCGGGTGAGATGATTAATGGTGTGCGGGTAATGCGTAGCTTTGGTGGTGAGGAATATGAAAAGCAACGCTTTGAAGATGCCAGCAAAAAAAATTACCAACAAAATATGAAAATTGTGGTGACCTCGGCCGCAAACACCCCGCTTATTCAACTGATTGTTGCTGCCGCCATGGCAGCGTTAATTTTTATTGCGCTGAGTTTTATGGAGATTGCAGATCCCGCGAAATTTGTTGCCTATATGACTGCAGCGGGAATGATGCTGCCATCCATGCGTCGTTTGGGTGAAGTGGCGCCTACCGTGTTGAAAGGCGTTGCGGCAGCAGATAGTGTATTTACATTACTTGACTCTCCTACAGAAGAGGATGTCGGTACTTATAAAAGCGAGCGCGCCAAGGGTGATGTTGATTTCAAAAATGTAACATTTTGTTATGCAAACCAATCCAAACATGCCTTAAATAAAATTAATTTACGCGTCACTGCCGGAGAGGTTGTTGCGTTAGTCGGGCGCTCTGGCAGCGGAAAATCCACGCTGATCAGCCTTCTCAACCGTTTTCACGATGCTACGGAAGGTGAGGTGCTGATTGATGGCGTTCCGATACGTGAGTATCAACTTGATAATTTGCGTGCGCAAAGTGCGTTAGTTAACCAACAGGTGACCTTGTTTAACGATACCGTTGCGGGCAATATTGCTTACGGCAGTTTAAGGGGCAGCGATATGGATGCGATTCGTCGCGCCGCTGATGCAGCCTACGCTACCCCCTTCATTGAACAGTTACCCGATGGTTTCAATACCATGATTGGTGAGTCAGGTGCGCGGTTATCCGGTGGTCAGCGTCAGCGTTTGGCAATCGCCCGGGCGCTATTGAAAGATGCACCTATTTTGATTCTTGATGAGGCCACATCGGCACTCGATAACGAATCAGAACATTTTATTCAGGCCGCTTTAGATAAAGTAATGCTTGGGCGCACGACTTTCGTGGTTGCCCATCGCTTATCGACCATCGAACGGGCTGACCGGATTATTGTTATGGATCAGGGCGAAATCGTGGAGCAGGGAACCCATTCACAATTATTGGCACAAAACGGCCATTATGCGCGACTCCATGCGCGGCATTTTAATGATGACGACGATCTATCCGAGCAATCTCTGATAGAGGTCTGATAAGTGAGTAACAACAGAATTAACACTTTTCAGGATGTGGTTTTAATGGATTTCAACAATCGGGGTTACTTATGCATTTAACAATGCCTTATTTCGAGCGTGCTCACATATTGGTTGTTGGTGATTTGATGTTGGATCGGTATTGGCACGGCAGTAGCTCAAGGATATCCCCTGAAGCTCCTGTGCCTGTAGTTAATGTCAATCAAACGGAAGACCGCCCTGGTGGTGCAGGTAACGTCGCATTAAACATGGCAGCTTTGGGGTGCGGAGTATCGCTAATCGGAATCGTGGGTGATGACGAGGCCGGGCGTATTCTGCATAACCGATTAAAGGCGGCAAAGGTACATACCAATTTTCATGTATCGGCGACCAAGCCAACAATTACCAAATTGCGTGTTGTTAGTCGCCATCAGCAATTGTTGCGAATGGATTTTGAAGAAAAGTTTGATCTTTCAGACAGTCGCGAATTCGCCAGCAAAGTGAAGGGATTAATCAATCGAACTGATGCTCTGGTGTTATCTGATTATGCAAAAGGTAGTTTGCTTGATTGCCAATCGCTTATCCGCATGGCCCGTAATGCTGGTGTTCCGGTACTTGTTGATCCTAAGGGTAGTGATTTCAGTCGCTATCGCGGTGCAACTATCCTGACTCCTAACTTCCACGAGTTTGAAGCGGTAGTTGGTAAATGCACCAGCGAACAGGACATGGTGAATAAAGGCGAGGCGCTGATGCAGGAGTTGGATCTGCAAGCCTTACTGGTAACTCGCGGTGAGCAAGGTATGACCCTGTTGCGTCATCATCAGTCTGAATTGCATCTTCCTGCGCGTGCGCGTGAAGTATTTGATGTGACCGGTGCAGGCGATACTGTTATTGCAACACTCGCGGCGGTAATTGCGTGTGGTTTGTCTCTGCCTGAGGGGACTGCACTGGCGAATCTTGCAGCGGGTATCGTGGTTGGCAAGATGGGTACCGCAACTGTCAGTGCGCCTGAGTTGCGTCGTGCGATTATCGCTGAGCAAGGCGCTGAGCGCGGTGTAGTTACCGAAGAACAATTGTTGATGGCGTTGGAAGATGCGCGCGCAAGTGGTGAGCGAATTGTATTTACCAACGGCTGTTTCGATATTATTCACGCTGGCCATGTGGGCTATCTCGAAGAGGCGCGCAAACAAGGTGATCGATTGGTACTGGCGGTTAATTCCGATGCATCAATCCGCCGTTTGAAAGGCGCTGGTCGCCCGATCAATCCACTCGATCGTCGTATGGCGGTACTTGCTGGCCTTGAGTCGGTAGATTGGGTGGTCTCATTTGATGAAGATACACCTGAGCGTTTATTGCGTCGTATTAAGCCGGATGTATTGGTTAAAGGCGGGGATTACAGTGAAGATCAGGTTGTCGGCCACAAAATTGTTAAAGCCTACAACGGTTCCGTTAAAGTGCTTAGCTTTTACGACAACTGCTCGACCACATCAATAGTGAACAAAATTTTGCGGCAGTAAATTTGTTTTGATGCAATAAACTTCGATGCAATAAAAAAGCCCCGCCAGTGATTGTTACTGGCGGGGCTTTTTTATTATTCGGAATTTATTTATTACGCCGCTAATTCCAAAATTTCACGCGATGCTTCCGGTGTAATTGCGCCGTGTTCGCCGAGCGCAAGCAGTTCGTGTTTTACTAGCATATCTACCAATTTAGGGATGGACTCGCGGCCAACACCGTAACCGCTCAATGTAGTAGGTGTGCCCATTTGCTCGAAGAAACCGCGTGTCGCAGCTATAGCTGCATCAATCAATTCATCTTCGTTGGTGTTATTCAAATTCCAGACGCGACGACCATACTGCAATAGTTTTGCGCGCTTTTTATCGCGTTGGTGTTGCATCACTGCCGGTAAAACTACTGCGAGAGTTTGGGCGTGATCAAGTCCGTGCATAGCGGTAAGTTCGTGGCCGATCATATGGGTGGCCCAATCTTGCGGAACACCAACACCGATCAAGCCGTTGAGCGCCATAGTCGCTGCCCACATCACATTGGCGCGAACCATGTAATTGGTTGGCTCTTTAAGTGAGCGAGGGCCTTCTTCGATAAGCGTCATCAACAAGCCTTCCGCGAATCGATCTTGTACTTTGGCATCGACTGGATAAGTCAGATATTGCTCCATGATATGCACAAATGCATCCACTGCACCGTTGGCGATTTGGCGTGGTGGCAAACTGTAAGTGGTGGTGGGGTCGAGGATTGCAAACTGCGGATAAACGAGTGGACTACCGAAGGATAATTTTTCCTGAGTTGCTGCTTTGGTGATGACCGAGTTGCCGTTGCTCTCGGTTCCGGTGGCAGGCAAGGTGAGCACGCAGCCAATCGGAAGAGCGCTAAAAAACGGCTGATGCTTTGCCATTATGTCCCATGGCTCGCCATCAAAATCCACCGCTGCGGCAATCAGCTTGGTGCCATCAATTACACTGCCGCCGCCAACGGGCAACAGAAAATCGATTTTTTCTTTTTTAATCAACTCTACGGCTTTCATCAGTGTTTCGTAGTGAGGATTGGGTTCGATGCCGCTGAACTCAAACCAGGTTTTACCTTCAAGCGCTTTTGCAACTTGTTCGTAAACGCCGTTCTTTTTGATCGAGCCGCCGCCGTAGGTCACCAAAATGCGAGCATTGGCCGGGACGAGATTGGCGAGTTCTTTGATCTGGCCTTCACCAAAAACAATTTTGGTGGGATTGGAAAACGTAAAATTTTGCATGAGTGATTCTCCGGGTCTGCTACACGATTGCATTTACGAATGGGCGATAAAAATATCACCCGCTTCAATGCTGTAATTGATTGGGGTAAGTGCCCGCCCGCTGCAAGGGCCGGCCACACATTTGCCTGTTTTGATAACAAAGAGCGCGCCGTGATTGGCGCACTGGATCATGCTGCCGCTGTCATCGAGGAATTGATTTTCCACCCATTCCAGCGGAATCCCCAGATGCGGGCAGCTATTGCGATAGAGATAAATTTTGCCCTGCTGTTTTAGCGCAAAAAGTTTGCGCTCCCCAAACACGAAGCCCTTGCTACCACCTTCGGGGATGTCGGCAAGGGCGCAGAGACGCAGTTTATCCTCCGGTGTTATCGGGGTGTTTTCCACTTACTTTGGTGCTGCAAGACGGATAGATTGGGTCACTAACTTGCCGTCACGCACGACACTGATGTCGACTTTTTGGCCTGGTTTGTAGTTTTCCAGCGCGCTCAGTAATTGATCGTCGTTAGTCACCGGATGGTCGCCGATGGCGACCACAACATCACCTAGGGTTATTTGCCCCCATGCATTGCGTTTGGCACCTTGCAGTCCGATTTCAGCGGCGGGTGAGTTGGGTTCGACGCGCAAAATCGGCACACCTTCGATACCAATTTGCTGTGCCCATTGATCGGGCGCAACCGCTATACCCAGTACCGGGCGCACCAGGCGACCGTGGGCAATCAACTCGGGCACTACTTCTTTTACGGTATTCACTGGAATCGCAAAACCGATACCGGCGCTGGCGCCGCTGGGGCTGTAAATCATGGTGTTAACGCCGATCAGCTTACCCTCTGAATTCAGCAGCGGCCCGCCCGAGTTACCAGGATTGATGGCTGCATCGGTCTGGATCACGTTGGTAATTTTGCGCTGGTTGGGGGAGATGATCTCGCGCCCCAAGGCGCTGACAACACCGGTGGTGAGGGTTGCATCTAATCCGAACGGATTGCCGATGGCGAGGACTTTACGGCCAACGCGCAAATCACCCGAGTCGCCCAATGGCAAGGCATTTAATTTGGCTTTGGTGGCATCGATTTTCAGTACCGCGAGATCACGCTCCGGCGCCAAGCCGACTACCGTTGCGGGCCAGTTGGATTGGTCTTGCAGGGTGATGGTAATCTGCCGTGCACCTTCAACCACATGGAAGTTGGTGACGATGTAGCCTTTGTCGTTCCACACGAACCCGGTACCCGAGCCGCGTGGCACGGTTACCAGATCGAAGGAGTAGGGATCGCGGGCGAGTTGTTGGTTGGTGACGAACACCACACTGGGGCGTGCAGCTTCAAATACTTCCACACTGTTGCGTTCGTCATCGGTTGAGAAAGCCTGGACGGTCGCGCTCAGGGCGCTGGCGCCAGTCATAAACATAAGTATTAACCAGCGCCAGAGTCTCATTGTCGATCTCCGCGCAAATTAAGCGTTGTCACGCAAGGCTTGGATTCGTGCTTCCAGCGGAGGGTGGCTGGCAAACAGATTACGTACACCACCGCTGATACCAAATGCGCGCATGCTGGTCGGCAACGGGCTTTCTACACCGGCATTGGATTCCGCTTGCAAACGTTGCAGGGCGCGGATCATTGCGCCGCGGTCTGCCAAGGTTGCACCGGCGTGGTCAGCGCGGTATTCGCGGTAGCGCGAGAAGGCAGCCACGATCATCGAGGCCAAAATTCCCAGCACAATTTCAGCCACGAAGGTGGCGATCATAAAACCGAAGCCGCGGCCGCTTTCATTCTTGAGCAATACGCGGTCAACAAAGTCGCCGATGATGCGCGCGAAGAACATCACGAAGGTGTTTACCACGCCCTGGATCAAGCTCAGGGTGATCATATCGCCGTTGGCAACGTGGCCGATTTCGTGGGCGAGTACGGCTTCCACTTCATCGCGCTCGAAGCGTTGCAACAGGCCAAGGCTCACCGCGACGAGCGCAGCGTTACGATTCCAGCCAGTTGCGAATGCGTTTGATTCCTGAGCAGCAAACACTCCTATCTCAGGAGTTTTAATCCCGGCTTTTTCCGACAGTTTGGTAACAGTGTCCACCAACCATTGTTCATCGGCGTTGCGTGGTTGCTCGATCAGCTGCACGCCCATGCTGCGTTTGGCCATCCACTTGGACATAAACAGGGAGATAAAAGAACCAACAAAACCGAATACAGCACAGAAAACCAGCATGCTTGATAAATCCAAACCTGCTGCTGTGCGATAGTTGCCAACACCAAGCAGGCTCAGCACCACACCTGCCACGAGCATGACCGCGAGGTTAGTTAACAAAAACAAGCCAATGCGTAACACGATAATATCTCCCATGAGTTAATTGGTTCGTTGCTCAAACGCAACGTCACGGGCATATATGAGTGCGATCCAAACGAATTTCAATTGCGTCCGGGTTAAGAAAGGAAAATGGAAATGCGGGATAAAATGGGCGGGAAGAAAAGTGGCCGCCTTGTAGGGCGGCCCAAGCAACCGTGTTAGCCGAGAGACTTTCGGAGAGGAAAGACCCTAGGGGTGAGAAGAAACAGCAATCGACTTGCAGGGCGACTATTGAATCCTCTCGACTGTTGTACGGGAGATGCCGTGCAGCAGTGAGTTAACAATAATCGTTCTCATTATCGTCGTCAAGTCTTTTTGAGAAAAATTCTTATTTAGTTTGCCTGTGATGATTTCAGGTTGAGCAGTTGATTATTGAGCTGATTGATTTTGGCTGCCATTTCTTCAATCAGGCCCAAACAAATTTGCGGTTGGTGTTCGATAAGGGCGATGAACTCTTCTTTGCGTACCGCCAGCACGGTGCAATCAGTGGTGGCAATAACGGACGCGATGCGTGTTTGGCGGGTGAATACGGCCAGTGCCCCAAAAATTTCATTAGCGCTTATCTCGCCCACTTTTACGTTATCGCAGACGGCATCGGCTGCTCCTTCCAGCAAGGTATAAACCCGGTCGGCAACATCGCCTTGCTTGATAATCGTATCGCCCGCTTTGAAATGCAGGAAGCCGGCGGAGGGTTGGAATTCGGTGCGCAATTCCTGGGTGAGTGCCTGCTCGTAGTAACTGATATTACACAGCAGTAAATAGGCCCAGGTGCGTTGGGATTTGAGATCGCTATTGGCTTGTGTAACCAATGTGTCGCGATCATAAGCCACCACGGTGATGGGCGACTTGCACGCGAATTGGCCTTGGGGGAGGTTGAGCGAGCGGGGCAGGCCAAGTAGATCGCCTTCGGAAAAATGCATCACCAGTTTATTGTGCAGGTAATAATCGACTTGGCCTTCGGTAATCAGGAGCAGCCGTGTCGGTGCGATATCGGCAAAAATATCGCTGCCCGCTTCAATCACAAAAGGATCATCAGCGGGTGTAGTTTGCGTGCACAAAAGCTCGGTCAGGCCGCGCAGTTTGGCTGCCAGCTCGGACATCAGGTCAGACTGTTTGGTAGGAAGATGCATATATCCCTCGGTTACAAAAAAGCACTAGTAAGGCGCTTTTAGTGTAGCCTGTGTCGGGGAAAAATCTGCGTCTAAAACCTCAGTCTGTTAACCGATTAAAGTTTTGTGTGCGTTTTATGCCGTCGCCTGATTGAAACTTCCCTGGTCGGGCATTTCAGCTTCGCTCACCAGTTGGGCTTTTAAGTCAGGGGGGATATCGTTCCAATGTACGTCCATGAGTGCACCCTGCAAGGCGTACAGCATGACTTTGGAAACGTTGATGTCGCGGGCTCGTATGCGGCGATAAGCCTCAACAGCGCCAGTGCGTTTGAGGTCGGCGTGGGTGTTGATCCCTATAGCGCGGAGGATATTTACCGATGCCATTCCAAGGTTCTTTAATTGCAGTAACTCACTATGACAGGCAGTCATACAATGCAATCTCCATTTATTATTATCGGGTGTTGTGTTTTAAATTTCCGTTTACAGCGCAGGCTTATCTTACATACTTGCATGTCTTGTGCAATTGTTTTCTCGCGACCGGGGCGCAAAACGCGATCAATGGTGTATCTAAAGCAGCTTATTGACGCACTTTTTTACAAAAAATTTCATCTGTAAATCCAACTTAACAAGGCTTGTGCATGATTGATTGGACTGAAAGATTATTGCTCGGGTTGGATGAGCGCGAGCTGGTAGAGATGCCCTCGTTGTCATGCCGTGTCCATCAAGGATTAGTGGAGCCGCTGACGTTTTTACAACAGCGTGCGGCCAGTGCCGGTTTTATATTGAAAGTGGCCAGTAGTTATCGCAGTTTTGAGCGGCAGTTGTTGATTTGGAATAACAAGGCGCGTGGCCTTCGACCAGTGTTAAATGATGCAGGCGTGGCGCTTGATATCAATTTGTTATCTGCGCGCGATAAAGTGTTTGCGATCTTGCGTTGGTCTGCGTTGCCTGGAGCTTCGCGCCATCATTGGGGCACTGATATTGATGTGTATGACGGTTCGCGCATTGACGACAATTATCAATTGCAATTGACCGTTGAGGAAACACAGGGCAATGGCCCCTTTGCTGAATTCCATTATTGGCTGAGTGACGAATTGGCAATGTGCTCCAGTGATTTCTATCATCCCGATTTTTATAGACCCTATGCGCAAGATCGCGGCGGCATAGCGCCCGAGCCCTGGCATTTGAGTTATGCGCCCCTTGCCAACGCATTTGCACAACAACTGACTCTGCCGTTGTTGCGCCAGCAGTTGGAGCAGACCGATCTGGAGTTAAAGCATACGGTGCTGGAACACCTCGACGAAATTTACCAACGTTTTATTCGTGTTGAATAACACCTTAAGGAATGCGATTGAAAAACTCTGAACCGATTGTGCCAGCATCGCCTAAAGCAATTCGCTCATGGATGTTATTTGATTGGGCCGCACAGCCATTTTTTACCGTGGTGATCACGTTTATTTTTGGTCCTTACTTTGTATCGCGCCTTGCAAATGATCCGGTCGCGGGGCAAGCGGCTTGGGGCTATACCGTGATGATTGCCGGGATAATTATCGCCCTTATGGCGCCCGTGTTAGGTGCAGTTGCCGATGCAACCGGCGCGCGCAAACGCTGGATCGCATTTTTTGCCAGCATCAAAATTGTTGCATTACTGTTGCTCTGGTTTGCTGCACCCGGTTCAGCATTATGGTTGCCGATGTTGTGCATTATTTTGGCGATGGTTGCAGCGGAATTTTCCATTGTGTTTAACGATTCGATGATGCCGCGCTTGATTCCGCAAGCAGACATTGGCCGCATTTCCAATCTTGCTTGGGGTTTGGGTTATCTTGGTGGATTGGTGGTGTTATTCAGTGTGTTGTTATTGCTTGCCGGTAATCCAGCTACCGGAAAAACCTTGCTTGGCATTGCGCCCTTATTTGGTTTGGATGCAGCGCTCGGTGAAGATGCTCGCATCACCGGCCCCTACGCTGCGCTCTGGTATTTGATTTTTATTTTGCCGATGTTTTTATTTACTCCAGACTCCAGCAAAGGCGTCCCGCTTGCAAGCGCGGTAAAAGAAAGTATTGGTGAATTAAAAAACACCCTGGGCGAATTGGTTCGCCGTCGCGGCATTTTACGTTTTCTAATTGCACGTATGACGTATCAGGATGGTGTAAACGGCCTGCTTGCGTTGGGCGGCACTTTTGCTGCGGGCATGTTTGGTTGGCAGACCATTGAGATGGGGATTTACGGCATTTTGTTATTGGTTGTCGCGATTGGTGGCTGCGTCTATGCGGGAAAATTAGATGCGCGTATGGGGTCAAAAACCGTTGTGTTGTTGAGTCTTGGCTGTTTGATTATTGCCACTGTTGGCATTATTTCTACTGGTCCTGGCTATAGTTTATTTGGTCTGGTGCAATTGTCGGCCGAGGATTCCGGCGGATTATTTGCAACACCCGCAGAAAAATTCTACATAGGTTTTGGTTTGTTAATTGGTTTGGCATTCGGCCCGGTGCAAGCATCATCGCGTTCTTATTTGGCACGCAGTGTCAGCGTAGATGAGGCAGGACGTTACTTTGGTTTGTATGCGCTCTCCGGACGCGCCACTGCATTTTTAGCGCCCATGGCGGTGGCGAGTTTAACGCTCTACACCGATTCCGCGCGCATCGGCATGGCGGCCTTGATTGTATTTTTAGTGTTGGGCTTTGCGATTTTATTGAGGGCGCCGTATCCCGCGTCATCCTCAACTGCGCCCAACTAATTCACGTAGTATCACAGAGGTATTGTGTCGGTATGTTAGTTATTTTTGATTGCGATGGTGTATTGGTTGATAGTGAAATTATTTCGGCGCAGGTGTCGAGTGATTGTTTGAAAGAAATTGGCATCACGCTTGATGCGGATTACATTCTTGAAACCTATCGCGGAAAATCCGTGGCGGATTGCATTCGCATGATCACCGAAGAATTGTCGCAACTGGAATCCTGGAACAATTATTCGGATGCAGAAAAAGCCGAGCATGGGGCGAAATTCTGGCGTCATGTGCAATTGCAAACTTTGGTGGTGTGCGAGCAGCAGCTTGAGCCAGTGAAAGGGGTGATGCCGGTGTTGGATTATCTGCGCGATAACCAGATTCCGTTTTGTGTTGCTTCTAACGGCAAGCATGAAAAAATGCGCATGACTCTCGCAAAAACCGGCATCATTTCTTATGTGCAAGGGCGAGTGTTTAGTTTTGAAGATGTAACACGCGGTAAACCTGCACCGGATTTATTTTTGCACGCGGCAAAAACTCTCGAAATTCCAGCGGAACAGGCAATCGTGGTGGAGGATTCGCTCACCGGTATTCAAGCGGCAGTGGCCGCGGGTATGCGCCCGCTGGGTTATTGCCCGCCGAATCACGATGGCAGTGATAACACCTTGTTGCCCGCAATGCGTGAATTGGGTGCTGAAGTCTTTTTCTCGATGGACGAATTAATCCCGTTAATTTTAAAGCGCTAATCGTTATGGCTACTTCATCGACAACCGCAACTGTGGCAGCTCCGCTGGATGTGTGGCAGGAGATTCGCAACGAGGCGCAACAAGCGAGTGCAGATGAACCTGTGCTCGCGAGTTTTTATCATGCGGCGATTTTAAACCACGCGTCTTTTCCGGCGGCGATCAGTTTTCATCTCGCCAATAAGCTCGATAGCCAAACGTTGCCAGCGATGATGTTGCGCGAAGTGTTTGAGCAAGCGATGCGTGCTGATGCAACTATTGAACTCGCGATGCGCGCGGACATTCGTGCACATCGCGAGCGTGATCCAGCATGCAATAAGTACTGCATGCCGTTTTTATTTTTTAAGGGCTATCACGCGCTGCAATCCTGGCGCATTGCCCATTGGTTGTGGCAGCAGGGGCGCAATCCGCTCGCGCTTTATTTCCAGAACCAGATTTCGCAAGCGTTTGATGTGGACATTCATCCCGGTGCAAAAATCGGTAGCGGGATTATGATCGACCATGCAACAGGTGTGGTGATTGGTGAAACCACCGTGATTGAAGATGATGTGTCCATGCTGCACGGCGTAACCCTCGGTGGTAGCGGCTGCATGAAGACTGATCGCCATCCGAAAATCCGGCGCGGGGTTTTGATCGGCGTGGGTGCAAAAATTTTAGGCAATATTGAGATAGGCGAGGGCGCAAAAATCGGTGCAGGTAGTGTCGTGCTGGATGCGGTTGAGCCCCATACGACTGTGGCGGGAGTTCCGGCGAAACCGGTTGGGCGCCCCAAAGGTGACATCCCGGCGTTAGATATGGATCACCACCTCAATGAAGATGGCAATAACTGAGTAAGTGGGTCAGGCGCTACGTTCGCTGATAGAAGTGGTTTCATCGTCGCAGCCATCCATCAGCCATTTGAGTACTGACTCGCGACTTTTAAGCATGGATTGGTAGTGCTCGATGAGCATGGTGTTGGGGCGTGGGTGTACCTTCATCGCATCGATGCGGTCGGTGAGAAAGGCAATGTCCTGTTCAACCTTGATGCGCGCATTGCCGTGGGCACTGAGCGTACCGTCTACTACCAATCGATTGTCTTGCAGTTTCTTTTGGATAAAAGGCAACATAGTTCGACCACTCCCTCGCAGTGTAGATAATCAGTATGGTCGCGGCCTGCGTGGCTCGCCAGTTTTTACTAAGACTGATTGGTTACATTCTGTGCGTTACTTATCGCTCTTGCGCTCGCAGCTGCAGATTCGGCAGCAATTGAAGGTGCGGGTGCTATCATTTAGGCAGAGCATTCTCCTGACAGGCTTTTGGATTTATGAGCGCACCTGAATTCGACATTATTTTTCGCGGCGATATTGTTTTCGGTCACCAGTTGGCCGATGTGAAACTCAAGCTGCAGCAGTTGTTCAAAGCAGACGCGGCCAAAGTAGATTCCCTGTTTACCGGTCGCCCCGTGCCGCTCAAGCGCAATCTGGATGAAGCCACCGCGAATAAGTATCGCGATGCGCTGCTCAAAGCCGGTGCGATGGTAGAAATCTGTTCCACTGACAATAGCCCCGCCAATGCCGCTCCCAAACCAGCTCCCGTGCGGCGTGAACCTGAACCGGCCCACGCGCGCTGGACACTCGCGCCGCTTGGTGCGGATCTGCTACCTGCACGTGAGCGTCCTGCACAACCGGCTCCGGTTCAGGTGGATATATCAAGCCTGAGCTTGCGCCCCGCCGAAGGTAATCTGGTGGATAACAGCGAGGTACAGGAAGAGATCTTTGCGCAAGTTGTCGCCCCCGATCTGGGCTTGGCCGCCGTCGGTGAGGATCTGATCAGCGCCGATGAAAAGTTCGAATTGCCCTTGGTCGAAATTGAACTTGAGGATTGGGAAATCGCCGAGGCGGGCAGTGATTTGCTGACAGAAGACGAGCGCCCGATTGTGTTGCCAGCCGTTGTTGAAGTAGGTGATTTCGGTTTGGCGCCAGCAGGCAGTGACTTGGGGCAACTTAAGCCCGAGGTGAAGCCAGTGATTCCCGATATCAGCGGCTTGCGTCTGGCCGATTCCGGCAACTAATTCGCTACTTAAAAAAACGCGCACTCGATTATTCGGGTGCGCGTTTTTTATTGCCCATAGATTAACGCTTATTCAACACAAAGCGCTGCGCATTGCCGCCGGTGCACCACCATTGGTGTACTTTCGGGCCGATGCCCATATCCACATCCAGGCACTTATTCGAGTGCGCTGCGGCAAATTCCACTTCCAGCGGACTCCAGGTGATGACTTTCATGGTCCAGGTTTGCGCGCCGCTCGCGTTGCAGTCCCACTGTTGGACGAGCGTGCCGTCAGCTGTACCCGCCGCCGCTACATCAACGCATTTGCCGCTGTTGAGTGCGCGCAATTCCATTTTGTAGCCAGTCAGGTCGGTGAGAGTGAAGGTCTGTGCGTTGGTGCCATTACAGGTGTAGACCTGCAATTTTGCGCCGTTGGCGGTGCTGGCCGAGCTGATATCAAGGCATTTGCCGCTGGCTTTGTTTTTGATTTCATAGGTGCCGAAGGCGCCGACGTAGCGCGGTTGCTCGCGCATCAATTGGGCAAAGTGCGCGCCGCTGTAAGTTTCGCTATCGATGCGCCAGTTGGCTTCGCCCTGCTTGTCGATATCAAACCAGTTGAAGGCTTTAACCGACGGGAATTTGGTAACCAGATCGTTACGGAAATTGGTCATCCACTGCAGTTTGTTGCCACCGCTGGCCACACCCATCTCGCCGATCACTAGCGGGCGTCCGGTCGATGCCAGGCGTCCATACCAAGGCTGCATTTCTGCCGCGAAGCTGCCGCCATCACCGGAATAAATATCCAGCCCCAACCAATCCATATAGCCGGGAATATAGAGGTCGTATAAATCCGGATTGCCCGCGCGGGTACCTTCACAGCCATGGTTCACTGCCCAGAGCGAATGGGCAAAACTGACGTTGGTGGCGCCGACAGCGCGGAAGCGGTTGACCACATGTTTGTAAGCATCGCGGAAGCGCGCCCAGGTTTCGTTGTGTTTACAGGGCGACCAGTCATACCAGTTGCCATTTGCTTCGTGGAACAGGTCGATGAGCACCGGCACGTTTTCCGCTTTCAGTCCGTGGGCGATGTTGTCGATGATATCGTTGTGCTGGCCATCCAGAATTTGCGCGATCACATTGCGGCCGACGCGCTGGTTATTCGCCGCGGTGCGCCACCAGCATTTGCTGTTGTCGCGCAGTGCCAACTCGCCGTGGAACTCCAGATTGATGTAAGGCACGCGACCCTGGGCTTTGATTTTGCTGATTTCATCCTTCCACAGGTAGTACCAGTTTTTGCTGCCATCGGGGCGGAAAACCTCGGGGAAGATTTTGCCAAAGTAGGGCGCGGCATTGCCGTACCACTGCTTGTTGTCAGCCCATTCCCAGGCGTGGGTGATTTTGTCACCACAGGGGTTGGCGGCGGTCCAATCGCGGTCGACAAAGGCGCCCATCAGGATGCGATCTCCGGCGGGAACTGTGTTGGCCTGTGCGCTGTTGAGGATAAAAATCGATCCAAGAGTCAGGATGCCGGTGCTTAGCCAGCGGGGTAAAAGGGTTTTCATAGTGTCACCGTATTATTTGTTATTGGGCGGTTGTTGTAAGAGCCAGAACGAGTGGGTGCTGCCGAACGGAATCTGCCGGGATAGGGCGCGAAACTATGGCAACCGTTCCAGCATAAGCTTCCGTGTAGCGCGCGCACCCCAGTTGCGGTGCGCAGCTAAAGTGGCAGTGGAGGTGCCAGGTTCGAGTAAAAGTGGCACTGAAATATCTAGAACGGCGGGGTTAAAAACTGTGAACCGTGTCTGTTTTTGGTTGGTGTGTGTGGCACTTTCTTCCTAAACTCCCTTCTAAACTTAACTAGTGACGTGCCAAAACATCTGATCAGGCAGGTTGCGTTGCATTACGCTGTGCTTCAAAAGGACGCTGGGAGGTTGTTGTTATGAAACTTGCGGTAAAGATTGTCGGAGCCTTTTTTGGGCTGATATTGATTGCGGTATTGGCATTTGTTTTTCTGGTGGATGCCAACAAATTCAAGCCTCGCATTGAGGCAATCGCCAAAGACCAGGGAATCGCCCTGCAGATTAACGGCGACCTCGGTTGGAATCTGTGGCCCAGTTTGGGGGTGGCGGTGAATGAGGTGCGGGTTGCCGCGCTGGAGCAGCCAGCCCAGTCCATCGCCGAGATCAAGCAAGCGAGTTTGATGCTGGCATTGATGCCGCTGTTCTCCGGTGAGTTCAAGGTGGATCACGTCGCCGTTGATGGCGCGAATGTCTCGCTCAGTGTGAACGCCGCCGGCAAAGGCAATTGGGAAGCACTGATCAAACAAGATAAAACAACTCCCCCACCACAACCGGCACCCGCGGCTGATTCGAATCTCAAGTTAGATATTCAGCACATCAGCCTTACCAGTTCAAAGGTGAGTTACACCGATGCACAATCCGGCCAGAAAGTTGAACTGCGCGATTTAAATCTATCGATGAGCGACGTCAATTTGCGCTCAACACCTTTCCCGGTTGAATTGTCGTTTGTCGCCGAGCTGGCGCCAGAGGGGGGCGATAAATTGGAGGTGCAGGGCAAGTTGAACAACAACCTCAGTGTCGACAGCACCTTCAATAGCATCAAGTTGGATGACGGCAAGGTGAAGCTGGATATCAAAGGCAAAGAATCAGCCGCACTAGATCTTGGCTATTCACTCGCGCTGACCGATTTGCAAAAAAATCTCACCTACAAAGGCCAGATAAAGTTGGCTGAAACCAACGCGCGCAAATTGCTCACCGCTTTGGGCACAACGCTCGATACGGCGGATAAAAATGCATTCAGCAAACTCGCGTTTTCATCCAATATTGACGGCACCGCAACAAAAGTGAGCCTGGACAATTTGCAGTTAGCATTTGACAGCACCTCATTCAAAGGCAGCATTGCCGTGACCGATTTCAGCACCAGCGCACTCAAGGTGGTGTTGGATGGCGATACACTCAATGCCGATAATTATTTGCCGCCACCGGCTGAAAAGCCTGCACCTTCTACCGCGGCTAACGCACCAGCCACGCCGTCCGCAAAATCCCCGGCGGAAGATACCGAATTACCGCTTGAGATGCTGCGCGGTTTGAATATCAACGCAAAATTATCGCTACAAAAATTAACGATCAATAAAATCGATCTGGAAAATGTAGTGCTTAAAGTGCTCGCCAAAAACGGCATGATCGAGCCGGAGTTAAGTGCAAAAGCGTACTCGGGCACGATAATCGCCAAAGGCCAATTGGATGCGCGCGGCGCACAATCGCAGTTGCAATTTGATGCCGGTGTCACCGGTTTGGAATTGGCGCCGCTGCTAAAAGATCAGGAGATGGATTCCAAATTCGGCTTAAAAGGCGCGATACAAATGCGCGCACTCGGCTCTGCGCAAGGTAATAGCACCAACCAATTATTTAAGTCGCTGCGCAGCAATGCAAACTTCTCCGGCGCACAGGTGCAGGTGTCACCAATCAATCTGGAGGAGCAGTTTTGTAAGTTAGTCAATCTGGTCAACCAATCGCAAGATCCTGCGCAGCAGTGGGATGCGTACACCGAAATGAGCGAGCTGTCTGGTGCAATCAAAATTCGCGATCAAATTGTTACTATCGATACCTTTAAAGCCGGTGTGGATAAATTACAGTTGGGTTCAACCGGTAAAATCAATCTCGCCACCGATGAATACGATATTTTCCTGCCCTTTAAATTATTGAAAGATAAAACCGATACAGTGACTGCCGAGCAAGTTGCAGTGACTACCAGTGCGGGCAATGGCGGTTGCAGCATTGGCAGCCAATACTGGCTGGAGCGCGGTCTGGAATTGCTGCGTTGCCGCGGATCCTTCGATGAAATCAATCCCCTTAAAGATTGCCGCCCCGACAGCGCTCTATTGCGTGAGCTAACCAAAGATTACGCCGTCTACAAACTCAAAGAAAAACATGGTGCAAAATACGAAGAGAAAAAAGAAGAATTAAAAGAGAAAGTGGAAAAAGAGAAAAACAAATTATTCGATAAGTTGCAACAGCGTTTAAATAAAGGCGCTGCTTCATCTGCCGCCGCAGCTCCTGCAACAGACACTGCGACCAGTGCTGCTGCAACTGAAACAGAAAGCGAATCACCAGCTGCGCAATAAAACTATTGTGCGCTGTTTATTCACAGCGATAACGAATGAAATCGATATTAAATACAGGGAGGTTAAAAAATAGAAAGGATAAAAATAGTGCGCGGTGTAATCAGAATAATGTAATAGCTAAATAATCAGGCTCACGCGTGTTCCAGTATGGCACGCGTGAGCTGCAACAAAAATCTTAAGCGGCAGAACGATTTTCGTAATTGGCTTGCTGAAACGAAATAAATTCATCCAACGCTTCGTACCAACCTTCCCACCATTCAACTTGATATTGTTTGCGCTCTTCCGGTGTTGCATTTTTTATCCAGCAATCCAGACCTGCATCCAGTGTTGGTGCATTTATGCCAACAGTCTTGGCCCACTTTCCTAATTCCTTTGGTGTCATCATTGGATACCTACTTGTTCTCGTGTTGATGTTAAATTGAAACACTTGTTTGTTTCTTGATTATGACTAAGCAAGCGATATGCCAATTTTATATTGGGCTGTAGTGATGTTTGGCCATCAGTAGATGGCAGGACTGATTAACTGCAATCCAGTGCTTGTTTGCCTGTAATCCAGCTGCTTTTGGAGCTACTTCATCAGTAGGGATGGGATGGTAAATTGAGTGAATTTTTCTGGTTCAATCCACTCAATTCCATAATTGCTATTCAGGTATATGCGGCAATGAGTTTCAAAAAACCCCGAAATGGCAAATTTTTTTGTAAAAAATAGCTTTCTGCATTAGTTGATGTGACATCTAACGATGTAGTGTGGTTTGGTATTTTGTTTGCTGCGAAACCATCCCCCTTTGGTTGTTAAACAAAGGGGGAGATCGTTATTAAAACACTTGCAATTCAGCTTCACCTGCTGGCAGATCATTGATCGAACGACAGAAGTGTTGTGCAGTTTCATTAAGTGCCAGGGCGATGACTCCATCGGTGTGGTGCCAGAGCAAATTTGTATGACGAGCACTGGATGATAGGTCGACACAGATCTCATTATTGCGATAATGCAGTTGATGCTGTGCGGTGCTGCGGCTCATTACATTAACTTTTGACTGTGTTGTGGTGGTTTTATTTTTGATAGTGTTGGACGCGAATTTATGCTCCAGCAGTATTTTTTTATTTTCCAATAAGATGAGGCGAGTGGGCTGCTGCTCATCGGTTGGAATTGCTAACTGCAACTGATACTCGCCCGGTGAGGCATCGTGGTCAAATTGTAGGAATGTAACAGGCAAATCCCGCTGGCTGCCATCGGCAAAATCTACCTGTGCCCGATGTGTGTTGCTTGCTTGCAGCTTGGGCAAATGCGGGAGGGCGATTTGCTGCACAATCTGTGCTCCGGTCCCGGTAACGGCAATTCGTAGATAAAGGCTGCTGTGGGCATTGGTTGCGGTGCTTGATTTGCGTGCTGAGATAGCCGCATGTGCTGTGTTGATGACATGAGGTTGACCGACCAGCGAATCTAAATAGTCTTGGGCTTTTTCATAGTTGTAATCTGATACATGGTCGCCCCCGCAATAACCCATCAGGTCTTTGAGCTCAGGAGTGAAAATGGTGGTGTAATCTTGATCTGTTCCGTAGCTGCCGATTGCTCCGTTGGTGTATGGAAAATCGGCGTCCGCGCTACCCGCGTCACCACAGGGCGCGTGATTCACACTAAAGTTATGACCTAATTCGTGGGCAAGAACTGTGTCCAATACAACCGATCGGCTAACACCCACCGCAACCATGCCCTGTGTAAATCCGCGTCCGTCAAACCACCCGCTGGTGAAGCTTTGGTCGAAGTAACCATAGTAATAGCCGGTTCCATTTTCGATCGCCCGAAGGTCGGCAAGCTCATTCAGCATTGAGGTCGTGGTGTTCTGCCCAACTGTTTGGCTAAGTTGATATGGTGCCCTGCGTGAAATTTGAATTTCGCCCAGTGGCCAGAAACGGGTCAGGCTGTCGCGCACCAATTCGTCGGTGGGTAGTGCGGTAACCAGTCCATTTAACTGGAATGGAATCAGACGGAGATTAATCCCTTTTACCTTGGCGAATTGTGGATGCAATTGCAGTTGGCTGGTACCTGCAAGTACTACTTCAATTTTTACCCCTGGTTGCATTAGTCGCGCCGGGATGTGGCTGTAAAAGCTCTGGTTGCGTTTATCGTGTTGTTTGGCTGTTGGTATGGACGTAGGTGGCGTCACGGGCACTGCTTCGCGCTGGTCGTCCAGCTCTGCAAATACCTGTAATTCTGGTATTGGTGTAGCCGTTGGCGCGTTGACATGCAGGCGCAAGGTTCCCACTTTACCTGCTACCAATAATGGATTGGTTTTTATGATGGTTTGCGCCCAATCGTAGGATTGCAAAAAGGCAGTTTGCGGCTTGTTTGTGGTGGTCACCGTAATGGGGGCAGATGTTTTTCGTGCCTTGTAAATGCCGGTATCAACAACTAGAAATGGTGCGTATTCATGCAGGTTATAACCTGCGAGGCGGATACTAGTCTGCGTATGGCAATTTTCAATCACCTTGGCGGGCAAGCGCGGTAATTGGCTGTCCAGGTTGAAATGCAGTTCGCATAACCAGGGACCTTGGTCAGTAGAAGGGATCTGCCAATTGAGTTCCAATTCACCATCTTGCACCTTGCCACTCAGGATAACCTCATCAATTAAATCATTGGGCGGGCATTCTTTTTCGGGCCAGCTATTGGGGGCGATGAGCTCCACGCTGACACCTTTTTTCTTGAGTGCATCGACAACCGGGAGGGCGCGTGAAAATCCCCGGGTTTTCAGGCAGCCACCAAGCCCGACGCTGCTCAGCTTCGCCAGGCCTTGACTGAGTAAAGGAGTAATATCGGTCACCGAGCTATTGGCGGCATTCAGGGTCGTCAGGTTTGCCAGCGATTGGAGGGGCGATAAATCCTGAATCAAGCTGAAGCCAATGCTGAGATACTCCAGTTGTTTGTTGTTTGCCAGTGGCGTGATATCGGTCACTTGGGTTCTATCCAGCGCAAGGGTGCGCAAGGGCATTTTGGACAAAAACGCGAGCTGTTCGTTGGTGATCGGATTTTGGGAAAGATATAAGTATTCGATTTGCAGTGTTGCCAGAGGTCTGAGATTGGTGATGTGGTTGCTGGTAATGTGCAGTGATTTCAGGTTTTTGGCATATTCCAGTCCATCCAGCCATTGGATATTGGTTTGGGTTGCATCGAGCTGCTGCAATTTTTCCAGGTCTGTTGGCAGTAGTGGCTGGTCATGGGTAATCGATAATTCGGCGCGAACCTTTTGCTCTAGCTTAGGATCGGCAAAATAGACATGTTGTGTGTCATTAAAACTCAGTTGTAGCTGGCATGAGCTGGTCACCGAAGGGATCACAAACTCGTTGTCTTGACTGTCGAAATAGCCCTCGCAGCCTTGGCTAAAGCTGTATTTGTTGCCGCTTCCGGGGGTAATTTTAAAATGCACTTCATCGCCATAGCGCGCCGTGATACTCGTGGGGGTCACCGCACCATCACCCTTGATCAGCGTTGAAATTTCATAATCGACCACTGTAAATTCCACGCGCAGCGTGCAGTCGGCAGTCAGGTCATTAATCATCAGTGCATCCTTGGTCCAAATAGCGCCACAGCCACTCACCTTGGATACGGCGTAACCCGGTGTTGGTATAGGGAAAAAATAGGCGCCGTTACCTTGGAAGAAATACAAATCCATACCATAGAGCGACGTGATTTTGCGTGGTGATATGGATCCTGAGCCGACCAGTTCGGTGTTAATCACCAGTTGTTGTTGCTCGAAACTGATATCCACACTACAAGCTGCGGTTACCGGTGAAGTGGTAAAGATATTGCCGTCCAGCGCTCCGCCACAACCGGTTGCACTGGCGATGCGATAACCGGTATCGGGGGTGATGGTGAACCGTCCTGTCGTGCCTTCAACCACGGAAGCTGAAGTAGGGCTAACGCTGCCACCAGCATTTTGCTTGATGGCAACCGGGTGAGTAGGCTGCGCAGCAAAGTTGGCGGTTATCGTACAATTGCCAGTGACAGAGCCTGTGGTGTAGAGGTTACCAACCAGGCTGCCATTGCACCCGGACGCCCCTTCAATGTGGTAGCCAGAGTTGGCAGTTAAGGTGAATGTTGTGGTTTGGCCGGATGTAACAGTGCGACTGGCCGGGGAAATACTACCGCCTTGTCCTGCAGTGGCATTAACCGAGTAGATGGTACTGGCGGCGGATGTTGTTCCTCCACCGCTGCTGTTGCCTCCACCACCTCCGCCGCAGGCGCTTAACGCTAGTGCAAATCCAAGGGTGGTGTTCAACAATAGCCAGCGACTAATTGTATGGCTTGAGTTCATTTTTATTATTCCTTTTGAGTAAATGTAGTAATGTCCCGCTCGGTTGTGCAGAGCGGGAAATAGTGCGTTATTTTTTGCGGCAAATTGTAGGTGACTTTTTGACCGCCATCCATGTGATTTATGGGCTAGTCATGCGGTTTATGGATAGTTATTAGAACTTATTGGTGTGTTTACAGGTTTATTTGCGAGTAGTTATGGCCTCTTCTTTTTCCGCGCCGGTGCTGAAATGGTTTGATAAGCACGGGCGCAAACACTTGCCCTGGCAGCAGGACATCAGCGCCTATCGCGTCTGGCTGTCTGAGATTATGTTGCAGCAAACCCAGGTCACCACCGTCATTCCCTATTTCGAACGCTTTGTTGCGCGCTTCCCGACAGTAGAATCCCTGGCGGCGGCACCTATCGACGAAGTGCTGCATTTATGGACTGGCTTGGGTTACTACGCCCGGGCGCGCAATCTGCATAAGTGTGCAAAAGCGGTGGTGGAGCAATACGGCGGCGAGTTTCCTTCAACCGTTGCTGAACTGGCCGAGTTGTCTGGTATTGGCCGCTCTACTGCGGGGGCGATTGTCAGCATCGCCTTCCAAAAGCGGGCTGCTATTTTGGATGGCAACGTAAAGCGCGTGCTCGCCCGCTATCACGCCTTTGATGGCTGGCCGGGGCAGTTGGATGTCGCCAACCAACTCTGGGAAATCGCCGAGGCCTATACACCGAAAACCCGTGCGAATCATTACACCCAGGCGATGATGGATATGGGCGCAACCCTCTGCACGCGCAGTAAACCCAAGTGCGAGCAATGCCCGATACACATAGGCTGCGTCGCCTTCGCGCAGGGGAATCCCCAAGCCTATCCTGGTAAAAAACCGAAGAAGGCGCTGCCTGAAAAATCGGTGCAGCTGTTAATGCTGCGCAATCCGGCGGGCGACCTGTTATTGCAGCAGCGTCCGGCGCAGGGGATTTGGGGTGGCTTGTGGAGTTTCCCCGAATTGGATATCGAGCGCGACGCGCAGGAATATGTTGAAGATCATTACGGCAAAGTCGTCGAGTTGGAAGAGTGGAATAGCTATCGCCACACTTTCAGTCACTATCATTTGGATATCACACCAGTGCTCATCCAACTGGCTAAAAGCCCGCGTGCTATCGGTGAAGCCGCCACGCACTGGTACAATCCCCATCAGCCCGATGCCTTGGGGCTCGCTGCGCCGGTAAAAAAATTATTGGAAAAACTCGCGCAGCTCGACCCGCGCGTCCATCAAACCTCGGAAAAACCAAAAGCTACGGCGAAAGCAAAAGCTGCAGCCCAACGTAAAACCCGATCAACAAAAAGTAAGTGAGAAACAAACATGACCCGCATGGTTTTTTGCCGCAAATACAAACAAGAATTGGAAGGCTTGGACATGCCACCCTATCCTGGCGCCAAAGGGCAGGACCTCTACGCCAACGTCTCAAAAAAAGCCTGGCAAGAGTGGATGGCACACCAGACAATGCTCATCAATGAAAAACGCCTGAACGTAATGGACATGGGCACCAAAGTCTATTTGACCGAACAGATGACCAAATTTTTATCCGGTGACAACTACGATGCTGCTGATGGCTATGTGCCGCCGGCTAAGTCTGAGTAACTGCATCATCTCCCTTCTGTAATGTCTGCGGAATAATTGGTTTTTGATAAAGAGCTGATTTGCAAAAGCTCTTTATCAAAAACAAAAAAGCGCTCGATTTAATTGAAAATTTTGTCGATTAATACTCGTTTATCTCCATTGCCGTTGTGTTTAAGCGCGATATAAGTGCGGCACTTCAATTAACATGGGTGTAGTATTACAAAAAATAACAATTTCTAGCTGATACCTGCCGGAAGCACCATGACCAACGAAGCCACAGATTTACACTCAGCCGCATTGGAAGCCGATCGTTTTGGGCTATTTGTAGCGGGTGTAGCTGATTACGCGATTTATGTGCTCTCACCTGAGGGTATTGTCAGTAGTTGGAACGTCGGTGCCCAGCGCTTTAAAGGGTATACGGCTGCGGAAATTATCGGTCAACACTTTTCCCGCTTTTATACAGTCACGGATATCGCCAATGGTGTGCCTGCGCGTGCGCTGAAAACGGCAATTGAATGTGGAAAGTTTGAAGATGAAGGTCTGCGTGTGCGTAAGGACGGTACGCAATTCTGGGCAACAGTAGTTATTGATCCCATCCGTGATAACAAAGGTGAATTAATTGGATTTACCAAAATCACGCGCGATATTACCGAGCGTCGTGAAGCTGCTGCACTGCTTGAGAAAGCAAAAGAAGCGTTGTTCCAATCGCAAAAAGTGGAATCGCTCGGAAGACTCACGGGTGGAATTGCACATGACTTTAATAATCTGCTCAGCGTAATCGCGAACGGCATTGAAATTTTACGTCTCACCACTACCAATCCCTCGCATACCAAAATTCTGGATAGCATGGAAAGCGCAGCGACGCGCGGAGCAAATCTCACCCAGCAAATGTTGAGCTTCGCGCGCCAGCAACCGCTGAAGCAGGAATTGCATGACCTGAATCGTATTGTGATTTCATTTGAGAGTGTTTTGCGGCGTGCATTAAAAAGCGCAGTGCAATTTGAATTGAATTTGGCCTCGGCTTTACCCGATACGTTAGTTGATGCGGTGCGTTTTGAAGCGGCGCTGTTGAATTTAATTGTAAATTCCAACGATGCAATTGCCGAAAGCGGCAGAGTTACCGTAAGCACTTACTTGGCCGAAGTAAAATATAATCAGGTGAAAGGGCTACAAGCTGGCCGTTATGTTTGTGTGTCGGTAAAAGATACCGGTCATGGAATCGACACTGAACAATTGGATAAAGTGGTAGAACCTTTCTTCACCACCAAACCGATTGGCAAAGGAACCGGTTTAGGTTTGAGTCAGGTTTACGGATTGATGCAGCAGTCTGAAGGTGGAATGGAAATCCGCTCGACACTGGGCGAGGGTACTGAAATCTGCTTATATATGCCAGTGTCAGAAAGTGATAGTTCCACAAAAAATGTGGCAGCTAAGAATAGCAAAGTGTTAGTGGTGGATGATCAGCCTGAAGTGCTTGATACTGCTGCTCAATTATTTCGTGCGCTGGGCTACGATGTATTCGCTGCGAACAATGGTCGCGACGCAATTGAATTATTACAGCGACATAAGGATCTGAATTTATTATTTAGCGATATTGTTATGCCGGGCATGAGTGGACTTGAGTTGGCTCGTATCGCAATGGAAATGAATCCCGCGTTAAAAATAATTCTTGCGACAGGTTACACTGCTGAGATGGTGGAGAAGCAGGCTGAATATTCGGCCCAATTCACTGTGATTTCTAAACCTTATAAAATTTCTGAAATCGTGCAGCGGTTACAGGCACAGTGATTGGGTTAGTGTTGTTTGGTGAGATTAAATGTAGTGCCATCATTTTTAATCAGGCGTGAGCCATTCAAACGACCTACGATTTGTGACTGGCTGATAAAACGATTCTGGTCATCCACAAATCCTACACAAGTACTGGTGGCATATTCGTACAGGCGGCCATCAAGAAAATAGCCGATGGAGTTACCATCTACTGTATACACATCTAAACGCTCGCCTGTTTTCATATCGCACCCTCAATTAATAAAGTCTTATCACATTAATTAGCCAGCCGGCCACCTACCACCAGCTTGAAATAAGCACCGCCAATTAAAACCCAAACCAGGACTGTTGCTCCTAAAGCAACATTAAACATCTGTTCTTGATTCATCAGTTCCAGCATTTCAGTGCTCCCATTTTTGCAAATACTTCCATGATTTTGAAATTAAGACATTTGGAAATCATCAGATGTTTATTAAAGCGACTAAATTGATGATTTTTAATGCTTTAAGCGATTGTCTTAGGGTTTTTGCATAGATCGCGCCAACTTTTATTTTTAGGGTTATGTGGCTAATTACTTTTAGTCATAGGCTCATTCAAAATCAGTTGCACAATTTCGCGTTACTCGTTTTTATTAACACATCTTTATAAAAGTTGTGGCTAATTAATTTTATCTGCGCGCTCGCTGATGGCGGGGAATTCGCCTCCATTTTGGTTTATGACGGGCGCAATAAAATATGTTTGGCACCGCACTGAACATTTGTCATTGAAAATTAATACTGCATTCCGTGAGATTCGTCGAAAGAAGTTATTAACGATTCTGATGAAGAAACAAAAATTCTTATTACGGAACGTTCCAGGAGGAATGCATGAAAAAACAACTCATCACTGCCGACGTTGCTTTAGTAAAGAAAGCAGCAATCAATAAGTCGATGCGCTACAACCGTCTCGCTCAGGCGATTGGTCTGGCCGCAGTCGTTGCCAGCCCACTGGCATTTTCCCAAGCTGATGAAACTGCATCAGGTGGTTTCGATTTCCGTGCAGAGCCTCCGCACTGGTATATCGGTGGAAATTATGGTCGTACCGCTGAAGGTGTTGATAACGGTGAAGTTGCCAACACAATTATTGGTGGTGGATTAACTTCTATTGATGAAGATGAAACTGATCGCGGTTATAAATTATTTGTTGGTTATCAGTTCAATCAGTATTTTGCATTGGAAGCTGGTTACGCTGACTTGGGTGATTTCAAATATGAAGTTGCCCGTGCGCCCGGTGCAGGCACTTTAACAGCGGATACCAACTATAAAGGATTTAATTTTGATGCGGTGGGTACTTTGCCCATCACGCCACGTCTGTCTGCGTTTGCCCGTGTAGGTGCATTCCATTACGAGACTGAGCAAAATTTTGTGGGTACCCAAAGTTTGGCGGCGAATTTGAGCCGTGATGATAAAGACACCGGTTATAAATTTGGTGCAGGTCTTGAGTATTCATTTACCGAGCGACTCTCTGCGCGTATTGAAGCCGAGCGCTATCGTATTGAAGATATGGTGGGCGATAACGGCAGTGTGAATCTTTACTCTGTTGGTTTGGTCTACCGCTTTGGTGATCGCCCGGCACCACCGCCACCAAAAGTAGTAGAGCCGGTTGTTGCGCAACAGGAATACTGCAGCAAATTGGATATCCAGTTTGAAATTAATCGCTCGGAAATCCCGCGCTCCGAATCCGAACGTTTGAATGCGGCCGGTGAGTTCCTGAAAAAATACCCTGATACCAAAGCCGTTATTAATGGCTATACCGATAACGTAGGTAGCGATCAATCAAACATTGCGCTCTCACAGCGTCGTGCAGATAGCGTGCTGCAATATTTGGTAGGCCAGCAAATTGATGCATCACGTATTTCTACCGTAGCACGCGGTGAAGCAGATCCTGTAGCAACCAATGAGACTGATGCAGGTAAGCGTGAAAATCGTCGTATCAATACCACTATCGATTGCGTGAAAGATGTCGCCGGTTTGTCATTGCCAGAAACCCGCATCACCGTTGCCGCATTGGTTGAATTTGATGCGAACAGTACAAAAGTCAATGAACAATATCACGCGGATCTGGAAAAAGCGGCAAACTACTTGCGCGATAATCCAAATGTAACTGCTCATGTTGAAGGTCATGCTGCTGATCTTACCTCGACCGAAAAAGCCCAACAAATATCCGAGCGTCGCGCTGCGAACGTAGTGGATTATCTGGTGGAAAAATTCGGTATTGATCGCTCACGCTTGACCGCAGAAGGTTTCGGTAAAACCCGTCGTGTAGCTTACAACACTACCGAAGAAGGTAAACAGCAAAACCGCCGTGTAAATATTGTGTTGAGTTATCCGCGCTAAGCGGAAACACTCACTCCAGGTTGGAAACCAATGCCAGCAGGGATTGCTGGCGACTAATTTATAATATCCCGCCTCGCTACTTCATTGTTCTAATCTGCAATATTCCCCCAAATTTTGATTCCTGCATAATAAGTCATTATCCTACGCGATAACCTTTCCTCTATCGTCAGGAAGGCTTGTTAGGTAATTCAAATTTAAATGGAGTGGATTTATGCGGTCGGCAGGTTTGATGTTTGCTTTATGTCTATTGTCACTAGCGGCGCACGCCGAGGTTTGCAAAATAACGACACCGATCAATATTGATACCTATAAAGCCGCGCAAAGTGACATTCGTGGCACTGGATTTAAAAACAAATAATTGTTGGGTCATTAATCAGGCCGGACTAACGCAGCGACATGGCCCTTATTCAACATTCAAAATTCCCCACACCTTAATTGCGTTGGAAACCGGTGCGGTGAAATCTATCGATGAGCGCTTTGAATGGGATCAGGTAAAACATCCCGCAAAATCTTTCTGGCCGCAAACATGGAAGCAATCGCATACTCTGGCTACCGCATTTAAACATTCAGCCGTTTGGTATTACCAGGATTTGGTGCCGCGTATTGATCCTAAACAATACAAAAAATGGCTCTCCAAATTTCACTACGGCAACCAAACCTTTACCGCTGGCAGCGATGAGTTTTGGTTAAACAGTGAATTGCAGATTTCACCAGAAGAGCAGGTTGCGTTTATTAAATGTGTAGTAACAACCGGTTGCGGTGTTAAGGCTAATAATATCGCTGCCTTTGAATCAGCTGCATTACAAGAAACTAAAAATGCTTTCTCACTATACGCCAAAACCGGCACTGGTCCATTAGACGGGAATAATTTTGATGGCGCGTTTGAAGGTTGGTATGTCGGTTATCTAAAAAGACTCCAACGGCAAAGCAACTACGGCGTTTGCGATTTATATGCAAGCCGAAAGTTTTTCTGCGCTAAAAGATTATCGTAAAGAGTTGTCGTTAAAATTATTGACGGATTTGGGCCGTTGGTAATTGGATTTTCCTGCACCGTAAAATAAAAAGCAGATCTATTTAGATCTGCTTTTTATTTACAACAAGAAATTGCTAGGATTAAAAACTCACACCTGACGAAGGTGTAATAGGTTTGATAGTGCCATCACTATTGAAAAATAATTTTTCAATCGCAACTTGGCGGCGATAAGTTCCGCCACCCTTACCATTACTGATGTGATACACCAGATACCACTGTCCCGCAAATTCAGTAATTGCCGGATGGCTGGTTGGTGCATCCTGTCCTGCAATTGCCGGTAGTTTATCGAGAATGCGACCGCGATAAGTCCAGGGGCCGGTTGGGCTGGTGCCGGTTACATAATCAATCGTTGCCGGGTTAGCGCCAGCGGCATAGACCATGTAATAAGTGCCGTTGCGTTTGGTGAGGAATGGCGCTTCAAAGAAGTCGCGCGGTGTGCGCTCAAGCCAGCTGCCTTTAATGGAGGTCATATTGTCATTAAGTGCAACTGTCACCATGCGCCAGAAGCCGCCGTAAGTTAAATACGCCTGACCGTTATCGTCGATAAACACTGTAGGGTCGATGGTATAAACAGTTTGTCCTGCATCGGTGTAATTAAATGCGTGCATCTCGATAGTGTCATCAACCAGCGGCGCACCAATTGCATCGCGGAATGGGCCGAGTGGGCTATCGCCAACCGCAACACCAATTGCCATTCCGCCACCGCGTTTATTTACTGGTACATACCAATAAAATTTTCCGCCGCGCTCAATCATTTGCCCGGCCCATGCATTTGCATCTGCCCAAGTAAATGTACTCAAGCTCATTACCGGCGCACCGTGATCAGTCCAGTTCACCATATCGTTGGATGAGAGCACATATCAGCTGCGCAATAAGAAACCGTTTGTTCCTTCATCGCGACCGGCAGTGATATAGAACCGGCAGTTGTGAACAAAGGACGCTGGATCAGCAGTAAATATATTCGGCAAGAGTGGATTACTGCCGCGAGTGCCTGCCAATGGCCCGGTGCAATTTCCTGCAGAAGAATTGCTCGATGAACTTGCCATGCTGCTGCGCGAACTGCTGGATGAAGATGCTGGTTGCCCAATCGGCGTTCCTGCAACACGCCACTCCAGAATTCCTGTTGATTGTGTTGTATTTGACATAGATACGCGCAAACGGTTAGTCACAATGCTATTCAACGGTAAATTATTAAATGCATTTTTCGTGAGCGGTACATCACCAATGCTCACCCAATTGCTGCCCGTCCAATATTCGATGTACGCGCGCGTTGGTGTGAGCACACCGCCATTATCATCAAACCAATAAATTTGGGTTTGTGTCAGGCTGTAAGTTTGCGGCCATTCGTATTGCACCCATTGGATGGAATTTGGATTGTTCCAGTTGCCGTAAGCACCTTTGGATTTATCATTTGAATTTGCGGGAATACTGTTGTCATTAACCGCCGCCAAGGTTTCCCACGGAGAAACATACGATGTTGTTGCGGTTGCCAGTGTCGCAATATTATTTGCAATAGGCGTGACGCTGCTGATTGAACTGCTTTGGTTAATACTGCTGGAAATTCGGCTGCTCGCAGCGATAGAACTGGGCGCCAAGCTACTGGAAATCGCACGACTGGAAACACTGTTCGCGCTGGATGCAGCGGCACCACATAAATTTCCACTTAAGCTGGGTGTTTCTACTGCGCCGCCATTAGTGACTGCCTGAAAACCAAATTCAGCAGATTGCCCCGGATTCAATCCACCATTCCAACCCAAATTAGTTGCAGTGTAATTGCCGCTGAGCTGTGCATTCCACGCATTGGTCACGGTATTTTTTGCGTAGGCAAAATTCACTTGCCAGCCGTTGACGCGAGCATTGGTGTCATTGGTAACGCGAATCGCCGCAGTGTAGCCTGCACCCCAACTATTAGTTACGGTGTAAGTACAGCCAGCATGCGCAGCACCACCATAGGTAGCGGCAATTGCGCTTAGCAATATAGCTCCGTGACTGCATTTTTTTAAAAAATGTTGCATAACAAATTCCTCTTGTAAGTTCACTGCCGCGTTTGCAGCAGTGAATTGACGAGCATTTATTTTCAAAGAGCGATTAACGAGCAGCGGTTAATCACGTGGGCGCGCACCAAGGATTTGCACTTGATAATTCAAGCCAATTGATTCCGGGCTAGTCGCTGTGCTTTCAAAGGCGTTGTATAAATAAAGTGATGTGGGCGTGTTGGTGACCACCAAGCTTGACTCTTCACTGGTTGCTAATTGGAAGCTGCCGGTGCCGTTAGGCAGATCCACATAGCGCACGCTGTTGTTCGCGGCTTTAATTGCAACCACAGCAGTGAAACCACTATCGCTCAAACCATTGCCCAGGTTGGTAACCTGAATACTGATTTGACCGGTGCCGGTTGCCGTTAGCGGAATAATATTGCTGCCGGTGTATTGCGGTTTGCGCGCAGCGATAACGTGCCAGGTAGTGGAGTCAATTGCTTCCAAATTGCGATAGGCGCGGGTGCGGAAACTGGCATCGCGTTGTGCGCTCAATACGCGTGCTTGCACTAATGGATGGCCAATATCGCCGTAAGCAATACGTGCGCGGTAACGGCCAACCAGGGTTTGCACAGAAACGGGTTGTACCAAACGCGCAAGGCTATGCAGCGGTGTTTCCTGACCTTGATGCGCGCGAATTAAATTGCGGATTGCATCGCGACCGAGATTGTTATAATTATCCGGATTGTTAGTGAGATAATTCAGAAATGGCCATGCTTCGTATAAATTATCTTTGTGCACAATCGTGCGCCATGAACCTGCATGGAGTGATTCAGTACTAAAGTTAGTGGTGTTGTTGAGCGGACTCATATAAGCATCAGCAAACCATTCCGCAGTGGTTTCCCACCAGGCACCGGTGCGTGCTTTATCAATCCAGATTGCTTCTGCCAGCGTAATTCCATGACCAAATTCGTGGGTGGAAATACTATCGACATTCAGCAAATTGCTGCGCATTACCAGATAACTTAATCCCGCTGTACCGTTGTAACCCATAAAACCGCCGGCATCGATATCGGTCACCGAATAGACGTTGATTTTGAATGAGCCGGGCCTGTTGCTGTGAACCGATTGTGCGGGTGATTTAAAACCGCGATTCGTTACAAAGTAGTCATACACTTTTTCCATATGCGCGAGCATGCGTGTTACATCGGCATCGGAATGTGTGCCCAAATTACCTTTGGGGCCGCGTTTATTATCGGCGCCGTAATACAAGCGGAAACGATTTGAATCTTTGTATACGGCGTTGCCGGTATTAATGCCGTCGTATTCGTATTGATTAGTAATCGGTGTGAAAACTGCGGCAGCTGAACTGCTTGTTGCAGATGATGAAACTGCAACACGCGAACTACTGGAACTGCTAATCAATACACTGCTTGAACTTCTGCTGCTGGAAATTACAGCAGAACTTAGCGATGAGCGACTGCTCGACTCTGCCGAGCTACTGCGTAGTGATGAGGATGTTACTGCAGGAGTTGAAGACGACACAGATGAAGTAACGCCAGATGCGTTACCCGCAACACGCCATTCCAAAATGCCCGTAGATTGAGTGGCATTCAGCATGGATACGCGCAAACGATTAGTGACAATGCCATTCAATGCAAGTGTATTAAATGCATTTTTTACCAACGGCACATTGCCTGCATTTACCCAGGCACTGCCATTCCAATATTCGATATAAGCGCGTGTAGGTGTGAGCACACCGCCGTTATCATCAAACCAATAAATTTGTGTGTTACTGAGTTGATAATTTTGCGGCCAATCGTATTGCACCCATTGGATTGAATTTGGATTATTCCAGTTGCCGTAAGCGCCGGCAGATTTATCATTGGAATTGGCGGGATTACTATTATCGTTAACCGCACGCAGTGTTTCCCACGTGGATACATAAGAAGTAGTTGCTGTCGCTAGTGCAGCAATATTATTTGCCACAGGTGTAACGCTACTTGATGAGCTGCGCACTAGACTGCTTGCGCTGCTGGAAATAACCGGAGTGCTGGATGTTGCCGATGAACCACACAAAGCACCGTTAATATTTGGAACTTCAATTGCACCGCCGTTGGTTACACCTTGCACACCAAATTCAGCCGATTGGCCGGGATTTAATCTGCCATTCCACGCCAGATTTGTTGCCGAATAATCTCCACTTAGTTGCGCATTCCACGCGCTGGTCACGCTATTGCGTGCGTAACTCCAATTGACTTGCCAGCCATTAACCGCAGCGGCTGTATCATTGGTTACGCGAATGGATGCAGTAAAACCTGAGCCCCAACTATTGCTTACTGTGTATGAGCAGGCTGCAGATGCATTGGTTGCCATCAAACTGCTGGCTAAACTTAAGCTGACAATCGCCGCTAGGTTGGATTGTTGAAATTTAAATCTACGCATAAAAAATCCCTCTGAATCCGAATCGAAAGTTCAGATTCAAAAAAATAAATTGATACAAAACTCCAATGGCGTTTTATCGATAACCAAATACATTGGAGAGATGAAAGGAAAGCGCCCGATCACAATAGTGATCGGGCAGAAGATGAATCAATTATTGATAGTGTTTGTCGTAGAGCGTTGCGGTGCCGGTTACGCCTTCAAGTAATTGCAGGCGATAATCGTGTTTGCGGGTGCGGGTTTCTTCACCGTTATAAAGATGATCTACGTTGGAAACCACTGCGACCACTACACCATTTTTCGGCGCTTTGGCGAGATCCAAACAAGCTTCACCGTTGGTAACGGGTTTGCTGTAAACCGCTGAACCGTCAGCTGCGCGATAAGCTAATTGCACGCGCATGTTTTGCCCGATAGGTTGGAAGTTCACGCGTACTTTATTACCGGTGACTTTCAATGGAATCTGGTTTGCACCAGACCAACCCGGCAAGGTAGTTGTGCTTGGAATTAATGTTGTACCTTCTTGCGTTGTAGCTGCGTAGAAAGTTAAACGATGTGCGCCCGGATCTTGCAAAATACCGCCGGGAATTCGCTCGGCATTAATCGTTCTGCCCCAGTTGCTATTGATCGGCCCTTTGAAACCATTTGTCCAAGGCCCGAAATCTACCATCGCCTGACGTGCGCGGAATTCCATAATCATGCGTTGCGTTTGCTCTTCACCAACACCACCGGCGAGTGAGCGCAAAATATGATTGTGTGAACCTTTCGCCCATATCCATGCATTCGCACCTTTGGAAACATGAATGCCGAGGAAGTGCGGGAAGGCCGCGTTGTATTGATTACCGCCGAGGTATTCACGCCAGGTGGAAATTTGTTGGCCATTCACGCGGCGATCAACACCTTCCGCATTTGGTCCACCGAAAGTACCATCTTGCAACCAGCCGCTGTAATTTTCGATTGGCATATGCGGAGCGAGGAATGACGTTGCATCCAAAAATCCTACCCCGTAATTACCGGTGCGCGATGCTTCCAAATTCATCTGCAACCAGGTGTTGCCACCTTCGTTAAACCAGGCCGCTTTGTTGCCGCGCGTTGCCATAATGGTGTGAATAAATTCATGCGTAATACCACCGCGTTCACTCGGTGTGACAACCGGATAGTAAGAGAGCAATACCATCGGATAACCGTTGATACCACTTTGCCATCCGCCTTTTTCGGTGTTGGCGGCGCGATCAGTACACAAGCCTGAACCGTAAAGATAAATATTGCTGAAATATCCTTCGGCTTGCAGCTTATCAACTGGCCAACCCATTACGTTGTGGATGTAATCTGCATCTTCATTGAGATTGGTAAGCACGCGATCAATATCGGCATCGGTAATGGATGGATTGCGATTCGGTCCCCAGATAAATGCAAAGCGGCCTTTGGTTTTTACGCCTGCAATCGTGTTCGCAGGGCAGCCGTTGTAGACCTTGAATTTGCTGGTATCCACTTGACCAAAATCAGTGCGGAAATCGTAATTCAAATCCGGTTCGTATTTAGGGAAATCATATGCGCTGCATTGCGCAGTACTTGGCGCACTGCTTGAGCTGCTGCTCGCTGGCGTGCTACTGGCTGGAGTGCTGCTGCGCACCGACGAACTGCTCAGTGCAATTGAGCTTGCAACGCTGCTTCTTGCTGAAGAGCTTGGTGCAATTGAACTGCTGGAGCGTGAACTGGAAGTAAGTGCAACACTGCTTGGCGATGAACTAATCGCGCCCGCTGCCGCACCGGCGACGCGCCATTCCAAAATGCCGGTTGATTGCGTAGCGTTAAGCATGGATACGCGCAAACGGCTGGTTACAATTCCGTTGAGCGCGAGCGTATTAAATGCATTTTTTACCAGCGGTACATTGCCTGCATTTACCCAGGCATTACCGTTCCAGTATTCGATGTAAGCGCGCGTTGGAGTTAATACGCCGCCGTTATCGTCGAACCAATAAATTTGTGTGCTGCTGAGTGAATAATTTTGCGGCCAATTGTATTGCACCCATTGAATTGAATTCGGGTTGTTCCAATTGCCATAAGCGCCCGCCGATTTATCATTTGAGTTCGCCGGATTGCTATTGTCATTCACCGCACGAATAGTTTCCCACGGAGAAACATAAGATGTTGTTGCTGTTGCAAGCGTTGCAATATTATCAGCGGCGGGTGCTACCGAAGCAGCAGAGCTTGCCCGGCTGGATGTTGTCGGCGTGCTTGACGCTACCGCTGCAGAGCAAAGTGTTCCGGTAATTTGCGGCACTTCAATCGCTCCGCCGTTGGTCGCACCCTGTACGCCGAACTCAGCACTTTGGCCGGGGCGCAAGTTGCCGTTCCAGCCCAAATTTTTTGCGCTGTAATTGCCGCTGAGTTGCGCATTCCACGCATTGCTCACCGTGTTTTTGCTGTAAGTCCAATTGACTTGCCAGCCATTAACGGTCGCGGCGGTATCGTTGGTGACGCGAATGGCAGCAGTAAAACCAGCGCCCCAGGAATTTGTGACGGTATAACTGCACGCCGCAGAAGCGGCCGAGCCCCAAGTCGCCGCCATTAATCCCAGCCCGAGCATAGTTGCCAGGCGATAGCCTTTTAATTTGTGATTCAGCATATGCAGAGTCCTCTAAGCACAATGAATTTATTGTTGTAACGGTTTTAATCCGCTAACCGGACGCAAACAAAACAAGCACCTGCCGTCCGCAATGGAAGCAAGACTAATGTTTCTGGTTAGGGCATTTTTCGTAAGCCATTGCCGGGGCAAACGAGAAAAGAAAAAGTAATGACCGTTTTATTGCGTTACTGCATGCGAGCGGATGTAGAGGGTTGAGTGCATCTGTCTCTTTTTATATGAAATTATTTTTATAAGTAAGGAGCGGGTTGAATGCTATGCCTGAGGTATCCTGTATACAAGAGATTTTGGTGGCATAAATAAGATAATTCGATAAGTATGATTTGATGCCAACTGAAAGGTGATGAATTTGGCGCTACTTATTTGCACCAATGCAAGTTAACGAACAGCAATCAAATGGTAGGGGCGATATTTTCATTAGTGGAAATTACATTTTGAGGAATCACAAATGAAAGCACGTATCACAGTAATCACATTAGGCGTTGATGATTTGGAAAAAGCAGTCGACTTTTATCAACAAGGGCTTGGGCTTTATACCGAGGGCATTGTCGGTAAAGAGTTTGAATACGGAGCCGTCGCATTTTTCGAATTGCAAGCGGGTTTAAAACTGGCCGTCTGGCCACGCAAAAGTATTGCGCATGACTCAGGCATATCTGTATCACCATCAAGTCCAACTGAATTTACTATTGGCCACAACGTAAATTCAAAAGCAGAAGTTGATGCCGTCATGCAACAAGCGCAAACTGCCGGCGCCACTATAATAAAACCCGCCCATGATACTTTCTGGGGCGGCTACTCAGGTTACTTTCAAGATTTGGATAAACACTTGTGGGAAGTGGTGTGGAACCCTCAGCTGTTACCTGAGGACGAATAGCAAAAAATTCGATGAATATATAAGGATAAAAAATGCAAAACACTCACTCTGGTTCCTGCCTCTGCGGCGCAGTTCAATACAAAGTCGATGGTGATTTTGAGCTGTTTTATTTGTGCCACTGCCAGCACTGCCGCAAAGATTCAGGTTCGGCCCACGCCGCTAATTTATTCTCAACCAGTGCGACGCTGACCTGGATCTCAGGCAAAGACAATGTAGTGTTTTTCAATCTCCCCTCAACGCGCCACAGCAGAAGTTTCTGCTCTGTATGCGGCTCGGCCTTGCCCTGTTTGCAAGCCGAAGGAAAACTGTTAGTTGTCCCCGCCGGTAGTTTGGATACCACGCTCCCCAATAAACCTGATGCGCATTTATTTATTGCCAGTAAAGCGAATTGGGATGAGGGTTTGGAGCATTTTCCAAAAATGGAAACTTATCCGTCTTGAGATATTAATTCACTTAAAGACTTGTCAGGCGCACGGATCAATAATTAAGGAGCCACCAATGCACTTGAATCAAAAGCAACGAGGTGTTGCTGTTGGAATGGTTGTGGGGCTTGCGTTTTCTTTTGTTGTTGTGTTTTATGGCGCCCGCGTGTTTATCAATCTTGATGCAGCAGATTGTTTTGCAATCAGCTTTTTGCTTCCGGCAGTTGCCTTGTTTGTGGCAATTGCGCGTTTGGCAAAACATCGTTTTTTTAACGCAGCCGATATTGATGGTAGTGCACTTACTGCCGGAACTGACCAAGCCAGATTATTACAGGCGTTACTGCAAAATACGTTGGAACAATTGGCGTTAGCAATTCCTGTTTATATTGTTGCACTGTTTGGTTCACATGAAAGCGTTCAAGATGCGGTGCCAGTCTGCGCCTGTACATTTTTAGCGGGAAGAGTATTGTTCTTTGTTTCGTATAAAAGAGGCGCTAGCGCTCGTGCGTTTGGATTTGCTATCACCTTTTATCCAACGGTTTTACTTATGGGCTGGCAATTATTGTTGGTGTTTTCTTAGCTATTTTAGGGCGCGAAGGCTAAGTTTACTCAATCTTCTATAGCTGTATTTACTTGGGTAAGCGATTTAATTCCTGTTTTGCATATCCGTGATTTAATATGCAATTAATTAAGGTTGTCTGTGCTGTATAACTCCATGAATAATTTAGAGTGATGATTAAATTGTTGATTTGTAATGAGTTAAAGCGATTGCATGTGCATTTGCTTTGGGAGTTACACGGCAGAACGCCAAATTAGTTGGAATAAAGTTCTGTGGGTTATATAGTTGGTGCAATTTAATAAACTGTTATGGAGTAGAAGTTGGGAGCAATAGTTAATTTATTAATAGACTTCGCCGCTATTACATTCTTTATATTCGGCGCTATATCTATCATTTTTATTATTGTTCGTTATGCGTTTTTCTTGGCTAAGGAATTACGAAAAGGGGAGTCAGCATTAAGTCTAGGATTTAAAGCGGTTAAATTTTTTGCTGTAGAAAATGCAGGTGGGCAATTAACTTTATCTAAGCTTTTCTTAATTTCGGTAATATTGGCTTGCTTTGTACTAATATTAATCAAAACATTTGGCTAGCCATAATAAAGTGTACCAACCCGCGCATTTCATGCGCTGGGCAGTTTGTAAGTCGCGGCTTTGTGGTTTTGCTGCGCAAAAGTAATCCATAAACCACAACTTTCAAACTGCCGTTGTACGCGGCGTTAGACGAAGACATATATAAGGTAGTGTTATGGGTGTTTTGAGATTCAAAAAAATCAAAAGCTATGTCGCATTCGTTTCAGTTCTGCTTGCAGTTATTGTTACATTATATTCATTTGTCCCTAAAGTTCTGGAGAAATTTAATCCATTAAATGAAAAAGAAATTGAAACACTGCTGCAAGCGAATAAAAGTTTCATTACTAATGGAAATGTAGAGGGTATGCTTTCTTTGTTTCATCCAGAATTTACCTTGGAAGCAATTCATTCTACAGGGCGTGAAGAAGCCTTTGATAAATCGCAAATATCAAAACATGAAGAATTATTGACAAAAGCCTTTTCATTACAATTAATTGAAGGTTTTCACATTACTTCCATTCTAAATAGTACAAGCGCTATTGTTTCCTCTACTAGTTCTCAAGTTGTGTCTATTAACGAAGCTTTAGTTGCTAAAGAAAAAATATTCCAAACTATATATATAGTAAAATACAAAGGTGAGCCAAAAATACTAAAAGTTTTATCTATTGCAGAGAAAATTTAATGCCTAACAAATCGCTCAAGCATCGCACCTTCGGTGCTGGACAGTTTTAAGTCGCAGTTTTGTGGTTTTGCTGCGCAAAAGTATCCCACAAAACCGAGACTTAAAACTGCCGCTTAGCTCGGCGTTAGGTACTCTCATGAATAATGGAGCAATTATGGAAACTGCACCTTCTTTGTCTGGTGAAGAAATAAAGAAACGTGTGTTACAGAAGCTTGATAATTACAAAGGATTAAACCATCTCGAAAATTACGCCATGTTTATGGGAAAGGCTCAATTACTTGAATTCGCTTTAAAGTCATTATTAACTCGAAAGTACAATGTCCCTGATGAATCAATGGAAAAGTGGACGTTAGGGAGAGTTAAAAATGAACTAAGAGACAAAGGAGTACGTCCTGACTTCATAGTTTTTCTGGAAAGTGTTGTAGATCATAGAAATTACATTGCACATGAATTTTTGGCAAATATTGCTATTACCCAAAGTATGGCAAATTTTAGCGACCGTAAACTGTACGGTGATCTATTTCGTGCAACCTATGAGTTGGAACAAATAATTATTCTTCATGATTGGTGTGAGGAACATAATGGTTGGGAGCCGGTATAAAAGCCTAACAAAGTGCTCTAACCCGCGCACTACGTGCGCTGGGCAGCTTGTAAGTCGCAGTTTTAGCTAGGCGCCCCCGTGGGCTTGCTGCGCAAAAGTAACCCACAACCACGACTTACAAACTGCCGTTGTACGCGGCGTTAGGCAAAAAATGAATACGAATAAATTAAATGCATTTGTCGCTCTATTAAAAGAGCAGAGCATCGGAAGTGAATCGGCGATTGAGAGAATCCAAGATCTAAATGTCGTTTTGTCTGACGGGTATTGTTTGTTTAATCTTTATGAGCAATGGAAACAAGCTTTTTCATTTTATCCCGGGCAGAAAAAAGCGCTACCTCATATCTTGAGCCTATCTAATAAAATATTAGAGGTAAAAGCGGACGACACTTCCGTACTTTACAAAACGAACGAATGGAAAGAGCTTGTTGCACTACGAGGTCCTGCGGAATGCATTTTAGTTCGTAGCTGTAAAAAGTGTAGTGGGCAATATATCGACATAGGCACTAGTGGTTTCTATGACGCAAAGGGTTTAGTTTGTAGCAAATGCGGCAACGCCTTTTTTAAGTCATATTATGATGATTCAGCTACACCACATTGTGACTGTGGTTCAGAATTTCCTGAAATTTTAAACCAAGGTTGCCCATCTTGCGGAGAAAAAGAATACAGCTCTGTTCGTAGCGAGTCACCATATGAATATTTTTATTCGCACAGTTATCAGCGAGGGAAAGGCGCCTAACAAGTCGTTGCAGCACCGTTCCGCTTAACTCCACTGGACAGTTTTCAAGTCGCAGTTTTATGGTCTTACTGCGCAAAAGTAACCCCCAAAACGACAACTTACAAACTGCCGCTGTACGCGGCGTTAGCTATGAATGGATCTCCTCATGAATAAACTTAAAGTGTTACTTACCATAGCTTTGCTTGCGCTTACTCAAACCTCTTATTCTGCGGAATGTTGGATCACAGAAAACTACAAGGGTTACACGTCGAGAGACAGAGACAATTTTTCATTTGTAAAGGATGGAATGACCTCGACCAAATATGTTATATCCATTGACGGAAAAAATAGCCGCGTTGTGGGTAGTAATATAACTACTTATATACAGACAGCCTAAAACTCTATTCTTGCTGTGGAAATCAACGAGGGTAGTAGCGTAGTGGAAACTTGGTCAATTTTTCCGGTATCGAAAAAGGCTCTATATACGAAAACTATAAATGGTTATGGGGAATTTGATGGAGTGACCTCTTTTGTTGGCGAGGTTACGGGGAGCTGCAAGAGCGAACAATAAATGCAGTAGCTAACAACGTGGTCAAACGTTGTTCCGCTGCATTTAATCTCAATTTATGGAAAATCTAGTTATGTCTCATTTCCACTTGGCTCAGCTTAATATTGCAAAAGCTAAAGATGAACTTACCTCTATTGTAATGAAGGGATTCGTTGATCGTTTGAATGAAATTAATGCGTTAGCAGATGATTCGCTTGGGTTTGTCTGGCGTTTACAAACTGAAGAAGGTGACGCTACGTCATTTAAAATATTTGATGACCCAAGTCTTATATTAAATATGAGCGTTTGGGAGAATATTGAGTCTTTAAGAAATTACGTTTATAAGTCTGATCATATAGAATTAATCCGTGGCAAGAATGAATGGTTTCATAAAATGAATAAACCTCATCAAGTTCTTTGGCATGTTCCTGTTGGGCATATACCTACTGTTAGAGAGGGTGAGGCAAGACTGCTCCATCTTGAAGAACACGGACCAACTGAACATGCATTTACTTTTGCCAAACCCTATATTAAGTAATTCCAAAAAGTGTATAACAAAGCGCTGCAGCACTGCACACTTCGTGCGCTGGGCAGTTTGTAAATCACGGCTTTTGGCTAGGCGCCTCCGTGGCCTTGCCGCGCAAAAGTAACCTACAAAGTTACGACTTACAAACTGCCGCTTAGCTCAGCATTATGTGTGGAAAGAAATTAAAGCTTAAAAAAATCGACTAAGCTGAAAGAGCAAAAAGCAAAAAGCAAAAGTGTAAAGGAAAATATATATGAGTCTTTCATTTCACATTGGTTTTAATGGTCAATGCAAAGAAGCTTTTGAATTCTATGCAGAGCATTTAAATGGAACTCTCGGCACAATGCTGGAGTTTAAAGATTCTCCTGTCGCAGCAAGCGTCTCCAAAGAATGGCAGCATAAAATTGTTCATGCAAATATCTTAATTGAAGGAATTGAACTAGCTGGCGGCGATGTTAGGCCGGAGCAATATCAAAAACCGCAAGGTTTTAATATATTGTTAGGTGTTAAAAATGAAAGTAGAGTTAAATCCCTATTTGAGCAGTTTTCTGATGGCGGTGAGGTAATTTTACCGCCTCAAAAAACATTCTTTTCGTCTTGCTATGCAATTGTTGTTGACCGTTTCGGCGTCCCCTGGAAGTTTAGTTGTGGTACATAACAAGCGGCCGCGATAAAAGTAGATTGGGCTCTGCTGCCTGCGCGGCCCGACCCAACCTACGTTAGACCAAGGTTTGTAAACGCTTCGCCGCAATCCCATGTCGTGCCATCACATCGTTGATATCTACATCAACCATTTCACCTTGTTTTACTTTCCATTCGCCGCCGACCATTACGAAGTCGGCTTTGTGGGCGCCGCATAGAATTAATGCGGCGAGTGGGTCGCCGTGGCCGGAGAAGCGGGCTTCGTTTAATGAAAATAATGCGAGGTCGGCTTGTTGGCCGATGGCGAATTCGCCTAGTTCGGGACGGTGTAATAATTTTGCGCTGCCGGTGGTGGCGAGTTGCAGTGCATCAATATGAGTGAAGTTTGCGGAGCCGTAGCGCAATTTTTGTAGCAGCATGGCTTGGCGAACTTCCTGGATCATATTGGAGCCGTCGTTGGAAGCGGAGCCATCGACGCCTAATCCGACTGGCGCGCCGGCTTTTTGTAAATCGCGCGTATGGCACATGCCGGAGGCGAGCAACATGTTGGAGGTGGGGCAATGGCACACACCGACGCAGGCGTGGCCGAGGCGGGCGATTTCTTCATCGTTAAAATGAATGCCGTGTGCGAGCCAAACGCGGTTGTTTAACCAACCTACATCGTCCAGATAATCTACCGGGCGCATACCAAATTGTTTCAGGCAGAAATTGTTTTCATCTTCGGTTTCACCGAGATGGGTGTGCAGCAATACATTTTTTTGCTGCGCGAGCACCGCAGTTGCGCGCATTAAATCCGGTGTGACGGAAAAGGGTGAGCAGGGTGCTAATGCAATTTGGCAAAACGAATTTTCGCTTGTGTCGTGATAACTATTGATTAAGCGTTCGCTTTCGCTGAGGATTTTTTCATCGCTCTCGACTACAGAATCTGGCGGTAAGCCACCTTTGGATTGACCGAGGCTCATGGAGCCGCGCGTTAAGGTGACGCGGTTGCCGATGGTTTTTGCGGCGGCGACTTGTGCATCTATCGCGTGCGGCATAATGCTGCTGAAAACGTAATGGTGATCGGCGGCGGTAGTGCAGCCGGATAACAATAATTCGCTCAGTGCTAATTGCGTGGAAGCGAAAATCGCCTCGTCATTTAAATTCGACCAAACCGGATAAAGTGCTTGTAGCCAGGGAAATAATTCTTTGTTCAGTGCGCCCGGTAGCGCGCGTGTGAGTGTTTGGTAAAAGTGATGATGGCAATTGATTAATCCGGGCAGTAATACGTGGCCGGATGCATCAAAGCTGCTGTGGTATTCACTGGCGGGTGTTTTTCCGGCGGCAACCAATTCAATAATTTTATTGCCTTTGATTACTAAACCGTTGCTTGCGTCTTGTGCATTGCCGGTCCAGCAAGCGAGTGGATTTTTAATCCAGATGGCAGTGCTGGGTGCACTGCCGGGTGAAAGCGTTGTCATGCGGAATCATCACTTGGTTAAATGGTTTCAGGCTAACTTGCGGTTGCCGGTGGTGTCAGCCCGCAGCCTTTTAAAATCATTTGGCTGAGGAAATCGGAAATATCTTTGATCATGTCTGGCTCATATTCAGCGCGATTCATAACCGTGAGAATTTTTACATCAAAGTCGGCGTAGTGCTGGGTTGATGACCAGATCAGGAAAATCAAATGCATTGGGTCAACTTTATCCATGCGCCCCAGCTCAATCCACTGCTCGATAATTTGCGCTTTGCGACGAACAAATTGGCGCATCTCGGTGCGGATGTAGCCTTTCAAATGCGGTGCGCCTTGAATCATTTCCATCGCATACAATTTTGATGCGCGTGGATGGGTGTAGGACAGCTCTACTTTTTTGCGGATAAATAAATCCAGTACGACTGCAGGATCATCATCGACAGTAATTTCGCCGAGCAAGTCATTCCATAAGGTAATGATGTTATCGAGCACTGCAACGTACAGATTGGTTTTGCTTTTGAAATAGTAATGCACATTGGCTTTGGGAATGCCCGCGCGGTCGGCGATATTCTGGATGCTCGCGCCGCGAAAACCATTGTGGACAAATTCTTCTTCTGCCGCATTGATAATATTGGTGAGGTTGCGGTCGCGGATTTTCCCCGGTTTGTATTTTCCGGTAGGAGTTTCGGTCGGATTAAAATCCGGTGCCGGTTCTACTTTTTTTGTTGCCATCGTTTTTACCGCCGCATTCTTGCTGGTAGACGTCATCTTGGCTGTGGATGTTTTTACTACTGCTTTGGTTACAGCAGTCTCCACTGCAACAGTGTTTGCGATTGGTGTTTTTACAGCTGTGGTCTTAGTTGCCATTGTTATTGTTTCTCGCTTGTATTGTTCGGCTGCACTCGCCCAATCTGACTCTTATTCCTTGAGGTGTGCAGCCGTGTTCTGGATGTTATTGGGGCGTTTTATTTGGGGCTTCTATTTAGGACCTTTATTTAGGAATGGTCCCGTCAATACCTTTTACGTACCAATTTTGTTGATGCAACTCTTCATCGCTCAAGGTTTTGCCTTCAGCCACTTTCAGTGTGCCCGCCTGATCGTAAATAGGACCTTGATAAACCGCGCGCTTGCCTGAAATCATTTCCATTTTATACGCATCTACTTTTGCGACAACCTCTTTTGGCACTACCGGATTGATCGGCGAGAGCGCCACTACATTTTCTTTCAGTCCGTGCCAGATAGCTTCCGGCTTCCAGGTGCCCGCCAAGACAGCTTTGATTTTTGCGCTGTAAATACTTTCCCAGTGTTGGGTAGATGAGGTCAAATGGGTTTTCGGGCCGTAGGCGCTCATGTCGGAGTTGAAACCCACAGAGTAAATTCCTTTGGCTTCCGCCGCTTGGATTACTGCTGCAGAGTCGGTGTGCATGGTAAGGACATCAGCGCCTTGCAAAACCAGACTCTCGGCAGCTTCACGCTCTTTGGCTGGATCGTGCCAAGTGTTCACCCAGACCACTTTCATTTTGATATTCGGATTTACTGCTTGTGCGCCGAGCATAAAGGAGTTGATGCCGCGAATTACTTCCGGAATCGGGAAGGCGCCTACATAACCGATCACATTTTTCTTGCTCATCGCACCGGCAACCATACCGGCGAGGTAACGGCCTTCATAATCGCGCGCTTGATAGTTGCCGACGTTGGCAGCAGTTTTATAACCGGTCGCGTGTTCGAATTTTACTTTGGGAAACATTTTTGCCACTTTGATAGTGGGGTTCATGTAACCAAATGAGGTAGTGAAAATTAAATCGTAACCGCGTGATGCCATATTGCGGATAACGCGTTCTGCATCTGCACCTTCGGCCACGCTCTCGACATAGGTGGTTTCGATTTTATCGCCGAATTCTTTCTCCACGATTTTGCGCGCTTCGTCGTGTTGGTAAGTCCAACCGGCATCGCCAATCGGGCTGACGTAAACAAAGCCGACTTTTAAGGGCGCGGCAAAAACACTGGCGCTCATGCTCAGCAGTGATGCGGCGGTAACACCAATCAAACCGCTAACGATTTTACGGATGGACGAAGCCATGATTTTTCCTCTTGTAGTGTTTAATTTTTTAACTAGAAAATCGATACAACATTATTTCTGCGCATGCCCATTTATTTCAAAGGATGATAGGGCTGACCGAGTGAGCGCGGCGCAAACAAGCCCTGATTTTTCTGGCGATACATCATCATCACCAGCACCAGAATCGTGACCACATAGGGCAGCATTGCGAGCAGGTTGGGCGAAATTTCGTAGCCGTAACCTTGCAGCAATAAATGCAAAATACTGGCGAAGCCAAACAACCAGGCACCGAGCAAAATCCGCTCGGTGCGCCAGCTGGCAAATACCACCAGCGCGAGTGCAATCCAGCCGCGACCAGCCGCAATACCCTCCGACCACATGGGTGTATAGGCCAGCGATAAATAGGCACCGGCCAAGCCCGCCATGCCGCCGCCGAACATCACCGCGCAGTAGCGCACCAGCAATACTTTGTAACCCAGCGCGTGAGCGACATCGGGGTTTTCACCCACCGCGCGAATAATTAATCCGAGGCGGGTGTAGCGCATCACTACAAATACGGCGGCGAATAAAATAAATGAGAGGTACACGAGAGCATCCTGCGCAAACAGCGCTTTGCCGATCAGCGGAATATCGCTCAATAACGGAATTGCCAGCGGTGCAAAACCGGTGACGGTTTGGCCCACGTAAGCGGCACCGAGAAAGGCGCTCAGGCCGGTGCCAAAAATGGTGAGAGCCAAGCCGGTTGCGACCTGATTGGAAATTAAGGTGAGTGCGATAAACGCAAAAATAAGCGATACCGCCACTCCGGCAGCAACCGCGGCGATAACCCCGAGACCCAAGCTGCCACCGGCATAAGCGGCAATAAAACCGCAGGCAGCGCCCACCAGAATCATGCCCTCTTGCCCGAGGTTTAACACACCGGAGCGCTCCGACATCATCGCGCCCAGCGCCACCAACAGTAGCGGCGTACCGGTGCGCACCATGGCGAAGAGAATATTTTCAATCAAACTGATATCCATAAAACTGACCTAATTTGCGCTGTCGATGGTGGCGGTTTTGGTGTGCGAACTGGATACCAGCCGGTAGCTGATCAGCAGGTCGCAGGCGAGCAGGTAAAACAACAGCATGCCCTGGAATAAACCGGTAATGGATTTAGGTAAACCCTGATCTATTTGTGCCATCTCGCCGCCGAGGTAAGTAAGCCCTAACAAGCAGCTGGCGAGCAGAATGCCGAGCGGATGCATACGTCCCATAAACACCACGATGATGGCGGCGTAACCGTAGCCGAGCGACAGGGTGGGAATCAGTTGGCCGACGGGACCGTTGGTTTCAGATATCGCCGCTACACCCGCCATTGCACCGCTGAAACACAGCAGCAGCCAGACCAGGGTTTTGCCTTTGAATCCGGCAAAACGGGCCGCGTTTTGGTTCTCGCCCATCACCCGCAATTGGAAGCCAAGTAGGGTGCGGGTGAGCACAACCCAAATCACTATCAACATAAAGAGTGCGATAAAGAGCGCGATGCTTACGCGGTAATCTTCAAATAACACCGGCAATAATGTCTGGCTGGCGAAGAGCGCAGACTCGGGGAAGTTGAGTCCGTCCGGATCTTTAAGCGGGCCATGCACCGCCCACAACAGCAGGTTTACTGCGATGTAATTGAGCATGATAGTGGTGAGGATTTCGTTGGCGTTGAAGCGCGTCAGCAGCAGTGCAGCAATGCCTGCCCAAGCGAGACCGGCAGCAGCGCCGCTGAGGATAATCGTCGGCAGCACCCAAAAGCCTTCACTGTCAGCCAATTGCAAAGTCACGGCGCCGCCAATCAGTGCACCAAACACAAATTGCCCTTCTGCGCCGATATTCCAGATTTTGGCTTTGAAGCAGAGCGTCAATCCAATCGCGCAGAGCAAGAGCGGCGTTACTTTTACCGCGAGTTCGGAGAGCCCATACAGATCGCTAATCGGCGCGATAAAAAAAGTGTAGAGGCTGGCGAGCGGCGGCCGCCCGAGCAACGCAAATAACAGTGCGCCGGAAACCAATGTAAGCAGGAGTGCGAGCAGTGGCGATAAATACACCATCAAGCGCGAATCATGCAGGCGTTTTTCAATACGCATGAGCCACCTCCGCTGCATTAGTGGTGTTGCTGCCGAACTCGCCGGTCATCCATTGCCCGAGTTGCCCAAGCGGAACATCAGCTTTGGGGGCGAGTGGAGATAAGCGTCCGCCGCACAATGCACCTAAGCGATCCGCCAATAAATACAGCTCGTCCAGATCTTCACTGATCACCAAAATTGCTGCGCCCTGATCGCGCAATTTAATCAGTTCTTGATGGATCAAATTGGCTGCGCCGACATCAACGCCCCAGGTGGGATGAAAGCACACCAACACTTTCGGGCTCTGCATAACTTCGCGACCGATAATAAATTTTTGCAGGTTGCCGCCCGACAAACTTTTTGCACTGGCCTCTGTGCCAGTCGCTTTCACTTTGAAGCGCTCGATAATGTCTGCTGCGCGCGCGCGAATCATTGGCCAATCGAGCCAGCCGAATTTTCCGGTCTGGTTGATATAACTGGTGAGCAAATTGTTTTCAGTCAGGCTCATATTGCCGAGTGCGCCGCGCCCGATGCGATCAGCGGGTACAACCGCTAAACCTAAATCGCGTCGTTGTTGCACGCCGGTCGCACCTATATCTTTACCGCTAAAAACCAGATTGCCGCTGTCGCTGGCGAGTTCGCCGTTAATCAAGTCCACTAATTCATCCTGCCCGTTTCCGGCAACACCAGCGAGGCCAAGGATTTCACCGGCGTGTAATTTCAATTCAATATCTTGCAGATTAATTGCAAAGGCATCGCGCGGTTTGACATTGATTTTGTCGAGCGATAACAGGCATTCGCCTGCTTTACCTGCAGGCATGGACTCTTGCAATTCCAATTCGTCGCCAAGCATCAAGCGCGCCATTTGGCTGGGGCTGGTTTCGCTCGGGATGCACGTACCGGTCACTTTGCCGCCGCGCAAAATGGTGGCCTTGTCGCAGAGTGCATTCACTTCGTGCAATTTGTGCGAGATAAACAAAATGCTGCACCCTTTGCGCGCAAGTTTTTTCAGTACTTCAATAAGCTGTGCAACTTCGGGTGGTGTAAGTACGGCGGTGGGTTCATCAAGAATAAGCAGTTGGATGTCTTGCAGCAGGCAGCGAATAATTTCTACCCGTTGCTGCTCGCCGACTGACAAACTGTGTACGAGGCGGTCAGGATTTATCGCGAGACCGTATTCATCGCCCACGGCAATAATGCGCTCGCGCAATTTATCGAGCGTGCCGTATTCGGCCGGTGTTAAATAGAGCGCGATGTTTTCGGTCACGGTCAGGGTTTCAAATAAAGAGAAGTGTTGAAACACCATGCCCATGCCCAGTTGGCGCGCATGGGCAGGGCCACTGATGGTGATCTCTTTATCGTTCCACTGCATTTGCCCGGAATCGGGTTTCACTACCCCGTAAATCATTTTCATCAAGGTACTTTTACCCGCGCCGTTTTCGCCCAGTAGCGCGTGGATTTCGCCGGGCGCTACTTGCAGGCTCACCGCGTCGTTGGCGATGCAGCCGGGATAAACCTTGGTTAACGACAGCAGCTCAAGGCGCATCGCCTTCTTTTCTGACATACACAGTCTCTCTTATGTAAATCTACAAGCGCACTTGGCCATATCAACCTGCGCGCTTCTCTGAATCCGTAAACCTGACTATCTGGACAAAAAGATACTCAGGCTTGAGCAATTTGCATGCCACTGCCTGTGAAAACACTGCCTCTGCAAAAAACTGATAAAAAATTGTCTGTTTGGCCAGACTTTTGCTTTGACGGTAGCAGTGAAAACCTATTTGCCGAAATCAGCTATAACCAATAGAGGCTGTGAGCGGGTGTGTTGGAGGAAAATCTGTGCAGTTTGTGGTGAACAATAAACGGGTTGAGTTGGATGATGCCGCAGCCGATATGACGCTGTTGCAATACCTGCGCAACCAGCAAAATCTGGTCGGCACCAAAGAGGGCTGCGCCTCCGGTGACTGCGGTGCCTGTACCGTCCTGGTCGCCAGTGGAGACGCGGGTTACAAGGCGGTCAATGCCTGTATCTATCCACTCGGCAGCCTGCATGGTTGCAGCGTTATCACCGTAGAAGGCTTGGCAGATCGGGGCGCAGAGATGCATCCGGTGCAGGCGGCAATGGTGGAATGCCACGGTTCCCAATGCGGCTTTTGCACTCCCGGGATTGTGATGTCGCTGGCAGGTTTACAGTTTGCTGCAGCGGACGAGCTGGCCGCTGCCGGCGTAGACGCACAACGCGCTGCGGTTATTGATGCGATTTCCGGAAACCTGTGCCGCTGCACCGGTTATCGCCCGATTGTTGAGGCTGGCCTTTCGGCTTTTAAAAAACCTGCCCAAGTGGCCAGTTTTGTGCAAAAGTGGGAGCAGGATGCACCTTTAGTGGGCAAGAATGACGAGCCTGCCAGCAGTCGCAGCAGAATCCTGTCCGATGGCGCTACTACCTATTGGCAGCCACAAAGTGAAGCTGAATTACAGCAACTGCTTGCGGAACAGCCACAGGCGCGGTTGGTCGCGGGTGGAACTGACCTGATGCTGGATGTAACCCAGCAATACAAAAGCCTGCCGCACTTGATTGACCTCAACCGTATTGCCAGCTTGAGCGAAATTAAAATCACCGCTGACTATGTGTGCATAGGCGCGGCGACAACTTATAGCCAGCTGGAAAAATCCCTGCGCGATCTCTCGCCCGAATTTACCGCGCTGCTCGCGCGTTTGGGTTCACGCCAAATCCGCAATCGCGGGACTATGGGAGGCAATATTTGTAACGCCTCACCAATTGCCGATACGCCACCCTATTTGTTAGCGCTGGATGCTGAATTGGAAATTGGCAATAGCCATGGCGATTATCGCCGCGAACGGTTGGTAGATTTTTATCGCGATTACAAAAAAACCACACTTGCGGCGGGCGAATATCTTGCGCGCATTTATATCGCGCGCGCGCAACTCGCAAAGCCGCTCAAGTTATTCAAAATCAGTAAGCGTTATGAAGATGATATCTCCGCCGTGATGGGGGCGTTTTGTTGGAGTTGCGATGCAACCAACCAATTTCCTGGTGGCCAATTTAAAGTCGCATTTAGTGGCATGGCCGGAATTCCTAAACGCGCGCAGGCAACGGAACAATTTTTATCAAGCCAACAATGGTGTGTTGCGGGCGTTGTGAATGAAACTATTCTCGCGCAAGCCTGTGATCTATTGTGCGGTGAATTTGCACCTATGAGTGATGTGCGTGCAAGTGCTGCATATCGCATGGAAATGGCGTGCAACCTGCTGAAAAAATCCTGTTACGAATTTGCTGCCGAAGCCTCCGGCGCTGTTGTTGAAGAGAGGTTGTTCCATCATGCGTAGACTTGTTGTTAATTCCGAATTATCTCCTGCAGACAATGCTGAAAAAATTTCCACTGCAGTCGGCGGCGTAGGGCACTCCATCGCCCATGAATCTGCGCACAAACATGTGCGTGGCACCGCTGAATATGTAGATGATCTTCCGCTGTTGCCGGGTACTTTATTTGTCGCTACCGGTCAGTCAACTAAACCCCATGCGCGCGTTCACTCAATCGATTTGTCGGCGGTAAAAAGTGCGCCCGGTGTTATCGATGTGATAGTGCAAAGTGATATTCCCGGCAAAGTGGATGTTGCTCCTGTGTATTCCGGTGATCCTTTGCTGGCAGGCGATTTGGTTGAGTTTATTGGCCAGCCAATTTTTGCTGTTGCGGCCACCAGTTTTGTCGCAGCGCAGCGCGCAGCGCTATTGGCAAAAATTGAATACGAAGAATTACCAGCACAATTAACCGTTGAAGATTCACTCAGTGCACAAAGTTTTGTATTGCCCCAGCATCAATTATTGCAGGGTGATCCGGATTCGAAAATTGCATCTGCCCCGCACAAATTAAATGGCGAAATTTATGTGCGCGGACAAGAACATTTTTATCTGGAAGGGCAAATCAGTGAAGCACGCCTAACAGAAGATGGCGGCATTCACGTGATCAGCTCATCGCAGCACCCGACCGAAATACAAAAGCTGGTTGCTGAGGTGTTGGCAATTCCATTTCACCGTGTGGTGGCAGAAGTGCGCCGCATGGGCGGTGGCTTTGGCGGTAAAGAAAGCCAGGCGGCACCACTTGCCTGTATTGCCGCAATTTTTGCGCAGCGCAATCGCGCACCTGTGCGCTATCGCATGCCGCGCCGCGATGACATGGTACAAACCGGTAAGCGCCACGATTTTTTAAATCGTTGGACGGCAGGTTTTGATCACGAGGGTAAATTGCTCGGCGTGGATATGTTGCTCGCGGGCAAGTGTGGCTTCTCGCCGGATTTGTCTGAGGGAATTGTTGATCGAGCTATGTTTCATGCGGACAACGCCTACTTTTTAAATAACGCGCGCATCCTCGGTTTGCGCTGCAAAACCCACACAGTTTCCAATACGGCGTTTCGCGGCTTTGGTGGCCCGAAAGGGATGATGGCAATTGAAACCCTGATGGAGGATATTGCGCGCAAATTAGGTAAAGACCCGCTCGATGTACGCAAAGCGAATTTGTACCAACCGGGTGCGGATGAAACGCCTTACGGCCAAAAAATTGAACAGCATGTATTGCCCGAATTAATCGAGCGTTTAGAGCAAAAATCGGATTACCGCGCACGCCGTTTGGCGATTACTGAATTTAATAAATCCCATCGCCATTTGAAAAAAGGCATCGCACTCACGCCGGTAAAATTTGGTATTTCATTTACTGCCAAACATCTCAACCAGGCCGGTGCGCTCTTGCAGATTTATACCGACGGCAGCTTGTTGATTAACCACGGCGGTACAGAAATGGGGCAGGGCTTGTACACCAAGATCCAACAAATTGTTGCCAGCGCGTTTGGTGTCAATGTGAATCGGGTAATGGTGTCAGCAACCCGTACTGATAAGGTTCCCAATACTTCTCCTACTGCGGCGTCATCCGGTACTGACTTAAATGGTATGGCTGCCAAAGATGCGTGCGATAGAATCAAAGCCGATTTGATTGCCTTTGCCTGCGAACATTTTTCGGTTACAGCTGAGCAAATTATTTTCAAAAATGATGTGGTATTGCTGGGCGAGCAACAACTGGATTTCCCTGCGTTTATCAAGTTGGCCTATCTCAATCGCATTCCGCTTTCTGCGACCGGTCACTACCGCACGCCCAAAATTTTCTACAACCGCGAAACTGCCAAAGGCCAACCATTTTTGTATTTCGCCAATGGTGCCGCTGCTGCGGAAGTCACCATCGATTGCATGACCGGCGAGTACAAAGTCGATCGGGTTGATGTATTGCACGATGTGGGTAAATCACTCAATCCGGCGATTGATATCGGTCAAATTGAAGGTGGTTTTATCCAGGGCATGGGTTGGTTAACAACAGAAGAATTACTGTGGGATGAAAAAGGTCGCGTCATTTCCAATAGCCCGGCCAATTACAAAATTCCCACTGCATTTGATGTGCCGGAAATATTTAACGTTGAGCTTTACGACGAACCCAATTTGGAAAATACCATCCATTTATCCAAAGCCGTGGGTGAGCCGCCGCTCATGTTAGCGATTTGCGTGTGGGCAGCACTGCGCGATGCTTGCAGTAGCACAACCGATTATCAATTTAGTCCGCGCCTTGATACTCCGGCAACGCCTGAGCGAGTTTATTGGGCGCTGCAAGATTGCACTGCATTTAATCGTTCGCGTATTTAACCGTTCGATAGGAGAAAATAGTGATGTCACTACTCAATTGGTCGAATGCAATTCAACACTGCCAACAACGCGGCGATGCTTATGTTATCGCCACCATTATTAATACCCAGGGTTCAACGCCGCGCGATGGCGGCAGCAAAATGGTAATTACAGCCGCGGCCACCTACGACACTATCGGTGGTGGCCAGCTGGAATTTTTATTGGTACAGCAAGCGCGCGAATTACTTGCGCAGAACAAAACTTGCCAAATTTTAAAACCTATTCCCCTTGCGGCGGAGGCTGCGCAATGTTGTGGTGGCAATGTCACTGTGATGTTGGAATCTTTTGCTGCGTGCACTTGGCAAATTGCGCTCTTTGGTGCGGGGCATGTGTGTCAAGCGCTAGTGACTATTTTAGCGGGGCTGCCATGTCAGGTGCGTGTTATCGACAATCGCCCCGAACTAATGACGAATCCATTGCCAGCAAATTGCCGTTACGAATTTCACGCTGATCCAACCGCTGCCATTGCACAATTACCTGAAAATGCATGGGCCATTATTTTTACCCATGATCACACGCTGGATTTTGCCTTGTGCCAAACCTTACTGCGCGACCAGCGCTACGCATTTGCAGGCATGATTGGTTCTGAAACCAAAGCGTTACGTTTTCGCAAACGTTTGGCTGATGCCGGGTTTGCAAGCGAGGCAATCGATAGCATCCATAGCCCGATTGGTTTACCGGAAGTGAAAGGCAAATTACCAATGGAGGTTGCGGTATCTATAGCGGCGCAATTGCAAAGTCGCTATTACCAGCAGGTTCCCGCATCGACAGCGCGTTCCAGTTCCTGGCGGGAAATTAAAACGCTACTGCAAACCAAGCAAGCAAAGCAGATTTTGTGCGAATAATCGCGGGCAGAGGATTACACCTGAATGCATTTGGAAGAATTTAATCATTTACCCGCAGTGGATGCCGTGAGCGCGCTCTATGGTTGCTGTCATTGCCAAACCTGGGCTGAAGCTGTCAGTGCTTCGCGTCCCTTCGCCAGTATTGATGATTTGCAAGCTTGCGCAGAGCGCGTGTGGCTAGAGGCAAGTGAGACAGAAATTTTGGATGCGTTTTCCGGTCACGCCCGCATTGGCGATATTGAATTATTGCGTTCGCGTTATGCCGGTCGTGCAACCCAGGAGCAAGGGCAAGTATTGCAGGCAAGCGAAGAAGTAATCCAATCGTTGTATCGACTCAACAAAGACTATGAAGAAAAAAACGGCTTTATTTTTATTGTGTGTGCTAGCGGAAAGTCCGCTGAAGAAATGTTGCGCTTACTGCAAGCGAGAATAGATAACCCACGCGCACGGGAACTAAAAAATGGTGCGCATGAGCAAGGTCAAATTACCCGGCTCAGAATTGAAAAATTAATTGATACCCTCTGACCGACCAGGGCAAAACCACATGAAACGAGCAGCAATTACTACCCATATCCTGAATCTTGATACCGGAAAACCCGCAGCGGATGTGCAAGTCACTTTATTGCGTGCAGATGCCGGTGTGCCAGTTGCACGCGCATTGACCGATGCTGATGGCCGCATTATGCAGTGGGACAATGAATTTGAATTACGCGAAGGCTGCTATCAATTGCATTTCGCCACTGGCGACTGGTACGCAAAGCAAGAGCGCAGCAGCTTTTATCCTGAGGTGCAGATTAATTTTCAAGTGGTGAATTTGCACGAACACTACCATGTTCCGCTGTTGCTAAACGCTCATGGTTATTCAACCTATCGCGGCAGTTAACTACGCGCTGGTAGTGACGAGTTAAGTTTACATTTTTCGATTCTGTTTTATTGGGTGTTAAGGCTGGTTATGAGTTCTTCTGGTGTGAGTGCGTTTCGCGCACGAATTTTACATTTTACCGATGTTCCCAATCCGCTTACGGGTGCCGGTATCGAATATTTTCCCGATGGCGTACTGCTAGTTGAACAGGGGCGCGTTAAGGCCATTGGCAACGCGGAAGACATGGCACAGCAAGGTTTTGATTTAATGCAGTGCCGGCATTTTCCCGATCATCTGTTGATGCCGGGATTTATCGATAGCCACATCCATTATCCACAAACCAGTGTTATTGCTTCCTATGGTGAGCAGCTATTGGATTGGCTCAACAATTTTACTTTCCCGACTGAGCTGCAATTTTCTGATCCGGAATTTGCCGCTGTTGCTGCGCAAGCGTTTTTAAAATTCCTGTTACAAAACGGGACTACCAGTGCAATGGTTTACACCACTGTGTTCGCGCAATCCACCCAGGCTTTTTTTGCTGCTGCGGAAAAAATGAACCTACGCATGATTGCCGGCAAGGTGATGATGGACCGCAATGCGCCTGCGGGTTTGTTGGACACACCGGAAACCAGCGATGCAGATTGCCGCAAATTAATTGAAACCTGGCACTGCACCAAGCGCATGCAGTATGCATTGACACCGCGTTTTGCTCCGACCAGCTCACCGGAACAATTGGCGGTGACCGGAAAATTGTATCGCGATTATCCCGGCCTTTATTTGCAAACCCATCTCTCCGAAAACAAACAGGAAATCGCATGGATAAAATCACTCTATCCCAATGCGCGCGATTACCTTGATGTATACGATCACTACGGCTTGCTCGGGCCGCGCAGCGTGTTTGGTCACGGCATCCATTTGAGCGATGACGAAGTTGCGCGTTTGGCACAAACGCAATCGGGCATTGCTTTTTGTCCTACATCAAATTTATTTCTTGGTAGTGGTCTGCTGGATATGGCGCGTCTGGAGGGCGCTGGTGTTCCGGTCAGTCTCGCGACCGATGTTGGTGGTGGCACCAGCTTTTCGCAATTACGCACCCTTGCCGAAGCCTACAAAGTGTTGCAGTTGCAAGGGCAAAATTTGCATCCGTTAAAAGGGTTTTATATGGCCACATTGGGTAATGCCCGCGCTTTGCAATTGGATAATTGCATCGGCAATTTTGCGCAAGGTAAAGAAGCCGATTTTATTCTTATCAATTTAGGTGCAACTCCGTTACAGGCGATGCGTCAGGCCTCGGCAAAAGAATTGCAGGAAGAATTATTTGCGCTCATGACCTTGGGCGACGAACACAATATCGCGCGTACTTACATTATGGGTAAGTTGGTCTTTCGCCGCGCTGATAATGCCAAAGGAGAACTGGTATGGCTGGACTAGTGTTTGATGGCATCCTGTTGGAGTGGCTCAATCTCGCTTTTCGCTGGTTCCATGTGGTCGCGGGCATCGCGTGGATTGGTGCATCATTTTATTTTATCTGGCTGGATTTAAGTTTACGTGAGCCGCCGCAATGGAAAATTGATAAGGGAGTAAAAGGTGATCTGTGGGCAATTCACGGCGGTGGTATTTATGAAGTCGCCAAGTATCAACTGCGCCCCGAGGTGATGCCGCAAAAATTGCACTGGTTTAAGTGGGAGGCCTACAGCACCTGGCTGAGTGGTACAGGTTTATTAATTTTAATGTATTACCTGCAAGCGCAAACTTATCTTGTAGGGCACAACACCTGGATTCAATCGCCGGGTTGGGCAGTGGTGGCGAGTATTGCATTTATTCTCGGCGGTCAATTAATTTACGAATTGCTGTTGCGTACACCGCTGGTGAAACGTGGTTTGGTGATTGCTGCTGCCTTGTTAATGGTAATCACGGTTGCGAGTTATCTCGCGCATCAATTATTTTCACCGCGCGCTGCCTATTTGCATGTGGGTGCGATGATCGCAACCTGGATGGCCGGCAATGTGTTCTGGGGAATTATGCCCGCGCAACGGAAATTTATTGCGGCAGTGAGTGCGAACGAACCGCCTGATACCAATGCTATGGCGTTTGCCAAGCTGCGTTCGACGCACAACAACTATTTAACCCTGCCGGTTATTTTTTGCATGATCAGCAACCACTACTCATTTTTGTATAGCCATGCATTTTCGTGGTTGGCATTAGTGGCGATTGGTTTGTGCTTGGCGTGGGGGCGTCACTTTTTTAATCTTAAGCATCTCGGTGTGGTAAAGCCGAAAATTCTACTGAGTAGTTTTGCGGGCTTGGTATTGATTGCGATCCTGATGTCGGCGTCTACTCCAGGTAAATCAGTTGCTGCGGTTAAAACAGATTCTGCAGTACCGCAAAATCAAGTAACTGAGGAAGCACGAGTGACGCAATTGATTCAGGTTCACTGCGCGAATTGTCATTCTGCTACACCAACCCAAACCGGATTTACGGCTGCACCAGCGGGATTGTTAATCGATTCTGTTGCACATCTTAAAGTGCAGAAAGTGCGTGCACTACCTGCGCTGCAGTCAGGTTATATGCCGCTGGGTAATTTTCATCAAATGACAGACATCGAGCGCAAGACGTTAATCGATTGGCTCAATGCGCAGTAATTTTTAGCTGTATTTTTTAAGAAGGTAAAAGCAATGGTTGCCTATGTGATCGTGGATATAGAAGTACACAATCCGGAAAACTACAAAACCTATCTCGCACAAATTACCCCCACGGTTTTTGCCTGCGGTGGGCGCTACTTGGTGCGCGGTGCGCAAGCGCAAGTGATTAGCGGAGCTTGGCAACCGAAACGTTTAGTGGTGATGGAGTTTCCGGATATCGCCACAGCAAATCATTGGGCGACCTGTGCCGAGTACGCACCTATACATGCGCTGCGTAATGCTAATGCCAGCGCCAATATGATTATTGTGGAAGGCAGTGTGGACTTTGTTGGTTAAGCACTTTTATTGTGGGAACAAAAAATGAAGAGCTCGCGCGTATTACTTATCATCGGCTGCATTTTAACAAGTATCGTATTGGTTAATTGCAGTGCGACTAGTCCGGTTGATGCAACAACCAAAACAGTTGCGAAATACACTGAAACAGCAGTGTCAATTGATAATGGTGAATACAAGATTCCCGGCATCTTGGTGATGCCCGAGCATACGACCGGTAAAAAAATTCCGGTGATGGTGCTTTTGCACGGTACTGCATCGCAAAAAAATGAAGTAGGTGGTTTATACCAGCGCCTTGCGGTTTATCTGGCACAAGCGGGCTATGCGAGTTTGCGTATTGATTTTGCTGGAACCGGTGACAGTCCTGTTGATTATCGTTTTTATAGTCTTACCAGTGCGACACGCGATGTTACAAGCGCGCTGGATTTTCTCGCTGCGCAACCTGAACTGGATGCAGAGCGCATGGCGCTGACAGGTTTCAGCCAGGGTGGATTGATTGCACAATTGGTTGCAGCAAAAGACGCGCGTATTAAATCACTGGTCGCTTGGTCCAGTGTGGCAGAAAATGGCACGGGCGTTTTTAAATTCATGTTTGATGAGTATTATCAGGAAGCAAAAGCCAATGGTTATGCCGTGGTTAAATTTCCCTGGCGCGCACAGCCGTTAAACTTCGGCTTGCAGTGGTTTGATGAAATAAAAAGCAATACCAGTTTGGATCAGATGAAAAATTATCAAGGAAAATTACTTGCGGTGGCAGGTACTGCCGATACCCTGGTTCCCTACGCATCATCGGTCAATTTGATTAACACGGTTAAATCGCCCAATGCCGAAATGGTGTTAATTAAAAATGCAGATCACATGTTCAATGTATTGGGTAATAGCAATGCAAATGGCTTGGCCGATGATCAATCCACCGCTGAAGAATTGCTGGCGGTGACTGTCAGTTGGGTGGTGCGGAATTTGTAAAGTTTGATTCTGCTTGTATAGACAATTTTATCCTACAGGGATCTGCTGTTATGACGCAGGGTTATTGCACCTTGACCTGCGTCTCATTTAAGACGAAAAAGCAGCTGTATGTATGCTGCCTCGCATTCCAATAAATTGAATATGGTTATCATTTTGGTTCTGTATTAATCCGAATAGGGTTACCAAAATGAATATATCAAGCGAATCCAGAGCACTTGTTGCTGCAATTGTAATTTCCATTTTGACCGGTTGCGGTGGAGGCGGCGGGGGCGGATCAGACACGCCTGCAAGCCGCGCATCATCGGCAACCAGTGTAATGCCCGGCAGTTCAGCGGTTAGCAGTATTACCGCTTCAAGTCTCTCTTCATCTTCTTCATCTGTAGCAAGTTTGGCACCGAGTAGTTCCGCTAATAGTAGTTTTACATCTTCAGCTATTTCTTCATCCGCCACATCAACAGCAGGCCTTGCTGCGCCGCAAAATGTGGCGGCCATTCCGGCTAACGGGTCAGTAACTTTGAGTTGGAATCCGGTAGCAGGTACTACGTCTTACAATATTTATTATGCAACTGAAGCAAACATTATCATTGCGAATATTGCCAGTTTTGACGATGGTACGCGTATACAAAATGCAAGTTCACCACGCGTAATCAATTCACTGCGCAATAATGAAACTTACTATTTTGTTGTCACCGCGGTGAATGGATCTGTTGAAAGTGGAGCGAGTGTTGAGACCTCTGCATTACCTTCAGAAATTGATCTTGCTCGCCAACCTACTGCACAAGAAGTGTTGGTGGTGGAATTAGTTAATCGGGCACGCGCCAATCCCGAAGCGGAAGCGGCACGTTATGGCATAGGTTTGAATGACGGTATTACCGGCACCCCGCTTACCGCAACACCCAAACAACCACTCGCACATAATTTGTTATTGATAGACGCTGCACGTAAACATTCGCAGTGGATGTTGGATGGAGATATTTTTTCCCACACCGGTGTTAACGACAGCACACCCACTGATCGTATGCGCTCGGCTGGTTATGTATTTTCGGGCAGTTGGACGAGCGGTGAGAATATCGCTTGGGGTGGAACTACGGCATCATCAATCAACTTAACCACTTATGCATTGACGCATCATGAAGGTTTATTTAAATCGCCGGGGCACCGTGTAAATATTCTGGGCGCTGCATTTCGTGAATTGGGTGTAGGGCAAATACAGGGGCTTTTTTTATCAAGTAACACCAACTACTTATCGTCAATGCTCACGCAAAACTTTGCCCGTTCTGGTGCAAGTTATTATTTGACCGGTGTGGTGTATAACGATGCTAACAGCAATAGTTTTTATGATGTAGGCGAAGGTTTAAGTGGAGTGATTATTAGTTTTAACGGTAAATCTTATCCTGTTTACACAACAGGCGCTTATTCAATACCGGTAAGTAATGGAACTTATAATCTTACGATTACTGGCGATTCTTTAGGTACGGCAGTTTTTCACACGGTACAAATCAATAATGCCAATACTAAAGTGGATGTCATTAAGACTGGTAATATCGTCAATGTCCATTGAGTCAGTGTGCAGAGTAAATGTTGATAATAAAAAAGCCAGCACTTGTGATGCTGGCTTTTTTATTGGATGGTGCAATCAATGTTAAAGTCTAAAACGACCAACTTCCTGCTGCAAAGAGGCTGCGAGGCGAGCCAGTTCTTGCGCCTGTGATTTTGAAGCTTGCGCTTCTGTTGATAAATTTTCTGATACTGTGCGGATCGATTCGGTATTGCGATTAATTTCACTGGTAACCGATGTTTGTTCTTCTGCCGCCGTTGCAATCTGGATTGCCATATCAGAAATATCCTGAATCGCCTGGCTAATTTTCTGCAGGCTTTCGCTGGCCGAGTTTGCATCCAGTACGCTGGTCTCCGCCATCTGATGACTTTGGCTCATTGACCTAACGGCTTTGGCCGCGGTTTGTTGCAAGGTCTCAATCATGCCCTGGATTTCCTGCGTCGATGAATGTGTACGTTGTGACAGTACGCGCACTTCATCGGCAACCACTGCAAAGCCCCGGCCTTGTTCTCCCGCTCGCGCCGCTTCAATTGCGGCATTGAGTGCGAGCAAATTGGTTTGTTCGGCGATGCCGCTAATGGTTAACAAAATGCTGTTAATTTTTTGCGAGTGTGAATTCAGCTCGCTAATAATTCCGCCAGCAGTTTCCACTTCATTGGCCAGTGCGCGAATGGACTCCTGACTTTTTAACACTTGTTGGTGGCCGTTGTTGGAAAGGCTCACTGCGCCTTGCGCAGTCTGCGCGGTGTGATCTGCATTGCTCGCGATTTCTTCCGTTGCGGTTGCCATTTCGGTAACGGCGGTAGCAACCATGGTGACTTCGTCCTGCTGCACTTCAATTCGCTGGCTGGTTTGGGTCGCAGATGCGCTGCTACTTTTTGCCTGATTTTCCAATTCCCCGGCGATGTTGTGCATGCGCGAAATCATGCCGTGTAAACGCTCAACGAAGCGATTAAATCCTGAAGCTAAAATGCCGATTTCATCATGGCTGTTTTTGGTTTTTATTTTGACGGTAAGATCACCTTCGCCTTCAGCAATATTATTCAAGGCGGCAGCAACGCGTTCCAAATCGCGGAATTGCAATTTGAAAATCCCAATCAGGATCAGGCCAAACAAGATTATTAATGCCGCACCGGTCAGTGACATCCACCAGGCGAGTGTAGTGGCCTGCGCCATAATTTCTTGTTTGTCCATGATAAAAATTAATGACCAATCTGTGCCCGGAACATGAGTGGCATAGACTAATTTAGTTGCACCTTGCAATTCATATTCACTGAGTTGCGCTGCACTAACAGTTTGCGCTAACCATGAAACGGTAAATTGATTATCTATTTCAGTGATTTGTTTTTCATTTAATGTTTTATCCGGATGGCTGATAATCAAACCATTTTTATGCACCATGATGCCGTAGCCGTTGCCTGGCAACTTGAGTTTCAATATGGCATCGGTCAGTTGTTCAATGGTGAGGTTCGCTGCGGCTACGCCAAACAATTGGCCGGACACCATTACCGGTTCGGCAATAGTCACGACTTGTTTTTTCAATGAGGCGCTGATGTAAGGTGCGGTGATGGCAATTCCTCCAGCCGCTTTTGCATCTTTGTACCAGGGGCGTACACGTGGATCAAAATTGGCGGAGTTGAGCGCAGGATCTTGATAGTTCATTACGCCTTGTTCATCGCCAAAAAATGTTGAGCCAAACTGCGCTGCGTTTTGTGCCTGAACCAAATGTGGTCTGACATCGACATCAGGATTGGCTTCAATCGTGAGTTTCAAGCTGGTGATGGCATGTTTGCGGTCATCCATCCATTGACCAATACCACCGGCAAAAGTGGTCGCTAATTGGTCGATTTCATGTTGGGTATTGGTGAGTGCGTGGTTTCTAATAAAATAAGTCGATAACCCAACAAGGATAATGACGGTGACAAGAACGGCCAGCAGGCTACTGAATAGCAGGCGGGTTTTTAAGGTGGTGCGCATGGTGATTCCCTTTAATGACTGTACTTCAAGTGGAGGAAGTATAGATGCTGTGGGGAAAAATGAGTTTGATAGTGTTTTTTCATGGGTAACCTGTAGGCTGAAATACCAAAACGTCCTAAGTAAAGGCGACCCAAACCCATGGTTAGCTTAAATTGGCCTGTAGTTAACATGTCATAGTGGTTTTATTGGTAGCAATTTATGAGCGTAAGACAGAGCAACTTTGCAGAGATATTTCTTTTGCATAACCTGATTCCTGAATTATCACCTATCGTGAGTAGTGATTATTTTGCAGAGCGGATTGGCGAAAAAGATTATCTGGCGCTGGTCTATGAGCAGGATGGAATACCCGTCGCTTATAAGTTGGGCTATTGGATCAACGCGCAGCATTTTTATAGTTGGCTCGGCGGTGTCCATCCCGATTATCGCAAGCAAGGTATTGCCAAGGCGTTGCTATTGGAACAGGAGGCGCAGGTGCGCAAATTGGGTGGAGCAGAAATCAGTGTGAAAAGTATGAATAAGTATAAATCCATGCTGCTCCTGTTAATTTCACAGGGTTATGACATTACTGGAGCAGCACCTGATTCGCGCGGTGAGATCAAAATCCATTTCGCTAAAAAGCTGGATTAATGTTTGATCGCCTGTGATTGGATTAGGGGTTCCATTATCGACCAATGCTGCGGAAACTTTTCTTGCAATAATTCATTGGTTCCCAAGGTCATATCGGCGTAATCAAAACCGGGTGATACCGCTTCGCTGATCAAACCGTAGCCGTGTTCACCTGGTAATAATTCCGACGCTTTCCACACACCGCCTTTCACCGTTAATTGCAGCAACTCACCTTTGCTAACGTCGCTCCCCATAATGACTTGTTCTTTTCTACCATCGGGATAAATCATCGTATAGCGAATGGGATCGCCTAAATGGTAGTAATGCACTATGTCGGATTTGTTGAGATGAAAATGACCAATCGGTGATTGAGTGGTCAACATATAAAAAATAGAGGTGAGAATAAAACGCTCGCCTTTCTCAGTGGTGAGCATTGCATAATCATCTGCTTGATAAGTGCGACGAAAATATCCGCCTTCAAGATGGCCGGAAAGATTCAGGGCTTTTGCAACTTCTTCGGCGCTGGGTTTATTCGCTTTGCTCATACTTTTTTCCTGCTGTTGCGTTGAACTGCAGGATGATAAAAGAAGCAGGCTGGTTATTGCCATAAGTCCAACTACGGCTTTTTTGGTGATACGCATAATAATTAATTTACCTGTGTAAAGTTTTTAAGCTATTCAGTGTGGGCAATGGGATAGTGGTTTTTATGCCAATGTCGCGCAATTTCATCGCGACGACAAATCCATACATCCTGATGGCGCAAAATATATTGGATAAATCTTTCGAGTGATTGGATACGGCCGGGGCGGCCGATAATGCGGCAGTGCAAACCAATGTTCAGCATCTTGGGTGCAAACTCGCCTTCTTCATAAAGCGCATCGAAGCTGTCTTTCAGATAAGTAAAAAATTGATCGCCGCAATTAAATCCCTGTGGTGCTGCAAAACGCATGTCGTTAGTGTCGAGCGTATAGGGAATAATCAAATGCGGTTTGTTATTGGTGAGTGCAGGGTAATCATGCGTCCAATAAGGCAAGTCATCAGCGTAGGAATCTGAGTCATATAAAAAACCACCTTGCTCAAGTACCAGCGCGCGGGTGTTGGGGCTATCGCGCCCGGTGTACCAACCGAGTGGGCGTGAGCCGGTAACGCGCGTGTGAATTTCTATCGCAGTGCGAATGTGTTCGCGCTCGATTTCTTCGGGCATAAATTGGTGGTCAATCCAGCGATAGCCGTGGCTCGCAATTTCCCAGTCGGATTCAAGCATGGCTGCAACGGCGGCGGGATTGCGCTCCAGCGCCATGGCTACACCGTAGACGGTGACGGGTAAGCGGTATTTGTTGAACAGGCGATGCAACCGCCAAAAACCAGCGCGACTACCATATTCATAAAGCGACTCCATGCTCATATGCCGCGCTTCAAATGCGCGTGCGCCAATGATTTCCGATAAAAATGTCTCTGATGCAGGGTCACCATGCAGCACGCAATTTTCTGCCCCTTCCTCGTAATTCAGTACAAATTGCACTGCGATACGCGCACCGCCGGGCCAATTCGCTTTGGGTGGATTGGAACCGTAGCCAAGTAGGTCGCGGGGATAGGAATCGTGGGAATAGGAGGGGGAATCGTGCTTATCGCTCATGAGAGTACCGCTGTTACAGGTGGGCTTAATAAAACTCTAATAAAAGTCTGTTTTTTGTCAAAGGCTTATCAAATTCTGTGCCATCGTTCAGGCTTAGGGTTTAACGGCTTTTTCGATAAAAGCCGCAATATTACTGGGCAAAAATGAATTGCCTGCACCAGATTAAAACAAATCCCGTCCATTTGGACAGGATATTGTTATCCCTTATCCAGCAGTGGCGCGAAATCTCGCGGCTGGTATCACTATTGCATCTGCCCCCCTGAATTATTTGTCCTTCTCTTTTAACGCTACTGCCTTCCAGAGATTTTTTTATGTCTTATTTCAAGATGCATTCCCTGTTTCGCGCCGGGCGCGGAGCGGCGCTGGCTGCTTTTTTTTCGTTGGGCTCAATGAGTGTGGGCGCTGCTGCTACGACCTCCAATGACTGGTTTGAAGATTTCAAGAAAACGGCCAGTGATAGTGAGCTGTACACCTTTTTATATGCGATGCCCAAAGGCGGTGATTTGCATAACCACATTAGCGGCGCGGTGATGTCGGGCTGGTGGTATGACCTGGCGCTCGCACAAAAAGAGCACGGTTATAAGTTTTATACCAAGGTGCGCATTAATAATTGCCGCGATTTTGGCAATAACGAATTTGCCCGTCGTCCGTATTTGATGTTGTTTAACACTTTGATGGAATCTACTTACAACCAATTACCGGAATGTGAGAAGGCTGAATACAAACGCCTTGAAGATCTTGATGAAAAAGAAAAGGCAGGTTGGCTCAATAGTGTGACCTTAAATCACGATCATGAAGGGCGCGATGAATTTTTTCAAACCCATTGGCAGCGGTTGGATCAGTTGCTGTATAGCCCATATTTAATCGCCGAAATTTTGTATAAAAATATGGAAGCCTTTGGTGCTGAGGGAATGATTTATCTCGAAACCATGATGGAAGCGGGCGGTTATGTTAAGCCTGATGGTACACCGATCAGTGAAGATGATGCAGTGGCTATTTTCCGCAAGCGTTTAGCGCAGGCTGATGCAAAAGCAACGGGCGTAACCGTGCGTTTACAGGATTCTATCCTGCGTTTTGTGCCTAATGCGGAAGATCAATTGCGTGCGTCTTACGACATTGTTTCGCGTCATCGCGATTTATATGTCGCTGTGAATATGGTGGGGCGTGAAGATAACGATAAAGGTTATCCGTTGCGTTTTACCAAAACCCTGCGCGAGCTGCGTCACAAGTACAACAATGTGCGTTTGTCAGTGCACGCGGGTGAAGTGGATGAACCTAATTATCATATCCGCGATACTTTGATGCTGGGCGCAGATCGCATCGGTCACGGTGTAAATTTAATTACTGATAAAGATTTGTTGCGCGAGATGCGCCACGGTCCCTACCTGATTGAAATCAATTTGATTTCCAATTTGTTGCTCGAATACGTCAGTGATTATTCGCAGCATCCTTTCCCTGAATATCTGCGTTTGGGAATTCCTGTCGCACTGTCTACCGATGATCGCGGTATGTGGGATTCAAACCTCACCGATGAATTTTTTGTTGCAGTAAAAGAGTTTAATTTGTCATGGGATGAATTATTGCTGCTCAGTCGCAATTCACTGCAATACAGTTTTGTTGAAGATGACGTGAAAGCGCAGCTATTAAAAACTTACAACTCTCGCATCCAGAAATTTCAGGATTCATTCTCCCGCAGCGGTGTTGATGGTTTGAAAAAAACCAAACCGGTTTCTTACGGTTTCATCTGTAAGCGTTATTCCTTGTGCAATTTTAAATAAGCAAATGGGGTGCGACATATTGGTTCAAGTGTGCGTGCATGGCGCATTATTTTGCATCAACAATGGGGCGCCCCAGTCCTTATCCAAAGCCACTCAAAGCCCTTGTTTTTGCAATTTATAATCATTTGAACTGCATTTTATAAATCATAAATAATTGAAAAATAAGGAAATTAATATGTTGTTACCAAAAATGTAACCAGTTAGACAGGAAATGGCATGGCGCTTGCAATTTCCTGGTCAGCTGTCCTGATACATATTATTAGATACCCTTGGAGTGCACTTGCTATGACCGTACACACTTGCTTTTCCCGAAATAAACTTGCATTAGTCGTTAGCCTTGCGTGTGCAGCGCTAGCGCCTTCGGTGTTTGCTGCTGAAGAGTTGGCGAGCACTACCACCGGTTCATCAGGCGTTGAAGAAATGCTGGTAACCGCGGACAAAATGGGTTTGATGACCAAAGAAGGTAAATCTGCTTTTGGTTTTAATAAAACAATTGAAGAAACTCCACGCAGTCTCAGTACTGTCAGCTCCGACATGATGGAAGCCTACAACATTACTGATATCGACGATTTGGTGTTGGTATCTCCTGGTGCGTTTACCCAATCATTCTTTGGTGTTGCCGGTTCACTCGATGTGCGTGGTACTCCGGGTGAAGTTTATTTCCGTGGTATGCGCCGCGTGAACAACCCGGGTAACTACCCAACTCCGATTGGTGCGTCCAGTCGTATTGATATTGTACGCGGCCCGGCATCGCCAATTTTTGGCCCATCAAAAATCGGTGGATACCTCAACTTCGAGCCCAAGTCTGCGCGCGCTGAATCAGGTCAGTACTTGAATAAAGCGGAAGGTCAATTCTCTTTGACCCGCGGTAGCTGGGATAAAAATATTGTGACTGCCGAAGTGGGTGGCCCTGCAAAAATTGGCGATCAGGATCTCGGTTTCTATGTGTATGCCGAAACTGAAAACTCTGGCAGCTATTACGAAAACTCGGCGACTGACCAAAATATTTTGCAAGCTGCGTTCAATATGGAATTGTCACCGTCTACCCGTATTGAATTCGGTGGTATGTATCACGAGTTCGACGGTAACCAGGTTGCTGGTTGGAACCGTTTGACGCAAGATTTGATCGATCACGGCACTTACATTACCGGTTCACCAACTTCAATTGACACCAACGGCGACGGTGCTAACTCGCCTGACGAATTTGATGCATGGATCGGAACCCAAACCAGCAATTTCTTTGTTCCTGGTGCGGCGGCAACCGATGCAGATATGAACCCTGCCTGGGCGTTGCAAAACGTAGGCACTACCAAACTGAAGGGTAGCCAAACCCTGGTTGCACCTGATGATAAATTGGTTACCACCGTTACCACTTTGTTCTTCGATGCGATCCACGATGTTTCAGATACTTTCACCATCACCAACAAAATGTTCTACGAAAGTTTGGAGAATATTAACGAAAACGCCTACGGCTTCTCGCAATTTGTGGATAGCTATGCCGTAGAAGATCAAGTGGTATTTGCATTTGAGGCGCAACATGCTGATTGGTTGAAAGCTAACTATCAAGTATCACCAAGTATTCGTTACACCAACTTTAAACAAGGCGATGACTTTGATTACGAAGTTTACGATCGTCGCGACTTGAGCAAACCATCTTCAGGTTTGGATAAAAAATTACTTGCTACGCGCACTGATTCTGACTACTCCAACTATTTAGTGGGTGAGTACACTGACTATGGTTTGGGTGTGTTGGCTGACTTTACCATCGCGGAAAATCTCGGTTTATTGGTGGGCGGTCGCTACGATATGATCGATATGGAATCCACTTCTGTCGGTAGCAAACTGCACAATCAAGCACCTGACTTCACTGCGAAAGATACGGATGAAGGTGGTTCATGGACTGCAAGTTTGTCTTATAAAACCCCGATCGGTTTTATTCCTTACGTAACTCGTTCAACCCAGTCCACCATCATCATGGGTCAAGGTTCTGAAATTTCTCCAGGCTTGATTGAAAATGCTGACGGTACTGCCGCAGGTAATGCGATTGCAGATTCTGATTTGAAAGAAGCGGGTGTTAAAGGCAACTTCTTTGATAACCGTGTGTACTTCTCTGCTGCATTCTTTAATCAAACCCGTACCAATTTCAGTGCGCAAGATCAGGTAAGTAACAGCACTACCGAAAGTGAAGGTTACGAGTTGGAAGGTCGTTTCCTGATTACTGAAGACTTCACCATCACTGCTGCATTAACTCATCTGGAAATTAAAAACTTGACCGCGCTTAATGGCGGTACTCAATTTGGTTTCCTTGGTGCCGGTGATTTGCCAAACGTTTCTGATCCTTCACTGTATTACGGTTATGTGGTGAAAGGTCTGACATTGGTTGGTAATGAAGATCAAGCGAAAAAAGCGGGTATTCCAGAGAATATGGTGAGTGTGACTGGTGCCTATAACTTTGGCGATGGCTACAGTATTACTGCCAGTGCGGTTCACGCAGAGTCAACTTACTCGAGTTTCTCCAAGGCGATTAAATTGCCATCTTACACCTTGTTTAACGCCGGTATTTCCTACAATACCGACACTTGGGGTGTGAGCTTGCAAGGTAAAAACCTGACGAACGAGCGTTACTTCCGTGCGAACTTCCCGGATCTGTTCGGTAGCACCATCGTGTTGCCAGAATTGCCGCGTAGCTTTGTTGGTAAGGTAACCTTCAAGTTCTAAAAATTGTTGTGCGCAGGTTGTTAATCGCAACCTGCGCCGACTTATTTACAGGATAATCTGATGTTTGTTCGTGTTCTGAAAAATATTGCCGCTGTTATTTTATTTTCTTCTTGCATTGTGTCTGCAGCATCTGCCGCTATTCCGGAAGGAACTCCCAAGGCCCGTATTGCGGTGCTGGGCGGTACATTCCTGAATGACATTATTTTTTCCAGTAACCTGATTAAAAAAGAATTTACCATTGAAACCAAATTGGGCACATCGCCCAAAATTTATTATGCCGAATATGAAGGCATACCTTTTTATTATGTGCACAACCACGGTGACGGCAAATGGCAGGAAACCTGGGTGGCACTGTACGATTTAGGTGTGGAAGAAGCCATTGGTGGTGCAACTGCCGGTGCGATCAACAAAAAAATGGGTGTATATGATTACATTGTCGCTGACGATTTAATCGATATGAATATTGATCGTGCGTTGAGTTTCCCCAAATCAATTTATCGTGACCCTAATGCGATTCCGCTGCCGCGTCTGACGCCAGCGATGGATACTGATATTCGCAACATTTTGCTCGAGCAAACCAAAAAAGCGTTTGCTGCGGATGCCAATTTCAAAAAGCACAAAGTCCACGATGGTGGCGTTATTGTGCAAGCGCGCGGTGGCCGTTTTGAAACCGTGGCAGAAATTAAAGCCTTTGCCCAGTGGGGCGGTGATTTGGTGACCATGAGCGTGGGCACTGAAATTGTGTATGCGCGCCAGTTAGGTATTAATTATGCGACCTTGATTGTGGTGTCCAATCCTGCTGAAGGTATGGGCACTTGGGATTTTTCGCTGATGGAAGAATTGTATCCACGCATCAATCCTCTCAGTTTGAAAATTGTATTGGAATCACTTAAGCCGGTTGCGGCATTAAAAGGCAAGCCGCGTGTTTCCGATGGCTTAATTAACCATCCTGAAATGACATCGAAAAAGAAAGAAAAGTAAGTGTCGATTGCGCTGGGCTTACTCCAGCCGAACAGAATTTAATTGATTAGAGGAATTATTTCCCATGCAAAAGTTTAAACCAGCTTTGTTATCTGTTGCGCTGCTATCGTTAATGTCGGCAGGCTTAATGACTGGTTGCAGTAAACCAGCACCAGAGGCGACCAAGACTGAGGCGAGCGTACAAACACCAGCGCCAATTAAAGTAAAGTTTGTGGTCGTCACCATGTTTGAAATTGGCGAAGACACAGGCGATAAAGCGGGCGAATTTCAACTATGGAAAGAGCGCCAGAAGCTGGATACCAAATTTGAGTTTCCCAATTCCTATCACGATATTTATATGAATATGGAAACCGGTGTGATGGGCATCGTCACTGGTATCGGCACTGCGCATTCCACTGCGGCGACTATGGCATTGGGTATGGACCCGCGTTTTGATTTCACTGACGCTTATTGGTTGGTGGCAGGTATTGCAGGTATCGACCCGGAAGATGCGTCTATCGGTTCTGCTGCCTGGGCTGAATATTTGGTTGATGGTGATTTGGCGCACGAGATTGATGCGCGCGAAATTCCTAAAGATTGGGAGACCGGTTATTTTGCTCGTTACACATCCAAACCTTACGATCCGAAAAAACCGGAACCTACTGGCGAAATGTTGCGCGTGAATCCCGAGCTGACTGAGTGGGCATTTCAATTAACGAAAGATATCGAATTGCCGGATATCGAAAGCCTTGAAGAAACACGCAAACTTTATGTGAATCATCCGAATGCGCAGCGTAAGCCGTTTGTATTGAAGGGCGACCAGCTCGCAGCTATGACGTTCTGGCATGGCGAAATTATGAATACTTGGGCGAACAAGTGGACCGATTACTGGACTGAAGGTAAAGGCGAATTTGTGACTTCCGCGATGGAAGATACAGGTACTTATTTGTCGCTGAGTTATTTGCACAATATCGGTAAGGTCGATAAAAACCGCGTGATGGTGTTGCGCACCGGCAGCAACTACACCATGCCACCACCGGGTGTTAGTGCAGTTGATAATCTCCTTGCTGAAAATGAAGGCTATGCTGGATTAGATGCTTCGTTGGAATCGGCGTACATTGTCGGTACAGCGGTGATGGATAAAATCCTCGGCAACTGGGATGTCTACAAAGACAAGATTCCGGTGCCGGCGGATTTAAAATAGTTTGTGCGTGGCGGCGGAGCTCCGATCTTATTTCGGAGACTCGCCGTAAATACGTCCATGTAGGCTCGAATGCAGCATCCATGCTGCATACGGTCTCCGAAATAAAATCGGAGCACCTTGCTGGATAGCGCGGAGTAGTTTTCTTATTCTCAAGCACAGCTTGTGAATTAATTGTTTTGATTTTGCACTCAATTGCGGAGGGATTTCGGTGTTCTCTCTGAGACCGTCTGAGACATGGATGTCGAAGTCGAGCCTACATGGATGTATTCACGGCGTGTCTCAGGGGGAATGCCGGAATCCCTGTACGGTTAAGTCCGGCTTTTTTGTTTTTCAAAGGTTTTTACATGTCATTCGATCAGCGCGTCTTCGCATGGCGCGGTCACTATCCCAACTCTCGTATAGGCTCTGGCAGCCTTAGCGGGTTGCGGCTGGGTGTTAAAGATTTATTCCATATCGCCGGTTTGCCGACTGCTGCCGGAAATCCTGACTGGCTGGCCAGCCACCCTGTACCTGAGCAAACTTCACCTGTCGTGAGCCAATTGCTCGATGCCGGCGCTGAGCTGATTGGCAAAACCCAAACCGACGAACTTGCCTACAGCCTCAACGGTTTAAATATTCATTACGGCGCGCCGATTAATCCACGCGATCCCGAGCGTTTGCCCGGTGGCTCATCAAGCGGCTCTGCTGTCGCTGTTGCTGCTGGTGATATTGATATAGGTTTAGGTACCGATACCGGCGGCTCCATCCGCGTGCCTGCCAGCTACAACGGCTTGTTTGGAATCCGCACCAGTCATGGCTTGATCAGCAGCGAACAAATGGTGCCGCTCGCGCCGCTGTTCGATACCGTCGGCTGGCTCACGCGCGATGCCAAAACCCTTGCCCAAGTGGGCGAAGTGTTATTGCCCGATGATCTCCCGCGTCAGTTTGAACACAAATCACTGCGCATCGCGCTCCTGTTGCCGTTACAAAATGGCGCGCTCTGGACACCTGCGCATCAAGCCTGGCTGAAACAGCAGCCGCTGCTACACGGCTTCAAACCGGTGCTGCTCAACAGCGATTGGTTGATCCGCGCCAGCCAATGCTTCCGCACCTTGCAAGGCCGGTCTATCTGGCAAACCCATGGCGATTGGATTGCCCAACACAAACCCACATTCGCGTCCGATATTCACGCTCGTTTCCAGTGGTGCGCAACGCTAACTGATGCCGACCAAGCTGCCGCTGAAGCTGAGCGTGAACTCTTGCGCGCGGATATCGAAAGCTGGTTTACCGATGTCGATTTAATCCTGCTGCCGACCACACCCGGTGCCGCGCCGCTACTTGGCGCTGCGCCCCATTGGATGGAAACCTATCGCAGCCAATTGATGGGCCTGACCGCTCCCGCAGGTCTGGCCGGATTACCGCAAATCCATCTGCCAGTGTTGACCGACGAGGGCGCGCCCTGCGGCGTATCTCTCCTCGGTAAACGCGGTAACGACAAAGCGCTACTGCAATTGGCAATTGATTTATGTGGCCATGCTTGTGGTGATCAGTCATGACCGCCCATGCGATTGCGTTTAGCGCTCCGCATGCGCAGGCTGCCGAAATCGGTCTGGACGTATTGCGTGAAGGCGGCAGTGCAGTCGATGCGATGATCGCTGCCGCTGCGGCTATCACCGTGCTTTATCCGCACATGAATAGTATTGCGGGCGATGGCTTCTGGTTGATCCACAAACCCGGCGCCGAGCCACTGGCGATAGATGCCTGCGGTTTTGCGACAGGTTTGGCGAGTATCGATTGGTATCAGTCGCAAGGTCTTACGCAGATCCCCAGTCGCGGCTCGCTCGCTACCGTAACCATGGGCGGCACGCTTGCCGGTTGGGAGGCTGCGCGCAATATCATCGCCAGCACCACACCGCTTAGCCGTTTACTCGCCCCGGCAATTGCACTGGCGCGTGGCGGCATCACCGTCACTAAAAGTCTCGCTGCTGCCAGCCGTAAAGTGGAGCAGGAGTTGGCAGGGCAGGCGGAATATCGCCGGGTATTTATGCCCAATAATCGCCCGCTGCAGGAAGGGGAAACTCTCACCAATAGCGATCTCGCTACCACCTTGACCTGGTTGGTGAATCACGGTCTGGAGTCGGCCTATCGCGGCGAATTGGCGGAACATATCGCCTCTGAATTGGAAGTGCAGGGCAGCCCGCTGCGGCTGTCCGATCTGCAGCAATATCGCGCTCAAGTGGTAAAACCCTTGTCGGTGCAAACCCGTTTTGGCCAGTGTTATAACCTGCCCGCGCCCACACAAGGCGTCGCGTCGCTGTTGATCCTTGCGATCTACGATCGCTTGTATAAATCCGAATGGAGTGAAGAGGAGCGGGTGCATGGCTTGATCGAAGCTACCAAACTCGCCTTTCTGGTGCGCGACCGTGAAGTCGCTGATCCGCGTCGCTTGAGTGACCGCTGGAATCATTTGTTAAGCGATGAGCATATCGACCAGCTCGCCGCTGTTGTCAGTAAGCAGGCATTGCCTTGGCCGCAAGTTGCTGAGCCAGGCGATACCGTGTGGATGGGCTGCGTGGACAGCCAGGGCACTGCGGTCAGTTTTATCCAAAGCCTTTATTGGGAATTTGGCTCGGGTGTTGTCGTGCCCGGTACTGGTCTGGTGTGGAATAACCGTGGCGTAGGTTTTAGCCTCGACCCAAATCATCGCAATGCGCTAGCTCCCGGCTACAAACCTTTTCATACGCTCAATCCAGCACTCTGTGTATTAAACGACGGTCGTCGCATCAGCTACGGTACTATGGGCGGCGAGGGGCAACCGCAAACCCAAGCGGCTTTGCTCACTCGCTACCTGTACGATGGTTTGCCCTTGGGCGAAGCCATCAGCCGCGGACGTTGGCTACTTGGCCGCACCTGGGGCGACAACAATCACGATTTGAAAATGGAGCTGGATTTGTTCGATACGTTAGGCGAAAACCTGCGCGCGCGCGGGCACAGTATTAAAACAGTTGCGTCACACAGTGAAATCATGGGGCACGCTGGTGCAGTAGTCAGCCACAGCGATGGCCGAGCCACAGCAGCGAGCGATCCGCGTAGCGACGGTATAGGTTTGGTCGCGGCAGTGGAGCGCGTGCAATGAATGAGTTTTTAGCCCAGTGGGCACCTACCATGATTGCCATGGTAATCACCGGCGCATTTGCCGGAATCCTCGCCGGTTTGCTCGGCGTGGGTGGCGGCATTGTGATTGTGCCGGTGCTGTATTTTGTATTGCAGAATTTTGGTGTTAGTCCCGCAACCGCAATGATGGTTGCTACCGGCACCTCGCTTTTAGTGATTGTACCAACGAGTATTTCGTCCATGCGCGCGCATCACAAACGCGGCAATGTGGATTGGGCGCTTATCAAACGTTGGTGGCCGTTTATGGTGGTCGGTGTGATTGCCGGTAGTACCTTTGCACTGCACGCGAAAGGCGAAGTCACCAGTGCGATTTTCGGTGTGGTCGCATTATTAGTTGCCGCCAATATGTTGTTCCGCGCAAAAGCCGCACCCATCGCCCAACAATTACCGGGTATGGCGGGGCAGGGCGCAATGGCGGGCGGTATCGGATTTTTCTCAGTGATGATGGGCGTTGGTGGCGGGACTATAGGTGTGCCCTTATTAAATGCCTGTAATTATCCGGCGCATCGTGCAGTAGGCACTGCATCATTTTTTGGTTTATTAATTTCCGTTCCCGGTGCGACTGCAATGCTGCTGGCGAAAACACCGGTCGATGCACCGGAAGGCATGATCGGCATGGTGAGTTTGCCGGGTTTTGCATTAATTGTTCCGCTAACTGTGCTGCTCGCACCTGTCGGTGCCTGGATTGGATCTAAACTGGATTCAGTGATGCTAAAACGCGTGTTTGCGATTTTCCTGTGCATCAGCGGCGCACGGATGTTGATGCAAGTTATCGCTTAAGTTCAAAAAGTTTTTACACGATGCGTTCGTGTTTTGTGTTGTTGTCACAAGTTGTTTGGAGCCGTTAGATGTCAGATCAATACAGTGTTAATCCCGCGTTACTGCGCCCTTTTTCGCCACCGCCGCGCTTGCTGATGGGGCCGGGGCCAATCACTGTTGATCCGCGTGTGCTGCGCGCTATGTCGGCGCAACTTGTCGGCCAATATGATCCGGCGATGACGCAATGCATGAACGAAACCATGGCCTTGTATCGGGGCGTATTCAAAACCAAAAATCAATGGACGTTATTGATCGACGGCACTTCTCGTGCAGGTATTGAAGCGGTATTGATTTCATTGCTGGAGCCGGGCGATAAAATTTTAGTGCCGGTATTTGGTCGCTTCGGCCATTTGCTGTGTGAAATTGCCGAGCGCTGCGGCGCCGAGGTTCATCAAATCCACAAAGAGTGGGGCGAAGTATTTACGCCCGACGAAATCGAAACGGCGATTAAAAAAATCCAGCCAAAAGTATTGGCGATAGTGCAGGGCGATACCTCCACCACCATGTTGCAACCGCTCGAACAGCTCGGCGAAATTTGCGCACGCCACGGTGTGTTGTTTTATTCCGATGCGACTGCATCCATTGGCGGTAATCCTTTTGAAACTGATGCATGGCAATTGGATGCTGTGTCAGTCGGTTTGCAAAAATGTTTGTGCGGCCCATCGGGAAGTGCACCGATTAGTTTGAGCGAAAAAGCAGTAGCGGCAATTCGCAAGCGCCGCCATATCGAAGCAGGCATTCGCACGGCTGATCATGTAGAAGGTAGCGGTCGCCGCATCGCTTCCAATTATTTTGATTTGGGCATGATCATGGATTACTGGGGCGAAGAACGCCTCAATCACCACACCGAAGCTACCACCATGTTGTACGGCGCACGCGAATGCGCGCGTATTTTATTGGAAGAAGGTGTGGAGAATGCCATCGAACGTCACCGTGTTCATGGTAAGGCGATGGCGCAAGGTTTGGCGGCGATGAATTTAAAATTGTTTGGCGATCAAGCGCAAAAAATGCATAACGTAGTCGGCGTCTATATTCCCGACGGCGTTGTAGGTGATGCAGTGCGTGGCAGCATGCTCAAAGATTTTGGTATTGAAATCGGAACCTCCTTTGGCCCGCTGCACGGAAAAATCTGGCGCATCGGCACCATGGGTTACAACGCGCGCAAAGATGCAGTCTTACAAACACTGATTGCGTTGGAGGCAGTATTGCGTCGCGCTGGCCATTCACAAACCGCTAACGCTGGTGTGGATACTGCGATGAATATTTATGCACAGGAAGGTTATTAATCACTTTCTTGTTGAGGAGATAATTATGATCCCATCTGTCATTGCCCCGGATTTTTCCGGATTGCCAAAATTGAATCAGCTAGCCTCGCGCGAATTTTTGGCTGGCCTGCCAAAAGCAGAATTGCATATGCATCTCGACGGTGCCATTTCTCCTGCAATGATGTTTGCACTCGGACAACGCAACCAAGTGAGTTTGCCCTACAGTAGCGTGGAAGAAATTGAAGCTGCTTACGAATTTACCAATCTGCAAAGCTTCCTGGATTTGTTGTACCAAGGCGCCTCGGTGCTCAAACACGAGCAGGATTTTTATGACCTGACGCGCGATTATTTTTTAAAGTGCAAGCAGGATAATATCCTGCACACCGAATTATCCTTTGATCCGCAGAGCCACACAGAACGCGGTATTCCTTTTGATACTGTAATTGGCGGCATTTTACGCGCGATGGACGACGCAAAAACCGAGTGGGGTATCAGCTCAAAATTAGTGATGGATTTTTTACGTCACCTGAGTGCTGACAGTGCAATGAAAACCCTGGAAGAATCTCTGCCGTGGAAAGATAAAATTATCGCCGTCGGTTTGGATAGTTCTGAAGTGGGAAATCCACCCAGTAAATTCACCGAGGTTTTTGCGCGTGCCCGCGCTGAAGGTTATCGCGTTGTTGCTCACGCGGGTGAAGAAGGCCCGCCCAGTTATATCTGGGAAGCAATTGATTTGTTGAAAGTGGAGCGCATTGACCACGGCGTACGCTCGGATGAAGATCCAAAACTGATGGAATACTTACGCGAAACCCAAATTCCACTCACGGTATGCCCGCTCTCCAATGTGCGCTTGTGTGTGTACGACAAAATGACAGACCACAATTTATTTGAGCTGATGGATGCTGGTTTGCGCGTAATGATCAACTCCGATGACCCCACTTATTTTGGTGGTTATCTCAACGACAATTACTTTGCATTAGCAGACGCTTTCCCGTTGACTCGTGAACAGGCGCTGCTACTCGCGCACAATAGTTTTACATCGAGTTTTATCAGCGATACTGAAAAGCAAGAATTTATCGATCAGTTAAAAAGCTACGCAAAGAACTTTCACTAATATTGTTAAGTACTAACAACTCAATATGAAGCAAGGGTGAAGTAAGGTGCTCGGAGACCGTATACGGCATGGATGCCGTATTCGAGCCTACATGGATGTATTCACGGCGAGTCTCAGAGTACCTTACTGCGCCCGTAGCGCCCCCCATGTCACGGCGAGAAAAAATCTTGAACGAAACCACCATCGAAGCACTAGCAAAAAAAGTCATGCACTGGTGCGACCAACTCGCCGCCATCAGCTCGAACCCTGAAAACATCAGCCGCTTTTATTTAACCCCCGAGCATAAACGCTGTAACGAATTGGTTGCGCAGTGGATGCAGGACGCGGGAATGGAAACCTGGGTAGATGCAGCGGGAAATCTTTGCGGCCGCTATGAGGCGCAAAATGCCTGTGCAAAAACATTACTGCTCGCATCGCATTTGGATTCAATCCCCAATGCCGGCGCCTACGACGGTATTCTCGGCGTATTGATTGCCATTGCCGCCGTAGAACAACTCTACAAAAACAATATTGTATTGCCCTACGCAATCGAAGTTATCGGCTTCGGCGATGAAGAAGGCACACGCTTTGGTAGCACATTACTCGGCAGCCGCGCAGTCGCAGGAACATGGAATCCTGATTGGTGGACTTTAAAAGATCGCGCAGGAATTAGTTTGCAACAAGCGTTTATCGATTTTGGTTTGGCTCGAGAAAATATTCACAGCGCCGCGCGCGACCCTGAAGATATTCTCGCCTACCTTGAAGTGCACATTGAACAAGGCCCGGTGTTGGAAGATGAAAATCTCGCGCTCGGTATAGTCACCGCTATTGCGGGTGCACGTCGCTTTGCTATCGATATTAAAGGTTACGCTGGTCATGCCGGTACAGTGCCCATGGCAATGCGTAAAGATGCCCTTGTCGGTGCGGCACTCGGTATTACGCTAGTGGAAAATATTGCCAAAGAATTTAATGTGGTTGCCACCGTCGGAAAAATTGAATGTGGCCCGGGTGCGGTCAATGTTATTCCCGGTCACGCCAGTTTTACGATTGATATCCGCTCCGGCGACGATCAATTGCGCGATCAGGCATTTGCAAAAATCCAACACGAATTGGACGCAATCTGCATGAGTCGCAACCTCACTGCTGCCTGGGCCGAAATTCATAACGCACCAGCGGTAGTGTGTGCGGATTGGATTCAGGAAATGCAAGCGAGTGTGCTATGCGATATGGGCGTTAAGCCCTACAAGTTAATGAGCGGTGCTGGCCACGATGCAATGGCCATGGCCGATATATGTGATGTGGCAATGTATTTTGTCCGTTGCAAAGGTGGTGTTAGTCATCATCCAGATGAGTCGGTCACAGAAGCCGATGTTGCACTGGCGTTAGATGCGCTCAGTCGCACACTGGAAAAATTTTCACAATAAAATAGTATCTCGGGTGAACAGCATGGATAAACTTTATATTACCGCCAATGATTTGTTATTGGATTCATTTAAATTAGCCGAGCAAATTTTCCAGCGCGGTTATCGCCCGCATTTTATTGTCGGAGTTTGGCGTGGCGGCTCACCGGTTGGTATTGCGGTGCAGGAATATCTGGAATACGTTGGTGTTCCCACCGATCATATTGCCATCCGCACTTCTTCCTATTACGGCATCGATAAACAAAGCAAAGATATTCGTGTGCACGGGTTGGATTACATTGTAAAAAATGTGGATGCCGATCAAGAATTATTAATTGTGGATGACGTGTTCGACTCAGGTCGTTCAATCAAAGCAATTATCGATGAGATAAAACGCAAGTCGCGTCGCAATACGCCCAACTCAATAAAAATTGCCTGCCCCTGGTATAAACCGACGCGCAATGTCACCGATATTAAACCGGATTTTTATGTGCATGCGACTGATCGCTGGTTGGTGTTTCCGCATGAGCTATGCGGTTTGACTCCACAAGAAATTTTGCAGGGTAAAGGAAGTGAAATTGCCGATACCATTGCGCGTGCAACAGGTACCGGACAATTTAAAGAGTAAGTAATACGGGCGCGAAAAAAATCAAGCATCCTGACTCATGATGCAATTGCGCCCGTTTTGTTTGGCAAGATAGAGTCGTTGATCCACCGTGTTAATAAAATCTAACAGTTGATCATGTTGGCCGGGTATCACCGTCCCCACACCCAAACTGATACTTAATAACTGACTGATGTCAGATTTTTCGTGCGGAATTTGCAACTTGAAAATGGCTTTGCGGCAGCGCTCTGCAACTGCCGCTGCTGCTTCAGCATTGCTTTCTGGCAATACCAGTACAAATTCTTCCCCACCAAAACGGGCAACAAAATCCCGCGCGCGCGATGCTGAATCACTCAGCGCCTGGCTAACGCGCTTGAGGCAATCATCGCCCTGCAAGTGACCGTAATAATCGTTGTATTGTTTGAAATAATCGATATCCACCATGATCAGCGATAAGGGTTGGCGGGTGCGTTTGGCATTGAGCCATTCCATTTCCATTACCGAGTCAAACATGCGCCGGTTGGCGACACCGGTGAGGCCGTCTTTAAACGAAAGCTGTTCCAGCTCTTTTTGCAATTCAATTAATTTTTGTTCGGTTTGTTTGCGTTCGCTGATATCAAACATAAAACCAATTAATGATTCCACTTCACCTTGTTCGTTGCGCACCACATGTACCACATCGCGAATCCAAACGTACCTGCCGTCTTTGGTAAGCGCGCGATAATCAGCTTCATGGTCAACGCCGGCTTGTGATTGGCTAACGCAGAAGTTGACCACTTGCTCGCGGTCTTCTTCATGCATACGTGCAGCCCAGTCTTGTACGCTAACCCAACTGGTCGGCTCCCAGCCTAACAATTCTTCAATTTGCGGACCGATGTAAGAAAACTCCAAGGTTTTCCAATCGATTTGCCAAGGAATAGCCTTGGTGGATTCCAGCAGGGTTTTGTAAACCCCCGGATCAGGCTCCAGGACTCGGCTCATGGTGGGACTCCAAACAATAAATGCCCTCAATATACGCCGGAAACCCTGAAGCCGCTAATAAAAATAATTTCACGCGGTCGGATTAATCGTCATAAAAAAGTGCTAGCGATTAAGTACCTCGCGGAATTCGGTAAAGATTTTCTGCGGATCGGTTTTGCGGCAGACCTTGATGGCTGGATAGCTTTTATCCTTCACCAGCGTGCCCGCCGTTTTAGCATCCAGATGGTTGCGAGTTTTTCCGTCCCAACGTTTTGCAGGCATGCTGTTATCCGTTGTTTGTTGCCAGGGGGTGGTCGTTGTTTGGTAGGCAACGCGCAGCGATTGCATATCACCTTCACAGAGTTCAGGTTCAACGGCAATCATTACCGATAATGTGTCCCAAAAATAATATTCGTTGCTGTTAATAAACCAATCATTTTTGTCCAGTACATCATCCCAGAATTTTGCTGATTTGCTTTTGGCTGAATCTTTAAAATCAGCAGCCACTTCTGGTGTCACGCGTACTGAATTGGTGATATCCAAGCCGACTAAAACAATTGGCAGGCCTGCAGCAAATACTTTGTCAGCTGCGAGTGGGTCGACAAAAATATTCCACTCAGCGGTAGTATTTGGATGGCCTTTAGTAAACAGCGGCACAATAATATTGCCGGGTACATCTACCGCGCCGCCCATGATCACAAGCTGATCTATTTTGCTTTTGTCTTGCGGATAGCGCTCCAGCCATTGTGCAATATTGGTCAGTGGGCCGGTGGCGATCAATGTGACTGGTTCTGTCGCATTGATTAATGCGTTGTGAATAATTTCTGCTGCATGCAAAGCGCTCGCGGAACGCGCACTGGGTTTAATCCATACACCGGAAAGTGTATCGGAGTCTTTTCGCCATGCATCAGGAAAAACAAAATAGCCATCCAGCGGATAATCGTCACCACAGGCAACAGGAATATCTCTTTTTACTTTGCGGGATAAATTCAACAGCGCATTGGTATTGGCAAGCCCCGGTTTGCAATGTGATTCACCGCTGGCCGCGATGGTGATTGCGATAACTTCGCTCTTTGGATGGTGAAGCAAATACAAAAGTGCGGCCCAATCATCGATTGCCATATCGTTATCAAAAATAATCGGCTTGGCATTAGCAAATACACTCATGCTTAATAAGATTGCGGTCAGTAGATATTTTTTCATTGTTGTTTACTCTTTGCCGTTTTGTATTGGCCAAAAAAACAACGCCCGCAATAAGTGCGGGCGCGGTGAAAATATTATTTTGCTGCAGGAATTGTGGTTTGGTATTTATCCCAGCCGCGCAATAATTCTTGTACGACTATATTGCCCAAGCCGTAGGCTGCTTCAATGGCAGGAAGGCCCTTATCTGGATAAGGTGCAGTGGTGCTCCAAGCAGCAGTTTTGCCCGGTGGTGGGAAGCTGAAATTACTGACCGTGCGCAATACCAGTACGCGATTGGTATCCACCAGTTTTGCTTTGGCTAAACGGTGCAGCGCCGTCAAGCTACCGTTGTCTTCCATATTGGTGGTCATAAAATTACTGTCTTTTCCTGCGTGCAAATGCATCCAGTCGTTCGCCCAGTTATTTAATAATTCACCGTGCCAGTAAGTGCTCGAACCGAGTGTATCGCCGATAGTAACGAAGGGCGGGCGCAGTGCTTGCGGAAAGCCTTTGTATTGTTCGCGGAAAGATTTCATTGCTGGTGTATCAGCAACAGGGCTGTCTTTAGTAAGTTGGTAAGCCCAATTAACCAGCGTGGGATTTAAGTGATAAACGATGGTGTCGACGGTCCAGCCAGTAGATTCCTGATTCGGTTCTTTTGCGCCGAGCGGAATTAATCCGTACTTCCAACCTTTGGGAATTTCGCGGCCATCAATTTCATACAGCAGATCGCCATCGACAACATGTTTTGCCCACACGCCTGTGCCGAGCGATACATCAAGTGGATCGCCACCACCAATGCCGGCAATTACCCAATAGGCTTTGGATAAATCAAAACGCGGATCAGTACCCAGCGCCATAATCGATGAAGTAGCGTTAGTAACGCCCCCTCCGGTGCATATAGCGAGCACGCCTGCATCATTCATGTGCAAGTCGTAAGCGCCAAGCGGAAAAGCAAATTTTTTATTAAGCTTCTGGCGTTCAATCCACAGCTGGTATTCGCCAGCTTCATCGCCAGTCACTTCACCATTTTCAAACATGCTTACTACAACAACTTTTACCGGAATCGCAGCGCTGGCGCTGAGTGCGAGCGCAAAGCTGGCAAGTATCAATAATGCACTGCCAATTAAATTCAACATAAATTACCTCAGATAATAGCTTTCAAATTTTAATCACTGCACTTGCTCAAACGGATGTAAGAAAGGCAGCTGTTGTTTGTATGCAAATCATTAACCACTTGGACAATTATTTGCGCAAAGATATGTTTAGCTTTTTGAGGTTATTTGTAGCCACCTTGTAGATAGCGATGAAAGGCCAAATTGACCCAGATTGCAGCAGGTTCAGCCGACCAGGCGGGATTTAATTGCTGGATTGCTTTAACCAATGCGGGCGCTTGATTGGGCAGTGCCAGCAGCAAAGCGGTTTCCTGACCATTACTGACAGCAATTTGCGTGGCGCTGGCGAAACCATCAGCCGCCGTTTTGCTGCGATAAAAGGGTTGCCACCAAGCGCTGCGAATTAAGCCGGTTTGGTTGGCGGAATCTTTTTTTGCATAGCGATCTACTGCTGCAACAAATTTTGCTTTGTCAGTGGCAGAGGGAAATTCAAAGTGCAGGTCATATTCACTCGCTTCAACAAGACGGCGTTTGTTACCCAAATCAATCAATGACTGGCTGAGCGTGCCCCAGTCATCGCGATACAAAAATGCCGAAGTTTTGCGTGAAAAGCCAACGCGTGCGCTCAGCCCTTCGCTCGCCAATAAGGCAAGTAATTGCTGTGCATGATCTATGTCGCTGTGGCCATAAGTAAGCTGACGCTCTGCTGCAAATAGCGGCCAGGGCGTAGTAATCAGGTTGTAGCCAGTGGCAATGCCTTGTCCCACTAATTGGCGCAACTCCAAGGCAAATGCCGAGGGTTTGGCCGCCGGTTGGGTTTTCCAGATGCTTTCAATGCGCTGGTAAATAGACGGCTCATTTAATTGGCCGATATATGCGGCATCTGGTTGGTTGTATTGCGCAATAAATTCCGCGAGTGCTTTTGGGCTTTCTGTTGCTAAAGGCGCACCGAGTAATTGCAAGGTAGCTGCGGCTTGCAGCTCGGGGAGTGATAATTTTTCTTCATCGGGCAAAGTGCTAATCGCAAGTGCTTTATCGCGGCTAAATGTGGCGGCGAGTTCACTAAAGCCCAGTTGTGCAACGGCATCCTGATAAGTTGCTGCGTTGGTGATATTGGTAAAAGAGATGGAGCTGATAAAAAATGCAGCGAGAAAGGATTTGGAATTGAGCGAGCGTATCAACATAAATAGATCCTGAGCGGCGTATATACAAAATAAAAAAGCCCGCAGAGCGGGCAAAGTACTACTACGGAGGAGAGAACAACAAAAATCAGTTACAAAAACTTCATTAAGTGCAAAGAAAATTTTGCGGCTTCGCGCGCGGCAATCGGGCCGAGGCGTAAATAATCATCATTAGGTGCTTCCTGGGCGATATTGCTGCCAGAGCGCACAATCAAGTAGGGCACACCGAGTGTTTCACATACATGGCCGAGTGGGGCTGATTCCATTTCCATAATGTCGGTTTTGAAATTGTTGCGCAGTGAGTCGATACGCACTTGCGGTACGCCAAATAAATCCGACGATGACACCACACCATAGCGCACCGCATTTTTGTAAGTGCTGCCGTTGGCGGTGACAGTTTGTGCTTCGTAAGTGTCCATCGCTTTTTGCGCTACCGCGAGCAGTGATGCGGTTGGTTTGAATTCATTTTTTACTTCTTTGCCATCGTCCGGGCTATTCATCGGGCGATAGACCATATCGTTTTTGGTCAGGCTGCCGTAATCATGTTCATAGGTGTGGGTAGCGACTATGACATCGCCAGTGCGCAGTTGTTGGTTGATGCGTGCACCTGTTCCCGTCATCAACACCAAACGTGGTTTGAATTCAGTAATAAATAATGTTGTGGTCATGGCGGTGTAGGTTTTTCCGATACCGGTAATCGCAACCACCACGGGTTTGCCGTGTAATTTTCCTTGCCAGTAGGGAATACCCCACAGGGATTTCTTTTCCGGTTTTTCCAGTGCGTTGGTCAATACCGGAATTTCTTGCGGCACTGCGCCGAGAATCACAACCGTATCGCTGGGTTCATAATAGGTTGGCTTTTCACTCGCCTCGCTGACATCGATATAAATCGTAAAAGCACAAGCGCAAACAATAATCTGGAAAATAGCTTTCATGATTGTCTCTGAATTGTTTTTTCGTTGTTGGTTCTGCCGAAAAAGTTACTGCACGGTTTCTGGTTGCAGTGAGTAGTTTTGAATGTAAGTTCCCAGCTTGGTCAGGTAAGCCATTTTCTCAGCATCGGATATCCATGAAACACGAAACGCATTGCCAACCAGTGTGGCAATCTCTTCTTCGGTGAAATTGCCTTCGCGCTGTAACTCAATCAGGTTCTCATTCAGATAAGCACGGAAATACGCAGGGTCGTCAGAATTAATCGTGGCCAACATGCCTTTATTCAACATGCTGCGGATTTCGTTGGAAGTCAGTGATTGCACTACAAAACGGTTGGATACCGGGCACACAGTCAGGCCCAAACCTTTAGCTTTGATGGCTTCGCAAAGTTCATCGCTTTCCAGAGAGTTAACGCCGTGGTCAATGCGGTCAACCACGATTTCATCGAGGCATTGCCCGATATGCAATAAGGTATTTTGTTGGTTTACATCGCAGTGCATGGTGAGTTTTAAACCCATCGCGCGCGCTTTTTTGAAAACCTCCGCAAACTTGACGGGCGGGTTATTTTTTTCATCGGAATCCAGTCCCACACCAATGAGCCATTCGCGATAAGGCTCGGCCATTAATAGATGCTCCATCGCCGATTCTGCGCTCATGTCGCGCAGGAAACACATAATCAGTTGGCTCTTGATGCCGAGTTTTGCTTCAGCATCTTCTTGCGCAGCGCGAATGCCGTGCATGATCACACTAAACTCTACACCGCGGCTGGTGTGTGCTTGCGGATCAAAAAACAGTTCAGCGTAAACCGTATTTTGGCTGTAAGCCTTGCTCAAATAATTCCAGGTGAGTTGGTAAAAATCGGCTTCATCGCGCAATACTTTCATTGCGCCGTAATATATTGTCAGGAATGAAGGCAAATCATAAAAATCGTAGGCAGCAATTAATTCTTCCGGTGTTTCGTATCCCAATTCAATATTGTTTTTGCGTGCGAGCGCAAAACTCAATTCAGGTTCAAGTGTTCCTTCGAGGTGAACATGTAATTCTGCCTTGGGCATATTTTCAATAAAGGCTTGCATAAGCAGCTCCATCAAAATGGTTAATGCAATCGTCTATCGGCGTTATTGCAAATCCCGTTCCCGATTTATCAAATTCACTAAATTAGCTGACCAAATGGACAGAAAATTAAATTCCTGACCGATTTGATGATTGTGGGTGCACTACTTTGTTTCGTGTGTGCAGCTGATTGCGCGAATAGCGGTCATTTTGTGCTGTGGTGCGGATTGAAGGGGCTGCGGGTAGCGGCTATCTGATGTGCGGGATTACAAGAGCGATTTGCTCGTGATTTAAGCGTGCTGTTCTTCGTTTAAACAATAGCTGGATTGGGCTTATCCAAAAGCGTTTTGTGCACAAATTAACCATTGATAAAAAAGGACTTTTTTTTCTTTTCGGTATTGACTCAAAAAGCCCAAGCGGGTTTAATACGCGCCTCTTGCAGCCCAGCGCCAACGGCCAGGTTAGTAAGTAGGACACGCCCAGATAGCTCAGTCGGTAGAGCAGTGGATTGAAAATCCTCGTGTCCCTGGTTCGATTCCGGGTCTGGGCACCATATCTAAACCCGAAGTTCGCGAGAACTTCGGGTTTTTTATTGCCTGCCCGTTTGTGTTTTCATTGTCTCACGCAAAGCATCAGGATGAGTTTTAGGATGGACAATAACCCGGCCCCCAATTTACAGCGCATTCCGGCATTGGATACTGCACGTGGTATCGCCGTGTTGGGCGTGCTGCTCATCAATATCTATTCCTTCGCGCTGCCGGAAGTGATGCGCTCCAATCCGTTGTTGATGATAGATGCCAGCCGTTTGGATGAGGCAATCTGGTATCTGCTCCATATCTTTGCTGATACCAAATTCATCACCATGCTCACCGTAGTTTTTGGCGCTAGCCTGTGGTTTTTCGGCGCGCATAAAACTGGCGATGATCCGGCGCTCGCCAATGGTCTGCAGTTGCGCCGCAGCTTGTGGTTGATGGTATTCGGCCTGCTGCATGCCTATCTGATATGGGATGGCGATGTGCTCTTTAGCTATGCGGTCTGTGCGTTGATCGCGTGGCATTGGCGGCAGTTGGGCGATGGCGTGCTAATGAAAATAAGCGCGGCCCTTATTGTTATCGGCAGTTTGCCAATGTTGCTGATCGCCGCTGCGTTTCCCGAGGTGATGGATGAGTGGATGACTTTTCAAAGCGCCGATGAAATCGCCAAGGAGGTCGCCCATTATCAGCAGGGCTGGTGGGACTTGGCGCCGGATCGTATCCGTGCGGCAATAGATATGCAGCTGGGTGTGATTGTGTCCGGCTGGTCATCGCTCGCGCTGATGTTGGTAGGGATTGTATTGGCGCGGCGCGGGTTTTTAACCCTTCAGGCGAACGCAGATGCTTATCGCAAACTGATTGCGATAACTCTGGTGCCCGGCTTGTTGTTGGTGAAGCTGGGCTTAGGGAAAAGTATCGAGCACGATTTTGCTGCAGCTTACATTTACACCTACGGTTATGAGCTGCATTTTTGGGGCAGTACCTTGATGGGGATCGCCTATGTGTTGTTGGTGATGCAGTGGTCGCATGCAGGCAGCGGATTATTTTTGCGCCGCATTCTGGCTGCGGTAGGACGCATGGCGTTAAGTATTTACATCATGCAGTCGATTATCTGCACCTGGTTATTTTACGGCTATGGGCTTGGCTGGTTTGGTCAATTGCCGCTTACGCAACTTCTGCTGGTGATTGGTGCTATTTGGTTGTTCCAGTGCATGTTCGCTTGCTGGTGGCTCAACCGTTTTCACTATGGGCCGCTCGAATGGTTGTGGCGTAGTTTGGTATATCAACAATCGCCATTACTGCGGCGCTAAACACGGTTTTGATGCGATAATAGCGGCCGCACTTTTCATTTCAGGGTTTTACTATGACCAACAACGATATCCTTCGCCGTCTGCGTTTTGTTTTTGATTTTGGCGATTCGCAAATGATGTCCCTGTTTGCATCGGCCGGATTTTCTGCATCGCGTGAGCAGGTGAGTAATTGGTTGAAGGGAGATGAAAACCCGGATTTCAAACCGCTGCGCGATGTGGAGCTGGCCTATTTTTTAAATGGCCTGATCAATAAAAAGCGCGGCAAGCGCGAAGGCGAGCAACCGGCGGCTGAGAAGGTGTTAAATAACAACATCATCCTGCGCAAATTAAAAATCGCGCTGGATTATAAGGATGAGCAAATCCTTGAGGTGATGGAGCGCGCTGAGTTCCCCTTGGGCAAGCATGAGCTGAGTGCCTTCTTCCGCAAGCCCGGGCACAACAATTATCGCGAGTGCCAGACGCAAGTGCTGCGCAACTTCTTACGTGGGTTGCAATTAACCTTGCGCGGCGCTACGCGTGACCATTCCGACACTACCGAGCAATAAACAAACGTTCTAACGCGTTAGTCCCTTCATAGCAATTGCTTCCGTTAAAGCGAGTTTGCTGGATTACACTCTAACTGTGACCAGCAAATTTGTTGCGAGTAATTGCCGATGCGAACATACATACGACATCCCACTTCAATACCCATTCAGGTCTGCGCGGGCGGCGACGAAGACTCGCGTGTGCGTGTGCGCAACCTGAGCGCGGGCGGTTTGTGTTTTGTCACTGACCAGCCGGTTAAAGTGGGCACCTTCGTTGAGTTTGATATTCCGGTGACCAAGCCGGATTACCACGGACGCGGCGTTATTGTGTGGCGCCGCGAACAATTATCCAAACAATATGAAGTGGGCGTGCGTTTTACCAGCGACGACGAATATTTTCGTACGCGCATGGTCGAGCAGGTGTGCCAGATTGAAGATTATCGCCAGCGTCTGGCGTTGCGTGGCAGGCAACTCAGTAGCGAAGAGGCAGCGATGGAATGGATCGCACGTTACTCAGCGGATTTTGACGGTGCGGCGCAGAATTAAGTTTGTTGATGCGGAAATAAAAAAACCGGCGTTGTGCCGGTTTTTTTATTTTATGCGAAAAATATTTTCGCAGTGTTAGTCGTGTTTGTGTGGGAAGGGTGCAAACCAGCAAATCAGGAAGGATGGAATGGTGGCGGCCATTACGAATACAAAGTAGCCGATGTAACCCATAGATTGTTGCAACACGCCGCTGACCATACCGGTAAGCATCATACATAAACCCATCAGTGCAGTACCGAAGGCGTAGTGAGTGGTGGCGTATTTTCCTGGAGCAAGTTGTTGCATCAAATAAATCATAAAGCCGACTGAGCCGATACCAAAAAAGAATTGCTCGATAATGACGCCTGCACTAATGAGCAGATGACTTTCTGGTTGGTAAATTGCCATCAACAAGAAAGTGACGTTAGGAATGTTGACGCAGAGGCAGAGCGGGAAGAGTGCTTTTTGCAGGCCTTTTTTAGCAACGTAAGCGCCGCCAATTAATGAACCTATCAGCAAGGCAACCAAACCGAAGGTGCCGTAAATAATGCCGAACTCCTGATTGGTAAGTGCGAGTCCGCCGTTATCAACGGTGTCTTTCATAAACAGCATACTTGGTGCGTTTAAAAAGCCGAAGCTGATGCGGAACAATAATGCAAAACCAATCATCATCCAGATGCCTTGCTTCTGGAAGAAGGTGATGAACGCATCCATCAAAGTGCTAATCGCTTCTTTCGGATTTCTTGGTGTGTTTTCAGCGCGCGCGCCATCGGGCATCACTCGCCAGTGCCATGCGGCCATGATCAACATCAGCACGCCTAATAATGCAAAAACGATTTGCCAGGATTTAATCCACTCGGGACCGGATACATGTGGGTCGAGTTTGAAATAGTGTTCGTGCAATACACCGCTCAACACCACCATCACACTCATCATCGCAAGCTTGCCCAAGTTCCAGCTCAGACTTTGCCAGCCGCAATAAAGTGCTTGGGATTTTGCATCAAGCGATGTGACGTAAACGCCGTCAGTGGTGATGTCTTGTGATGAACCTATAAACGACAGCACCCAGAAGAACAGCAGCATCAAGGTGATGTAATTGGGCAAGTTCATTACCAGCGCGACGCCGATAAAACCTACGCCCAAAATAATTTGGCAGAGCAATACAAAAAACTTTTTGGTTTTATACATTTCCAAAAAGGCGGCGAAAAAAGGTTTGACGGTGTAAGCAAGGCCAAGTGCGCTCGCATAAGCGGCCGCTTCCGCGTTATTCATGCCGAGGTTGCTAAACATAACCACTGCAGCGGCAGTCAGCATGTTGTAAGTCAGGGCCATCGTAAAATAACCGGATGGAACCCAAAGCAAAGGATGTTTTGTTGCAGGGGCAGGGCTGGTAGCAGGAGTGGGTGTCAGGGCAGAGTCAGAACTCATGGTAAGTACCTTGTGTTTTTTCTTGCTGTTGTTTTTTTGTGATAACGGCGGCCTGCGTATTTTGGATTCAAGTTTTGTTTGCAGGTTATGGGTGCGTTACTCACTGCCACTGGTTTTATTCTGATCGGCCTAATCCTTGCCGCAATTTTTTAAACTGCTGGTATTACCCGCTTTTGAAACCGCGAGCCATTCAGTGAATGGCTCGCGGTGATCTCTCTCACCTGATCAAGCGGTTGATACTGCTTTTTCGGTTTTACTTTGTTGTGCTTTTTAGCACTATTTTTTTGCCGTCGATGCGGCTTTTGGTATTACTTGCCAGCTTTGTAGGTTTCAGCGGCTTTCAGGATTTCTGCGCGCGCTTCTTCCAGATCGCCCCAACCAGCGACTTTTACCCACTTGCCTTTTTCCAGATCTTTGTAGTGTTCAAAGAAGTGTTCGATTTGCTTCAGGGTAATTTCTGGCAGGTCTTGCAGGGTTTTTACATTGCTGTAAATGGTGGTGAGCTTGTCGTGCGGAACGGCAACGATTTTTGCATCTTCGCCCGCTTCGTCAGTCATCTTCAATACGCCCAATGGACGGCAGCGAATAACTGAACCCGCTTGTACTGGTTGCGGGAATACCACCAACACGTCGGCTGCATCGCCATCACCGCACAGGGTGTTAGGGATGTAACCGTAGTTGCATGGGTAGTACATAGCGGTGCTAACCAAACGGTCAACAAACAGTGAATTGCTGTCTTTGTCGATCTCGTATTTGATGCCGCTGTTCATCGGGATTTCGATCACAACGTAAAAATCGTCGGGCAGGCTTTTGCCGGCAGGGACAAGTTCAAAACTCATGGTATGTTCCTGAGGTTTATGGTTGAAGATAAAGGGTTAAACGTTATTGGATTACGGGTATTGAGTATTAATAGAGCTGATAGGCGGCGGATTCTACCACAACAAAAAGGCGGCGATAGCAGCGACCGCTACTGTGGCGACCATCAGTGCCAGCCATGCTTTGCGGCGGTTCTGGTGCAGGCTTGGTTCGATGCGGTTGCCCGGTGAGGTAGGGCGGGTTTTCCAGCGTTTGGGTTCGCTACTAGGGAGTTTGCGCTCAACCGGTTTGGCCAGCTCATCAATCGGTTTGCGGATACGGGTTTTGCTGTCTTCGAGGTCAGGTGCAACTATGCGGAAGGTGTAAACATCGAGGCGCAGGCGGTCGCCATTGTTGGCGGTGGCATTGTCGATACGCAGTTCGTTCAGAAAGGTACCGTTGGCTGAGCCCAGATCCTTGATACGTAAGTGATTTCCTTCGATGCTGATTTCGGTATGGCGGCGCGATAAATGGGTGCCCGGAATAACAATATCGCATTGGTTGCCGCGCCCGATAACCATGCTGCGCTCCGGCGGCAAGATAAAATGCTTGCCCGCCAACCAGCTGCTGTCCGAGACAAGGCGCCAGGGAGCGACATAGGTATCTTTGGATTTGTCGGGCAGGCTGCGCGGATCGAGCACGATAATTTCGGCATTGCCAAGTTTGATAATATCGCCCGGCAGGATTTCTTTTTGGGTAATGCGCTGACCGTTGACGAAGCAACCGCTGCTGCTGTTGTGGTCTTTGAGAAAATACTTGGTGTTTTCCTGGATGACTTTGGCGTGGAGCGGGTCAATATCGTCTTCATCTATGACCAGATGGTTGTCGGCTGCCCTGCCAATCGAGAAGAGTTTCTCAACGACCCACACGGGTGGACGTCGATTGTCCTTAAAATGAAGTTTGAGCATGGCAGATTCCGTATTTTTGTCGTGAAAAACATTATTTATGCAACTATCTACCCTGAATTTGCCTTGTGTGTGGCGCCGATCCTGTGATCTTGAAGACCTTATTACTGAATTCTATTAACTCATAACCCAAAGGGCAATCATATGACCGATATTAGCGGGCAATCGTCTCAATCTACATCGATTCCGGCGGTTCCCACGGCCAAAAACAAGGTGGTCATTCACTATTGCAACCTGTGCCGCTGGATGCTCCGCTCCGCATGGCTGGCCCAAGAGCTACTGACCACCTTCGATGGTGAGTTGGATGAGGTGGCTCTGCATCCGGGCACGGGTGGAGTCTTCCATGTGTGGCTAAATGGTGAGTTGATCTGGGACAGGGTTAGCGATGGCGGCTTCCCTGAAGCCAAGGAACTAAAGCAGCGCGTGCGCGATCTACTTTGCCCGGAGCGCTCGCTTGGGCACAGCGATGGGCACAAGAAAACGGACTGACTTTTGTAACAAATCGTTTCGCTAATGGTTAGTTTTTAGCCTTTTTACTGTTTTACGCGGGGGTGGCTGGCATAATGGCGCCTGTCCTCCGTCCCGGGTTATATACGGCAATCTTGGGTTGATAAAGGTTGTTGCCCAGGGAACATTCACCAATCGGATTTATTCATGCAGCTACTTTCTCCGTTCTACCGTTTGCTTGACAAATTCTACCGCGCTGTCGTTATCAATCGTCCCTTCCTGATGCTGGCCTTGTTGGCGGTACTGACTGTCTTGTCGATAGTCGCCATGAAAAACCTGAAGTTGGATGCCTCCTCTGACTCGCTCACTCTTGAGCACGATACCTCCATCGATTACTACCGCGAAATTTCCAAGCGTTACCAGAACGGCGACTTCCTGGTGCTGACCTACACACCCAGGGTTGATATTTTTTCCGATGAATCGATTGACCTGCTCAAGCAGCTGACCGACGAATTGGAAAAAGTAGATGGCGTGGCCAGTGTTTTCTCTATGATCGATGTGCCGCTGTTGTATAGCCCTATGCGTCCGCTTGCGGAGCAGAAAGCGTCGACCCGCACCTTGCTGACACCGGGCGTAGATCGCGCGATGGCCAAGCAGGAATTTTTGAATAGCCCGATCTACCGCAAGATGTTGCTCAGTGCCGATAGCAAAACCTCGGCGATCCTGCTCAACCTTAAAGTGAACAATGAATACATCGAGATGGCGCGTCATCGCGATGCCTTGCGTTTAAAGCGTGATACCACCGGCTTAACACCGGAAGAAACCCAAGAACTGGAAAAAGTTGCGGCTGACTTCCTTGCCTATCGCACCCAAGCGGCAGTTAAAGATGGCGAGCGGGTAGAAGTTGTGCGCGGCATTGTGGCGCGCTACGAAAATAAAGCCGAGATATTCCTCGGCGGCGTGAGCATGATCACCACCGATATGATCACCTATATCAAAAGCGATTTGGTGGTATTTGGTGCGGCGCTGATTGTGTTTATTGTAGCGATGCTCGCGTTTTTATTCCGCGAATGGCGCTTTGTGATTTTGCCGCTGACTGCGTGTTTGATGTCAGTGATTTTTATGCTCGGCTGGTTGAGCTGGATCGATTGGCGGATGACGGTAATTTCGTCGAACTTTGTAGCGTTGCTATTGATTTTGGTATTCGCGTTTACGATTTATCTGGTAGCGCGCTACCGCGAAATCCAGGCGCAATCACCGGAGCTTGAGCAATCGGAATTGGTAATGGCTGCTGTGCGCGCGATGGTGGTTCCCTGCTTGTATTCGGCGCTCACCGCGATAGTTGCGTTTATGTCATTGGTGGATAGCGGCATTCGTCCGGTAATTGATTTCGGTTGGATGATGACAATTGGATTGGTGGTTGGCTTCTTCCTCACTTTCCTTGTTGTGCCTGCGGGTTTGATGGCATTGCCTAAAGGTGAGCCGAGATTGAGCGCAAACAATTCATTGCCAATCGCTGGCCAGTTTTCGCGCTTTACCGAAAATCATGGCGGAAAAATTCTGATCATTGCGCTGCTGTCGATCCTGTTTAGTGCCTGGGGTGTGAGCAAGCTCGAAGTTGAAAACCGTTTTGTTGATTACTTCAAGAGTGACAGCGAAATCCATCGCGGCCTGACCGTAATTGATCGCCAATTGGGAGGTACGGTAACCCTCGATATTATTCTCGATGCCGAGAAAAGCGATGTACAAGTTGTTGCATCGGATGCAGCAGCGAGCAGTGAGCCAATTGAAGTTGATGGCGAAGTTTTATCAGATGATCCATTTGCCGATACTCCCGTTACTGCAACCGATTCTGCGGCAGCAGAAAGTGCGGGCGATGAAGAAGATCCATTTGCAGATTACGGTGATGACGATGCCTTTGCGGAAAATGGCGCGACAGCAAAAGCTGAACCGAGTTACTGGTTTAGTGTTGCTGGCCTTGATCAAGTTAAGCAAGTGCACAACTATCTCGAATCTTTGCCCGAAGTAGGTAAGGTGCAATCACTTGCCACCGTGTATCAATTGGCACACGACATTAACAAAGACAAATTGAATGACTTTGAATTGAATGTGTTGCGCAACATGTTGTCCACCGATATCACCAACTTTCTGATCAAGCCTTATCTGGTTGATGAAAAACAACAAACCCGTATCACCTTGCGTGTTATTGAAACCACCGAAGGATTGAAACGTGCTGAGTTGGTTGAACGTATTCGTTCGCACATTATTAACGATATTGGGTTGAAGCCGGAGCAAGTTCACTTCACCGGTATGTTGATCCTGTACAACAATATGCTGCAGAGTTTGTTTGACTCGCAAATCGCGACCATAGGTTTGGTGTTCACCTCGATCATGATCATGATGCTGCTGTTGTTCCGCTCGATCAGCATCGCGTTCACTGCAATCCTGCCGAATATTCTGGCCGCCGGTGTGGTGCTCGGCGCTATGGGTTTTGTAGGTATTCCAATGGATATGATGACCACAACTATCGCAGCGATTGTGGTGGGTGTTGGGGTAGACCAGTCGATCCAATATATTTACCGCTATCGCGATGAATTTAAAGTGGATCACAATTACATTGCTGCTATGCATCGCTCGCATGTATCAATCGGAAGCGCGATGTACTACACCTCGGTCACCATCGTGGTTGGTTTCTCTATTCTGGTGCTCTCGCAATTTATCCCGACTATTTACTTTGGTGTGCTGACTGCCTTCGCTATGTTTATGGCAGTGGTGGGCTCCTTGACCTTGCTGCCGAAATTAATCCTGCTGTTTAAGCCATTCGGCCCAGAGACAAAACCTGCTGAGTAATATCAGCAGGGATTCATTTCCTGCCAATAAAAAAGGGACGCACATGTGCGTCCCTTTTTTATTGTCTTAACGTTATTGTTTTTGAATAATCCTTCTACCAATCCATTAACGATTTTAATTGCGGAGCCAGATCTTTTGCCATGGCAGCATGCTGCTCTTTGGTGGGGTGTGCATCACTCGCATCGCCGGGATAATACGTTGAGGTTACCTGATGTACGCGTGAGTCATTCACGCGCGAAATTGCCTCGCGGATATAATCAATCAAGGCCGCTTTTTTCTCGCTGTTCAATATTGATCCTTCTGTTAAGGCAATGTGCGCCTTGGGATGATTGGCCAACAATTTATTGATCAGTTTCACGTAGGCGGTAACGTAGGTTTCGCGATCGGGAATACCTTGGCTGAAATCATTGGTGCCAATTGCACTCACAATAAGATCCGGCTGATATTGTTTGTGATCCCATTTGTAGGCTGGGTTGTTATCACCCACCGCATATTCATAAAAATCCGGCAGGTTGGCGTCATCGGTTTTACCGTTCCAGCTGCGGATTAAGCCGCGGCCGCCCCAACACACTAGATTCACTTGTGCATTGAGCGCTTTTGCGGTGAGCATGCCGTAGGACTCGTGCGCATTCCACCAGCGGGTATTTTTTTCTTCACCGGCAACGCGATCAATTGCTTCGCCGCAGGTCACTGAATCCCCCAGCACTAACATCTTGCGTTTTGGTAATGCGGCTGGAACAAAAAAAACGCCATCCGTTACCGCGAAGTTATTGAGCGTGACACTGCCGTGCCAATTTTCCGAACGATGGATAATTTCTACGCGATGTTTTGCGGCGCTAGAAAAATTAAATAATTCAATATCAGTGGCTTGCTGCGGGACCCTGATGGTTTGCGGTGTGCCGCCATCGACGATTACATCAATCCAGGAATTGCCTGCGCTGCTTTGCAGGTTCGCGCTCAGTTTTGAGCCCTCCACTTCGGTAATAAAAGTTACACCGGGAAAACCAAAGGTTTGGCTTTTATCCGCGTTGGTATGCGTGCGGCCGATGCGCGTAATAAAGCTGTCACTGGCGGCAATGTGAGTAGTAGCGGGTGGAGGTGGTGCGCTGGTACAAGCATTAAGGGTTAACATGGCGGTGGCCAACAGTAATAATTTTTTCATGGGTATTTATTCCTCCAGTAAAACAAAAAGCGCAATCTGCATTGCGCTTTCAAGGAAGTAGTCAGGGTTTCAGTAATGCCTCAATATCGGGGGTCATTGCATTGGCCCAAATCTCGTAACCTTTCGGGGTTGGATGCAAAAAGTCTTTCATGATATCTGCGGGAATGCTGCCGTCTTTTGCCAGCAGTAGCGGGCCGTAATCTTTAAAGAAAATGATTTTGTTGTTGCCGAGTTTGCCGATGATTTTATTCAGCTGTTTCACTTTAGCGCGGTTGGGCGATTTGGCATCTTGATCAAACGGGAATACGGCGTTTAATAAAATTTTGCTGTTAGGCCAGGCGAGTTGCAACTGCTGCACTACGCGTGTAACACCATCGGCTGCTTGTTCAGGTGATTCTTGCAATCCGCCAACGTTATTCACACCAATCAGCAACACAATTAATTTCGGTTGCAAATTGCCCACTGCGCCATGCTGCAAACGCCAGAGCACATTGCCGGTGTTATCACCGCCGATACCGAAGTTGGCTGCGTTAAGTGGTTTGAAATTTTTCTCCCAGATTGCCCAATCCCAACCAGCGGTAATCGAGTCGCCAACAAAGAGTACATCGACAGAATCATATTGTGCAGCGAGCACATCTTCCGCGTGCATTTTGTCCCAGGTGTTTACTGACATCCACGGATAATCAATGGTGCGTTTGGTTGGCGTAATGCCATTGGGTGGAGTGGGTGATAAAGCGCTGCTGAATTGGCAAACAGCAGCAAGGGCGATGCCGGAGCAAAAGCGGATCAGGTTTTTGTGGTGCAAAATCATTGTAATTATTCCTGCTCAATAGTGGTTGGAAAATTACTGTCGCATTGTTTGTAGCTTTTAACGATGCGACAGAACTGTATTGCAGGCCGTGTGTTTTTTAATGCGTGCACATAAATGTGCTTATTGTTAATTTCGCAGGCTTAAACGTTCGTTTTGTACATTTAAACTTTGTACGCCAGCGATATTTAAAATCAAATCGAGCAGCTCATCCCAAGGCTCGGCGTTGCGCATGCCTTTTACTGCTTTGTCGATGCCGTTGGCTTTGCGCAAGAGTTGCTGTAGCTGTGCGGGTTTTAGTCGGCGCAGTGCGGCTTGTATCAGTGGTTGGCGTTTATCCCACACGCCGGCTTGTTTGGCTGCCCATTCAAAATGTTTGCCTTGGGATACCGCTTGTGAAATTTGCACCAGCGCGCGTATCTCGCGCGTAACTGCCCAGAGCACATTAATCGGTTCGGTGCCTTCGGTTTTTAAACCTTGCAGTGTGCGCACGGCTGCGCGTGCATCGCCGTGCAGTGCTTTATCGGTGAGACCAAAAACATCGTAGCGCGCGCTGTCGGCAACTACAGATGCCATTAATTCATAACTGATGCGATTATCGTGCGCGAGCAGTTTTAATTTTTCAATTTCCTGCGCAGCGGCGAGTAAGTTGCCTTCAATACGCGAGGCGAGCAAATCGATTGCATCGCTATCGGCTTGTAAACCGGATTGCTGCAAACGCACGCCTATCCAACGCGGCAATTGCGCCGGAGTGACCGGCCAAATTTGGATGTGTTGCCCGGCATCTTCAATCGCTTTAAACCATTTACTTTTTTGCGTGGCGCCGTCGAGTTTTTCAGTGACGATTAACAGCAAATTATCGGGGGCGGGCGATTGTGCGTATTCTTGCAGAACTTTGCCGCCTTTATCGCCCGGCTTACCGTTGGGCATGCGCAGCTCGATAATTTTTTTCTCGGCAAAGAGAGAGAGGCTGTTGGCTGCTGCGAGTAGCTGACCCCAATCGAAACCCGTATCGGCGTGATACAGCTCGCGCTCGCTGAAACCATTTTTGCGCGCGGCGGCGCGGATCTGGTCGCAGCATTCCTGAATTAATAAAGGTTCGTCGCCCGACACCAGATAAATTTGCGCCAGCTGTTTGGAGAGGGCGGCAGTTAACTGTTCGGCGCGCAGCTTGGGCATGTTATTGCGCTGCAGCCGGTGCAGGTTTGGTGCTGAGATTTTTCACACGGCGCAAAATAGTTTGGGCAAGTTCGCGACGCATTTCGCGCAGCACTAATTCTTCTTCCTGTGCCGCGCCGTTTGCATTATTAACGTTGTAGTTGTAAGTGCGGGAAACGCGCGCGCTGGTATCGAGTGGCGTGATGATGGTGCCTGCGTGACTGATGCGGTAATCCACGCGCAGGATCAGTTCGTAGGCGCTGGTCAATGCATCGCTGCCAACACCGGCAGTGCGTTTGTCCAAAATTTCGCGGTCGAGCGTTAGCGTGAAGCCGCTGGCGGATTCGGTAACTTCATTAATCTTGTAGGTGCCCAAGGATTGACGTAAGGCGTTTATCACCGGGCTGTGGTTGTCTTTGGTTTCAATCACCAAATCCATTGGTGTGGTCATGGCGAGTTTGTCGTTGCCACCAGCGCTGCCGCGCAAATGCCAGCCACAGGCAGAGAGTGTGAAAAGTAACACGGTGACAATAATTTTATTCATAACACTCTCATGTCCGATGGGCGTAAATCCCTTTTTGGTAAAGGGGATGAAGGGATTGGGTTGCAATCCCTTCCGGCATTAATTTGCGACGATATTGACCAGCTTGTTAGGGATCACAATCACTTTGCGCACGGTGATGCCCTCAAGGAAGCGCTGCACGTTTTCCTGTGCGAGTGCATCGGCTTCAAGCTGTTCTTTTGGTGTATCAATTGCGACATCCAATTTGCCGCGCAGTTTCCCATTCACTTGAATAACCACTTCAACGGTAGAGCGAGTCAATGCGCTTTCATCGAGAGTTGGCCATTTTTCATTGAGTGGAATGCTGGTGTGGCCGAGTGCGCTCCAGAGCGAGTGACAAATGTGCGGCACGATTGGCGCGAGCAACAAAATTGCAGTTTCCAGTGCTTCTCGTTCAACGGCTAACCCAAGCGGATTGGCGCGGTCGGCGAGTTTGCTGGTCTCGTTAAGCAATTCCATGGTCGCAGCAATGGCGGTGTTAAAGGTTTGGCGACGGCCATAGTCATCGCTGACTTTTTGGATAGTCTCGTGGGTTTTGCGGCGCAAATCTTTCTGTGCTTGCGGTAAATCTGCAACGACTAACTTGCCCGCCGCACCGGCATTGATATGGCCTTCTACCGCTTTCCACAAGCGACGCAAGAAGCGGTTTGCACCTTCCACGCCGGAATCGCTCCATTCCATGCTTTGCTCTGGTGGAGCGGCAAACATGGAGAACAAGCGGACGGTATCGGCGCCGTATTGGTTGATCAGCTCTTCCGGGTCAACGGTGTTGCCTTTGGATTTACTCATCTTGGTGCCGTCTTTCAACACCATGCCTTGGCAGAGCAAGCGCTCGAAAGGTTCATCGCAGCTCACCAGACCTTCGTCGCGCATCAACTTGTGGAAGAAACGCGAGTAGAGCAGGTGGAGGATGGCGTGTTCGATACCGCCAACGTATTGGTCTACCGGCAGCCAGTAATCGGCTGCGGCTTTGTCGAGCATGCCGCCTTCAAAATTCGGGCAGGTGTAGCGCGCGTAGTACCAGCTGGATTCCATAAAGGTATCGAAGGTATCGGTTTCGCGCTCAACGGCTTTGCCATCCAGCTCGGCTTTACGCCATTCGGGATCGGCTTTGATCGGCGAGTGAACGCCGTTCATCACTACATCTTCTGGCAGCAACACTGGAAGTTTATGTGCAGGAACCGGAATCTCGCCGCCGTCGGGCAAGTTGAACATAGGGATAGGTGCGCCCCAGTAACGCTGGCGGGATACGCCCCAATCGCGCAGGCGATAGTTGGTTTTCACTTGGCCTTTGTTGGCCATTTCCAGAGTGCTGGCGATGGCATCGAAGGCGGCGTTGAAATCCAGTCCGTCGTATTCGCCCGAATTAACCAGCACGCCTTTTTCGGTGAAGGCAGCTTTGGTCAGGTCAATCGCTTCGCCATTTTGCGGGGCGATAACCTGAGTGATTGATAAATCGTATTTCTTGGCAAATTCGTAATCGCGTTGGTCGTGTGCGGGTACGGCCATCACCGCGCCTGAGCCGTAGTCCATCAACACATAGTTGGCGATCCACACCGAAACTGGCTCGCCGGTAATCGGGTGCAGCGCTTTAATGCCGGTATCGATCCCGCGTTTTTCCATGGTCGCCATATCGGCTTCCGCGACTGATTGCACTTTGCATTCAGCGATAAATTGCGCGAGCGTTGAATTCTTCTCGGCCAGCAACTTGGCAATAGGATGCTCGGCCGCGAGGCTCACATAAGTCACGCCCATGATGGTGTCGGGGCGCGTGGTGTAGATATCGAAGCCAGTGAACTCGCCAACAGGTGACGCCAAATCAAAATGCATATCCAGACCGCGACTCTTGCCGATCCAGTTGCGCTGCATAGTTTTGACTTGCTCAGGCCAGTTGGGCAGCTTGTCCAGATCGCCCAATAATTCTTCGGCGTAATCGGTGATTTTAATAAACCACTGCGGGATCTCTTTGCGTTCCACCAGCGCATCAGAACGCCAGCCGCGACCATCAATTACCTGCTCATTGGCGAGTACGGTTTGGTCGACCGGGTCCCAGTTCACTGTCGCCATGCGCTTGTAAACCAGACCTTTTTCGTAAAGACGGGTAAAGAACCACTGTTCCCATTTGTAGTATTCGGGCTTGCAGGTGGTCAGTTCGCGCGACCAGTCAAAACCAAAGCCGAGCTGCTTCAGCTGGCTGCGCATATGGTCGGCGTTGGAGTAAGTCCAGGCAGCAGGCGCGGTGTTGCGCTGCAGTGCGGCGTTTTCTGCGGGTAGACCGAAAGCGTCCCAACCCATTGGATGCAATACGTTTTTACCCTGCATGCGCTGGTAGCGGGCGATCACATCGGTGATGGTGTAGTTGCGCACATGCCCCATGTGCAGCTTGCCGCTCGGATAGGGAAACATCGCCAGGCAATAGAACTTTTCTTTGCTGCGATCCTCAATAACTTTGAAGCTTTGATGTTCTTCCCAGTACTGCTGGGCTTGGGCTTCAACTTCGGCGGGAGTGTATTGATCTTGCATGGGGCGCTCTTGCATTGATTGTACGGCCTATACTTAGGTTGGATTGTGACCAAATGGAGTTGTGAAAGGCGGTGATTATAGAGGCTGTACCGCCTGCTGGGTATAACTAATATCGATTCATTGAAACGGATCGATGTGTGCTGCAGAACCTGTTCTTTAGATCCCTTTACCGGCGAGCTGCTGAGGAGAATTTGCCATGAAACCTACCAATAATTCCGGTTCAAAACCGCTCGATAATCCCTACCACACCCACCAAATCAACTTGCCGCTCAACCCGGATGAAACCAGCGCGCTCGGAACCCTGCGCAGCGGGATCGAGCATGAAGTAGAAGATCTGGTGAAACTTGAACTGACCGCCGAGCAAATGGTGGGTGACGAAGTGCGCCTTGCGCGCGAATACGTTGCTGAAGATACCGGCCATTTCTGGCATGACATAAAGCAGGGGTTTATTGATTGGGAGCTAGCGACTGGCCAGTTGCTGCTAAGCGCCGCCGACCCCACGCGGGTGGATTGGCAAGAGCATCAGTGGTGGGGTGATGAGGAATCGCAGCTGCGGCACTAGATTGTAGCGGTCGTCGCTTAACTACATTTATCCGATAAGTTTGCTAAGCTCTCGCTCACCTGAATTTTTTAAAAAATAATGAGCGAGAGTCGCCATGTCTTTTATATTGCAACGTGCTTTGTCTGCAGTCGTTCTGTTTTTATCCTGCCTGCCTGTTATTGGAGTTGCTGATCCTGTGCCTGAATTGCCTGTTGACCCCATTTACCTCTGGGCTGAAAAACCATTGGTATCGCCTGATCGCGAGCATATAAAAGACCAGCGAGTCTACGCGGTAGATAATCCCTCCATGATTCCCTACTGGCCTGCAGCGGAAAAAGCCAATGGCACAGCGGTAGTGATTTTTCCGGGTGGTGGTTATGTACGTCTGGCGATTGATCATGAAGGGCACGATATCGCCAAGTGGTTTGCCGAACGCGGCGTTGCGGCCTTTGTGGTCAAGTATCGGATGCAAGAGCATGGTTTTCCTGCGCCTTTGCTGGATGGCCTGCGTGCCGTGCGTTTGGTGCGCCAGAATGCTGCTGACTGGGGGATAGATCCCGCCAAAATCGGTGTGATCGGCTTCTCGGCGGGCGGTCATTTGGCGGCCAGTGTTGCCACTCGCTCTGACTTCACCTTTGCGCTCGATGATCCTTTGGGTGATGTCAGCGCCCGTCCGGATTTTGCGATTCTCGGGTATCCGGTCATCGCCCTCTATGGTCCGGATGCGCACGCGGGATCGCGCAAGGCGCTGCTGGGGGAGAACCCCGACCCCAAGCGCTTGCATGACAATTCCTTACAATTTCAAGTTAAGGCAAATGTACCACCGGTGTTTATGCTTCACGGCATTGGCGATCAGGCCGTGCCGGTCGGCAATAGCCTGGCGTTTTTCAGCGAGGTGCAAAAGCACAACAAACAATCTGAATTACACATCTATCAAACCAGTATTCACGGGGTGGGGATGATTCAGGGGCAGGGAACCGTATCAAGTTGGCCGCAGGCGCTCGAAGCCTGGATGAGCCAGAACCAATGGATGGGAAAACAATAATCGGTGAATGGGTTGTTTCACATTCATTAATCGTGTCATCCACGTGTGCAGAAACGTTCGTGTTGTAATCACTGTGTGGGTGATGCGATTTTGTAGCATCGGGAGATGCCTGTATGGCGCCATTATCGTCATTGTCGTTAAGTGAACGGCAGGTTGTAGAAGTCCAGTTAATCCGCGATAAAGCATTGGTGATGTATCGCCAATTGCCCAATGTGTTGATTTTTACTTTTGTCGCCACCTCCGCCCTGATCCTCTATTACCGCGAGGTGGAGCAGTTGTGGTTTTGGTGGGCGGGCATGCAGTTGGTGACCGCGATGCGCTTTGTCACCCTGATGTTCTGGCGCCGCCACTGGTCGACCACCGGTGTGGTGGCTGACTCGCAAAAAGCCATCCGCTTGTTTGTGGCGTTTTCGCTTATCTCCGGCCTTCTGTGGGCGGTCTTTTCCATCTCCTTTTTTGCTGCTTCTACCTCGTCGCAGAGGTTGGTGATCGCGCTGGTCATGGCGACTGTCGCGGCGGGCAGCGTTAATGTGCTGGCGTTGGTGCCTTGGGCAAGCCGACTGTTTATTGCCTTTTTGATTGCTCCTTTGGTGGTGCTGTTTGCCAGTACCGGGCAGATGGATGATCTGGTTGTCGCCGGATTGGGGATTGCCCTGTTTATCGGTCTGACCGGTTTTGCCAAAGTTGCCAGCGGTAGCGCGAGCCATTTATTGGTCGCGGCGCAGCAGCGCGAATTTCGTCTCGCCAATGCCGCCAGCCAGCGCGATGAATTGCTGCGCGATAAAAATTCACTGGAGTCGCGCCTCGCCGAAAAAATCGAGCGGCTGGAATTCGAGATCACCCTCAAAGAACGCTACGCCCGCGAGCTGTCGCGTATGGCGGAGCTGGATACCATGACCGGCCTGCTGAACCGCAGTGCGTTCGAGCGGGAGCTGCATCATCAATTGGATTGGGCCACTTCTGCCGATGCCCCAATCGCGATTTTTGCACTCGAAATTCTGCGTTTTGATGTGCTGGAGTTGCAGGGCGCTCGCGCGACTGAGCAGATTCTGGTGTCCATGGCTGGCCGTTTGCGCCGCTTTTTTGGTGAAGATGTATTGATCGCCCGCTGGGGTGGGGCGGAATTTGCGGTAGCAGTGCCTGACCCTGAGCAGCGCTGGAATGATCGCGGCCTGTTCCTGCGCGCCAATCTGCAAGAGGCAATTGAAGTAGATGATGGCGCACTGCGCGTCGATGTGATGATCGGCATTGCCCCGGTGATGTATGCGGTAGATCTCGATACCTTGATCTATCGTGCTTCCGTCGCCAAACACAGTTTGCGCCAGCAGGGCATTGGCGGCGTTAAAGTGTTTGATGAAGCGCTGGATGTGGTGATCCGCCAGCGCCAGAAGTTGCGTCGTGCGCTCCATGCCTCACTGGAAACGGATGATCTCAAGCTGGTGTTCCAGCCGATCGAACCCTGCGCAGCGAACACTGGGGGCAAAATTGTCCCGCGTAAAATGGAAGCTTTACTGCGTTGGGATGAGCCTGAGTTGGGGGCGGTATCACCTGCCTTATTTATCCCCGTCGCCGAAGAAAGTGGTCTGATCATGCCTTTGGGGCGCTGGGTTTTGCTGGAAGCTTGCCGTACTGCGCTCGCCTGGCCGGATGCGGCGATAGTCTGCGTTAACGTATCGGTGCAGCAAATACTGGCGGGTGATTTGCTGCAGGATGTCAATCGCGCGCTGGCGATCTCGGGGCTGGTGCCTTCCAGGCTGCAAATTGAAATCACTGAAAGTGTGTTCTCCCAGGATATTGATCGAGTCTGCAGTGTGCTTGAGCAGGTGCGCAAACTGGGCGTTACCCTTGCGATTGATGATTTCGGCACCGGTTATTCCTCGCTTGCATACTTGCGCCATTTGCCGGTCGATGTGATCAAGATTGACCGCAGCTTTATCCAGGATCTGGATCAGGGTGCGAGAAAATTATTGGTGGCGATGGTCAGTATGGCGCGCGGGCTGGGTTTCCGTATTGTTGTTGAAGGGGTGGAAACCGTCGAGCAGCAAAACCTGCTAATCAGCATGGGGGTGGATTACTTGCAGGGTTACCTGATTGCCCGCCCCATGGCCGCGAACGATGCAAAAGGGTGGCTGGCGCGCGGAAAACAGGGGTGAGATGATTACAAATTACCCAAAATCCAGCTTGCAGTTGGCTATTGGCTTCGCATACAATCGTCGCCCCTGAAAACCTGTATACGACGCTAGTCCCAAACGCCATGGCATGTCGCCAAGCTACTTCGTGTCGTCCAAGTGTTTATTGGAGCAATGTAAATGAGTGCATACGCAATTTTTGAAAGCGGTGGTAAGCAACATCGCGTAGTTGTGGGCGAAACCCTCAAACTCGAAAAAATCGATTTCACCACTGGTGGCGTTGTTGAATTCAACAAAGTGTACCTGGTTGCTAACGGCGCAGACGTCAAGATTGGCGCTCCTGTTGTTGAAGGTGCAACTGTTACTGCTGAAGTGGTTGCTCATGGTCGTGCCGACAAAGTGAAGATCATCAAATTCCGTCGTCGTAAGCACCACATGAAGCGTCAAGGTCATCGTCAGTGGTTCACTGAAGTGAAAATCACTGCAATCAACGGTTAATTGAGGAGGCTAGAAAATGGCTCACAAGAAAGGGGTAGGTAGTTCCCGTAACGGTCGCGATTCAGAAGCGAAACGCCTTGGTGTTAAAGCCTACGGCGGCGAATTGATCTCTGGCGGCAGCATTATTGTTCGTCAACGTGGTACCAAGTTTCACGCTGGTGTAAACGTAGGTCTGGGTAAAGACCACACTCTGTTCGCGAAAGTGGACGGTACCGTTAAGTTCGAAATTAAAGGCGCGTTTGGCCGTCAATACGTAAGCATCATTCCTGCTGCTTAATATTGCGCTAAAGCGATAGCCAAGCTTACTGCTTGCAGTGGGCAGATGAAGAACAATAAAAAAGCCCTGTCGTTCACGATAGGGCTTTTTTATATTCAGGGCGGCACTCTGCGCCCTAGCATGAATAAGTTGTTGTTTTCTTTTTTTAAGTCCTTCTGGAGTTAGCTGTGAAATTTGTTGATGAAGCACCCATTCATGTCGAGGCCGGTAATGGCGGCAACGGCTTCATGAGCTTCCGGAGGGAAAAGTTTATTTCCAAAGGCGGCCCCGACGGCGGTGATGGTGGCGATGGCGGCAGTGTATTTCTGGTTGCCGACGAAAACCTGAACACGCTGATTGATTATCGCTTTGTGCCGAAATATCGCGCTGAAAATGGCGAGAAAGGCGGCAGTAAAGATTGTACCGGTGCTAAAGGTGCGGATTTATTTTTGCCTGTTCCGGTAGGCACTACGGTTATCGATACCGATACCGAAGAAGTGTTCGGCGATTTGACCCAGCACGGCGAAAAATTAAAAGTGGCGCAAGGTGGTTTCCACGGTTTGGGCAACACCCGTTTTAAAACCAGTACCAACCGCACGCCGCGCAAAACCTCTCCGGGAACGGAAGGTGAAATGCGCAATCTGAAACTCGAATTAAAAGTACTTGCCGATGTGGGTATGCTCGGTTTGCCGAATGCCGGTAAATCCAGTTTTATTCGCGCGGTGAGTTCAGCAAAACCAAAAGTGGCGGATTATCCGTTTACTACTTTGGTGCCGAATCTCGGTGTAGTAAAAGTGCAGCAGCACCGCAGTTTTGTGATCGCCGATATTCCCGGTGTTATTGAGGGTGCAGCAGAAGGCGCTGGTCTCGGTGTGCGTTTCCTCAAGCATTTAACCCGCTGCCGCGTGTTGATGCATATGGTCGATATGGCGCCGGTAGATGAATCCAATCCGGCCGAAAATGTGCGCATTATCGCCAACGAATTGGAAAAATTTAGCCCGACACTCGCCAAGCGCGATCGCTGGTTGCTGCTCAATAAAATCGATTTGTTGCCGCCCGATGAAGTTGAAGCGCGCTGTCAGGCAGTGATTGATGAGCTGGGCTGGACTGGTCCGGTATTCCGTATCTCTGCTTTGAATCGCGATGGCACTATGCCGCTCGCAGGCAAGGCGATGGATTTACTCGAAGAAATTTGGGAAGAGGAAAAATCCAATCCTGAAGCGCGTGAGCGCGAACTGGAATTGCAAAACCAAATGGCGCAGGAAGCGCGTGATCGCATTGAAGAGTTGCGTGAGCGTCAACGTGAAGCGCGTCGTGCACGCGGTGAAGATGACGATGACAACTTCAATGAAGATGATTACGACGTTGAGGTGATTTACGTTAATCACTAATTGCCGCTGCTCAGTTTCAGCTGCAAAATAGTGTAACCTTGCGCCCGGGTCCTTGCCCGGGCGTTTTGTATCTGTAGTACGATGATTTTAAAAACTTCACTTATTTATTCTTGAGCACATCCTATTCATGAGCAAAAGAGAGATTATTCCCCACGCCAAGCGCTGGGTAGTAAAAATTGGTAGCGCACTGCTGACCAATGACGGTAAAGGTTTGGATGCAGAAGCCATTGCCGGCTGGGTCAAACAAATGGCCGAGTTGCGCTTGCGCGGTATTGAATTGGTATTGGTGTCGTCCGGTGCAGTTGCTGCTGGTATGCGCCGTTTGGGCTGGACCACTCGCCCGACTGAAATTCATCAACTGCAAGCGGCGGCGGCAGTGGGTCAAATGAGTTTGATCCAAACCTACGAAGTAGAATTCCAGCGCTACGGTTTGCTCACTGCGCAAGTGCTGCTCGATCACGATGATCTCTCTTCGCGCCAGCGCTATTTAAATGCGCGCTCCACGCTAAAAACCCTGATCAGTTTTAATGTGGTGCCGGTGATTAATGAGAACGATACAGTTACCACCGAAGAGATTCGCTTTGGCGATAACGACACGCTCGGCGCACTGGTTGCGAATTTACTTGAAGCTGATCTGTTAGTAATTCTCACCGACCAAAAAGGTATGTACGACAGCGATCCCCGCTCAAATCCCGATGCGCAATTGCTGGGTGAAATTGCAGCTGATGATACGCGCCTCGAACAAATGGCCGGCGGCACTGGCGGTGCGTTGGGGCGCGGCGGAATGATTACCAAAGTGCGCGCTGCCCGTGTTGCGGCGCGTTCAGGTGCTGATACGGTTATCGTCGGTGGTCGTATCGACAACGCATTGCTGCGCATTGCTGCGGGCGAAAACCTCGGTACTTTTTTGTGGGCCGAACAGCAGCCGCAAGCGGCACGCAAGCGTTGGATTTCCGGGCAATTACAAACCCGCGGCACCATCGTTCTGGATGACGGCGCCGCGCGCGTTGTGCGTGAACAAGGCAAAAGTATTTTACCAGTCGGCGTAAAAGAAGTGCGCGGCGATTTTACGCGCGGCGATATGGTTATCTGCGAAGATCTGAACGGCAAAGAAATTGCGCGCGGTTTAATTAATTATCACGCCGATGAAGCGCGCAAAATTATCGGCAAACCCAGTAGCCAAATCGCCGATATTTTGGGTTATCAAGATGATAATGAATTAATTCATCGCGACAACCTTGTTCTAAGTTAAAAGGTTAGTATTGAGTTAATTGATGTTGAATCCCTCTTGTCGTATTGATAAGAGGGAGATTTTTTTGCAAGCAAGGCATGAAGCCTGTAGGGAGTCTGTATGAACAAGGTGTTGGTAATAATTGTAGTATTTGCCGCTGGTGCATTGTGTGGCTATCAATTTTCAGTGGCTACAGATAAGTCTTCTCCCTCTCCGCTTCCCTTTCTAAAAAATAATCCAGTAGCTGATAATGTGGCGTCAGTGAATGAATCGCCCTCAGTGACTGCTGCAGTTGTTAAAAACGATCCCGATGAGCTAATAAAATCATTGAGTGTGCAAACGCCAAAAACTCAATTTGAACGTTATCGGGCTTTTCAAAAACTGGATCAATTATCAGTTGATGAAATTGAACAGCTGTTGTGTCAATCGATGATTCCCAGTTGGATTTAAAGCGGCAGGTTGCCTGGTTTTTCAGTGGAAAATTTCCTGAGGCCGCGTTTGATTTTATGGAAGCGTCTATGGGCGATAATCAAATGCCCCTCGCGCAGATGTTATACGAGAACCTCACCAGCAATCATCCCGAAAAGGTATTTGATTGGCTGCAAAATAATGAAAATGATTTTGTGATGCTATATCCCGTAGCCGAACAGAAATTTGAACGCAAGATGGGATTGTTCCAAGCGCTCGCAGCGCTCCCTGATTGGAAATGGACTGCCTATGAAGCGGGGTTGAAGTTGGTTAAGGAAAGTATGCGTCCGCAAGATAATTGGACTTCACAAACCTTGGCTCAAGCAGTGGCGCAGGCTAATCCAATGGATGCTATCAACTATGCATTGGCGCAGCATAATGGTGCTGTGGACAAGCGCCTGCTCAATGGTGCTTTAATTGCTTTAGGTAAAACAAATCCAGTCGAAGCGAAAAGGCTGCTGGTAGAAAATCAGGCTCATCTTGACGAACTCGCGGTGGCTCCAGTCGTGCATGACTTGATGGCTCGTGGCGAATTTAATGAGCTTTATAGTTTGACTAACTCGTTGACCGACAAAAAAATGGTTGAAACTGCTGTCTCTAACACAGCCAGTGGCCTGCACAGTTACGGTAGCGAAAAGGTTGTTGAATTTATCGGTGCCATTAAGGACCCAGCGTTAAAAGTAACAGCCGTTAATTCTGCTACCAGCTATATGTCGGTTGCGGGCTACCCAGTTGAAAAACAGCTGGAAATTATAGATGGGGGATTACAGGGGGTTCCTGTGGATCAAAAAGTTTTTAGCTATGCATGGACCATCCAAAAGGGTTACAAGGAAAATCCCCAAGCTGCAACCGCATATCTGAATCAGATGAAAATTCACAACAAGGAGTTGGCCGTAAAAGTTGAAGATTTACTTACTATGCTTAAGGAGTCGCAAAAAATAAAAAGCCCGCGCAAAAAACGTGGGCTTTTTTATTGGTTGAGACTATTACCGACGTTGTGCCGATTTTACGCGCAACATGCCTATCGCCAAGATGCCTACCAACAGCAGCAACACGCTGGATGGTTCAGGTACAGATACAGCACCTGCAGTTACTTGAGTGCCATTGATCTGGTCGGCAACCAGATTATCGCCGTAAGCATCGCCCAGAGAATTGGCTACCAGTGAAAAATTACCAGTACCGGCGGCAACGGTATTCAACAGAATACTGAACAGTGTGAACTCACCAGATTGCAGCACATTTAAATCCAGTGCATCGTCAAATGACAATTCAAACAAATTCAACCATCCGCTGCCACTAGAGCTATCTTGCAAGCTGCCAAATCCGGAAAGGTCTAATTGGTTTCCTTGCGCAGAATCGCCCCAGCTAATGCTATCAAAAGTAAACAAGCTGTTATCAAATTGGAAGTTAACATCGTACACACCGAGTGACGGTGCGTTTGCATCATTTAATCCGCTGATGCGCACCGCAACTTCAAGGCTATCGCCAACGCTCACAACTGATTTATTGGCAACCAAATCGATGCTGATGGCGTTGGCATTCAAGGAAAGGCTTAATCCCAATGCGCATAAACCGATAAAAAACTTTTTCATAATAATCTCCGTGTGAATTAGCGGCCCCTGTAAAAACAGAGGCTTTTTTAATTAATTGGTGGCGCAGCCAGGACGAGTGCATTGCAAAGTGAGTGCGCGTGTATCCAGCGCATTAATAACGCCGTCACCGTTGACATCGCGTTGATCAAATGCAGTTGGAATTACGCCCCGTGCATTGGTAACTATTTGCACATCCTGTTTATCCACATCGCCGTCACCATCCAGATCCAGCACTAATTTCAATGAAACCAGCAGCGGGTCATGGTCAGACGAGCGGTAGGCATCGGCTGAGTAGAAGCTATTAATTTGTGCAGAGGATTTGTATTCGGTGTTGTAGTCCAGGCTGATAGGTTCATCGGCGTTGATATGCCAGTCAGCTGCGAATAACACTTGTGGTGTTAATGCGGCGCTTGCAAGGCCGTGATCCAAATAACCTGCTTGTCCATCAAACACGTAAGAGTAAGTTGCATCGCCGCCAAATAGTTTAATCAAGTCGGAATAACCAGCATTCAGGATTTGCGCGATCGGATTTTCTTTGGCGTAGGCATTCAGGTCGCCGATGATTAAATAATCGCGGTCATTTACACCGGTTGGATTGGTGTTCAACCAATTCACCAATGCGGTTGCTGCCTGGGTGCGAGTGATATTGCAATTGCCTTGGCCGTCGCCGATATCCAAATCACCAATGTCGTTACAGTCAGAACCTTTGGATTTGAAATGATTGACCACTGCGGTTGCGATAGCGCGATTGCTATTCACACGGAAACTTTGCGCAAGTGCAGGGCGGTTTTTGTTGTCGATAAATAGCGAGTCAACACTGGAATCCAGGATTGCTGTTTTACCGATTGCAGTGGCTTTGTCGCTGCGATAAATAAAACCGACTGCAATTTCATCAGTACCGATTTTATTTACACCCGGGTTAATAAATTTCCACACGCCGGTGCCGGTCGCGGTATTTAATGCAGCTGCTAATTCAGCGATTGCACTGTTGCTGCCGTAACCGTCGTTTTCAATTTCGATAAGGCCGATAACATCCGCGTCCAAACCAACAAGCGCGCTAACGATTTTGGTTTTTTGGCGAGCAAATTCTGCCGCAGTATTTGCACCGCGCGCCGTTGGGAAGCCGCCGCCCATGCCGTTACCGTTGAAGAAATTCAACACGTTGAAGCTGGCTATTTTTAAATTCGCCGCTGAATCAGCAATAGGTGCTAATGGGCGTGGATTGCTGTTAATAAATTCCGGCGCAACGGTTGGTATAATACGGTAGATACCAAAATCATAAGTGATCACGCCGCGCAAATTGGCAACAGTATCGCCGCTGCGCAATGTGTTTTCGGCAGACAAGCCCGGTGCAGGGAAAATAACCGGATCAGGATTTTGCAGGTTGCTCGCATCATCCAGCATCAATTTATTTAAATTGTTTTGTGCTTGCAGTGCGTTGGCGGCAGCGCCGGGTTCTGCAACATGGGTTGGTTGTTGCAAGCGACCGTTGGCGAGTAACACTTGGCCGTAGCGACCGAGTTGATAGGTCTCATTCACGGTCAGTGCCTGCGCAATCGCGACTGACATTCCTTCAATCGCTTCGAATGCATCAAGCGATGCTACCGGCAATGAAATGGTTGCCGGTGTCGGCAGTGGCTGGTTGCTCGCACACACAGTGACGTTGGTGTTGCTGAGTTGGGTTAACTGAAAAGTTTCCGCAACAGTGCCGTTCACACGCACGCGGTCGCCAACGGCAACAGGCGTGGTGCTGGCGATGTAAATACCTTCAGATGTTGCCGGATTGTTATCGCTGTGGATATCGGCATCTTGCACAAAGAACCCGCCCAGCTCATTCGAGTTTTGGTAATCGGCAACCACAATCGCTTCAATACTAACGCTGTTGCCCACTAACGGACTGCTCGCACCTGCGCCCTGGATTTGCGCGATGCGTGTTGCTGCTTCGCCGCAATTTCCACCGCCGGTGTTGCCGCCGTCATCGCCACCACCACCGTTACTGCTGCCTTGGTGAGTGCCGAGGTGATCGAAGGTGTCTTGTGCGTAACCATCCCATTCGGTGGCAGGGTCAAATGCATTGGTAGGATTGGTGTCGCCGCTGGCGATAGAAGTTTTGCGACGCAAGGTATTGTCGGCGGTGCTAGTGATGCCGGTGCCCCACTCGGTGCCTGGGTCTACGCCTACCTGGCCGATGCTATCCAAAATGGTGTTGCCATTTTTCAACACAATTGCATCGTCGCCATTGAACCAACCGGAGCTGTTAGTTTGGTTGGCTTTCGCCAAAATGGTCACATTTGCGCTGCCGTGCGCAAGTACGAATACACCGTTCGCTGGAATGGTGCCGCTCAGGTTTACCGTGAGCCCGGCGCTGTTGCTGCCGTTGAAATACATCTCTACTTTGTAGCCGCTCAAATTAATCGCGCTGGCGCTGCTGTTGTAGATCTCCAGCGCTTTGTTATTGCTGCTGCCTTCAATGTATTCAGAAAAGTACAGATCGGCGCTGGCGGGCAGGGCGCTGAGGCTGGCCATTGCCACGGCAAGTAAGAGTGGCTGGTGAGGTTTGTATTTCATAACTGGCTCCCTTGAAGTAGTGGTTTATTGATCTTGGAGCGCAGCATAGGTGGGCTATGTTACGGAGCTGTGGCGGGATTTAGACGGTTTTGTGATGTTTTGATGAATGCGGCCTGCAATGGTTAATAAATTGGCTATAGCGAATAGTTCTACAAGGAAATGTAAAGATGGGGAACTTCAGCGGAAACAGGGTAGTCCGAGCTCCTCATCCTTTTTTATTAGTCCATCGCTCGATAGGGTTAATCAACTTGAAACGATAACGCTGTGATCTGTACGTCTGCATCTGTGTAGACAAAGACGCTGTATGGAGGTTTTTTTCATGAACACCAGAAACGATCTTTTGCTCGATAAGATTGAATTCCGCGCACCCCTCGCCTCTGATGGTGACGCGCTCAAAGGCCTGTTGGATACCACCCCCGTCCTCGATGGCAACTCCGTGCAATGCACGCTCCTGCAATGCGGCCATTTCGCAAAAACCTCGGTGGCGGCTTTTCTGCACAATGAATTGGTTGGATTCGTGTCCGCCTATTATCCGCCCAATGAGCCGGGAACCCTGTTTGTGTGGCAAGTGGTCGTCGACCAATCCCTGCGCGATTTAGGGCTGGGCAAGAAAATGCTGCACTGGCTGATCGCGCAACCGGCCTGCGAGCAGGCGACCAGACTGGTCACTGCTATCGGCATTAAAAACTCGGTCTCCTGGTCCATGTTTGATAGTTTCGCGCGCGACATAGGCGCACTGCCGATAAAATCCTTCGTCACCCCCTTAACCGACAAGCAGCAAACCACTCCCGACGAATACCTCTTGCGTATTTCCCCGCTCCCTCAGCGCACTGAACAAGTCGCTCCCAGCCCGTTGGAAGGCCTCAGGGCAAGTGGCGGTTCGCATATTTCTGCGATGCGCCGCTGGCTGGATTAAGCTCCTATTGGTGCGACTCTCTGTCGCACCCCTGCGACAATTTGTCACTGTGCGTGGCGTTTGAAAGCGCCTAAAGTCCTGCCTCACAACTAGTGTAAAAATGGTGAGGGGCAGGGCAAGTGAGACGGGTCAAACTGGCATTAATTATTGCTGCGGCAAATTTGGGGCTGACAGGTGTGGCGAGCGCCCACGATGAAGTCCTTCATGGTAAAAAACCGAAAGTTGAAGAAGTCACCGTATGGGGCGAAGCGCGCGATAGCTCGCAGTCCGGCTACACCAATCCCACCAGTGTGCTGACGCAGGAAGATATCGTCAGCATCAACGCCACCACCACCGAAGACATTGTTAAATACGAACCGAGCATCGTTATTCGCAAGCGTTACATTGGCGATTCCAACGGCACGCTCGGCTTGCGCGGCTCCAATATGTTTGCCACCGCGCGCTCGATGGTATTTGCCGACGGCGTGCCCCTGCATTATTTATTACAAACCCGCTGGAGCGGCGCGCCGCGCTGGACCATGGTGAGCGCTAGCGAAATTGCGCAAGTAGAAATTCTCTACGGACCTTTCTCCGCCGAATACAGCGGCAACTCCATGGGCGGTGTGGTGCTGATCGAAACTGCAATTCCGCAAGAGCGCGAAGTGCATGTGGATCTGGATTATTTCTCGCAAGATTTTAATGCCTACGGTTTTGATGATCGCTTGAGCGGTTACAAAACCTTTGTCTCCTACGGCGATAAGTTTGGCGATCTCAGTGTTTATCTTTCCTACAACCATTTGGAAAACGATAGTCAGCCGCAGTCCTATTATTTTGATGCGCGCACGCCGGCAGCCAATGCTATTCCAGTAACGGGTGCGGTAGTTGATAAAGATGTATTTGGTAAGCCCGGCTATTATTTTGGTGATACCGGTGTCGAGCAAGCGACGACTGATAATTTCAAATTAAAACTCGGTTACGATTTTGAAAACTGGTCAACTCTATTAAATCTTGCTTACGAGGACCGCACTACGTTGCGCGATTCCCCCAATAGTTATATTCGCAATGCCGCAGGTGAAACACTTTGGTCTGGTAATTTTAACCAGAATGGCGTGGGCATGAATGTAGCGGCCAATCGCTTGGGTGTCAGTGATCTTGAGCGCCGCAGTTTATCCACCGGGTTCCGTGTTAAAGGCAATCTCACTGACAGCACCCGCTTTGAAGCGAACATCAGCGACTTCCGTATTTTGGAAGATAACAGCCGCGCATCCAGCCATTCGTTGCAAGATCCTTTATTTAAAGGGCGCGGGCAAACGACAGATTACGAAGACACAGGTTGGCAAACACTGGAAGGAAAATTTGTATTTTCCGATCTGGGTGTAAAAGGTTTGGAATTAATTACCGGCGCGCGCTACGAAGCCTACGAATTAAATATGGATGTATTTAATTCAGCTGATTGGACCAAAGGTGATAACGCCGTTTACGCCAGCCGCAGCGGTGGTGAAACCAATATCAGTGCGGCATTTGTGCAAATGAATTGGGATATTGACGCGCGCTGGGATTTGGCGATTGGTGGTCGTTATGAGCGCTGGGAAAGTCACGACGGCTATTTCAATAAAGACCTTCCATCTACTCCTGAATTTGATTTGGTCGACGTACCTGAAGCATCCAGTAGTCAATTCTCACCCAAGTTTTCTCTCGGCTATGTTCCTGCCGAGGATTGGTTAGTGCGTTACTCGCTCGCAAAAGCCTATCGCTTCCCAGTCGTGGAAGAGTTGTTTATGCAGAGTCAATCCTATTCAACTGTTGTTGAAGCAAAACCAGATCTCAAACCGGAAAATGGTTTGCATCACAACCTGATGCTTGAAAAACAATTTACGACTGGCTATGTGCGCGTGAATTTATTTACTGAAACTATTCAGGATGCAATTGAATCCCAATCCAATTTATTGCCCGGTGGTGGTTCAATTACAACCTTCTCTGCTATCGATGAAGTGCAGACCGACGGTGTGGAATTGATTGTGAATCGCTACGGTGTATTGGTGCCGGAATTGGATGTCCGTTTCAATGTTGCTTACACCAAATCCATTATTGAAGATAACAGCACAGCAGAAGGCGCTAATCCAGCCAATAGTATTGAGGGTAATGATTACCCGCGTATGCCGCGCTGGCGCAGCAATTTAATGACGACCTATCACCTGAGTAGTCGTTGGGATATAAGTGCAAATGTGCAATACGCCGATAAAAGTTTTGGCCGCTTGGATAACACCGATATCGCCGAAAGCGTAATGGGCGCGCAGGACGGTTACACCCGTCTTGGCATGAAGACAACCTACGATATTAACGATCAAATTGAAGTGGGTTTTGGAATTGATAACGTCACTGATGAAGTTAGTTATGTGGCGCACCCATGGCCGGGTAGAACTATGTACTTAAGTTTTTCTTACGATATGTAACCTGCGCTAAGTGAGAAAAATAATGGCCGATAATTTCTACAACCAAAAAGCCCTGTATCGCACAATCTGGCGCTGGCATTTTTATGCTGGCCTTTTTTCTATTCCGTTTGTCATTTTGCTCGCATTAACCGGTGCGATTTATTTGTTCAAACCGTATTACGAGCAATGGCAAGAAAGCCAATTTCATCATTTGTCAGTAAGCGGCGAACGCTTATCAGCAAACGAGCAAATCCAGGCTGCGCTCGATGCAGTGCCCAATGGAAAATTTCTCAGCTATCGTTTACCGCAAGCTGAAGATGAATCGGTATTAGTCAATGTACAAGCGCAGGAAAACTGGCAAGTATTTGTAAATCCCTATAGCGGTGAAATTACCGGCAAACAGGAAAGCGGTTTGCAATTGATGAATATCGTCAAAACTATTCATGGCGAATTATTGCTTGGAAATGTTGGTTCGATATTAGTAGAACTTGCGGCCTGCTGGGCGATTGTATTGATTGTTACCGGTTTGTATTTGTGGTGGCCGTGCAATGCGCAGGGCATGGCGGGAATTATTTATCCACGTTTGCGCGATGGCAGTCGTACTTTTTGGCGTGACATCCACGCGGTTACTGGTATCTGGATCTCCGCACTCGCCTTATTTTTATTAGTCACCGGATTACCCTGGGCGCTGGTGTGGGGGGCAGCATTAAAAGAAGTGCGCAGTTTTGAAATGACACCAGTGCAGCAGGATTGGACGCAAAGCCGCGCGCAGGAGCATCAACATTGGCGTGCACAGGCTGCGGATGTATTCGATCTGGCTCCAGATGTATTGCGCACTGCCGAACAATTGCAATTAGCATCGCCGGTAGAGTTGAGTATCGCTAGTGTTCACCATATGCACGCCCCTGAAACTCACGCGCACACTAGTCACTATACATGGAAAGCATCGTCGCAAAGTGCAAACCGTCCGTTGCGTGCAGATGTATGGATTAAAGGTGATGGCAGCGTTGAAAAACAAAGTGGTTTTGCGGAGAAAAAATTATTGGATAAAGCCATAGGCGTAGGTATTGCTGCGCACGAAGGTTATTTGTTCGGTTGGTTTAATCTGGTGTTAGGCGTACTCACCTGCGCGGGGTTAATCCTGATCAGCGTTAGCGGTTTTATTTTGTGGCGCAAACGCAAACCGCAATCGGCATTGGGTGCGCCACCAGCAATGCCTGCACGTGTTGGGTTTGCAGTAGTTGCCATAACTATCGGCTTGGCGTTGTTCCTGCCATTGCTGGCAATTTCTTTGATTGCATTATTGGCAATCGAATTCTTGCTCTTGCGTCGTGTGGACAGCTTGAGCCAATGGTTGGGTTTGAGTAAATAAATTCAGTTGGATTTATTGCTTGGCTACGTCCGGCTTTGCTAACAAAGCCGGCCATAATTGCTCCCATGTTTTCCAATGGTGTTTTCCGCGCTGCACTAAGACTTGCTCCGGAGAAATATACTTAGCCAGCAAGTTATTCGATGTGGCAAATTTATCCTCAGCGCCATAGGCCAGATAAATTTTTTGACGTGTTACATCGGGCAGGCTGGTAAGCCAGAGCCAAATGCTATTTTCCGTTGGTGCCGCTGTTGTCGATATCTCTTTCGTAGAGTCGGCAAGTAAATAATCATAGTCCTGTGCTTCGCCAAGATAGGGCGCCATGATAAATGCCTTGGCGATATCCTCCGGATATTGTCGGAGGTAAAGTAAAGAACCAAATCCCCCTAGCGAAATCCCGCCTAAATAAATTTCCTGATATCCCGCATCACGTGCCGGTTTGATAATGTCGGTGCGTAGCTGCTCGGTAATAGTCCGCGCTTGGTAATATTTTAAATGAGCGTTTACTGCAATCACGTCCATGTCCGGATATTTGTGTTGAATCATATCGACAACACCGTGCTGGTAAAACTTTTCTGCTCCATCACCTATTCCAGGTAACAGCACCATAAGCTTGCGCTGGCTGTTATTTTTGTCAGTTCCATTTTTAGAGAGATAACTGACCGTCTCCATTGGCGTGGATGGACTTTGCAGATAATAACAACCACTCAGTAAAAAGATTAACGAAAAGGATATGACTGCCTTTAATTGCATTTGATTTCCTTAATGGCTAAATGGCATTTCATTATGTTGATGCGCAAACAGCCCTATAGTTCACCAGCTCTCCGGCAATAAGTATATAAGCAAATAGTATTTTCCCGTCGAAACAGGCCTCAGTTAGGATCAGGAAGTTTAAGGTGATGCGAAGCGGGGCACATGATGGACGTAAATGTGGTGAGCGTGAGTGCTGATCAACTTGAAATTATTGCCCATTTGTTTGGAGCGCTTATTGCGGGCGGGATTGTCGGGTTGGAGCGCAGTTATCATGGCCGTCCTGCGGGGATTCCGCACGCACACGCTCGTATGTCTCGCATCCAGTTTGTTAATGATGATTACCTACTTCCAATGGAAATGGTTGCCCGCAGTACCGCCGGATACGGTGCGTGCTGATCCAACAAGAATGGCGCAAGGGATTATGACCGGTATTGGTTTTCTCGGTGCCGGCGTTATTTTCAAAGAAGGGTTGAGTGTTCGTGGACTGACTACGGCGGCGTCGATCTGGATTACGGCGGCAATTGGAATCCTTATTGGTGTTGGTTTTTATTTTCCGGCGATTATTGCCACCATCATGACGGTGAGTGTGTTGTCGCTATTTCGCATCATAGAAGCGAAGTTGCCCGGCCAATGTTATGTTCATCATCAAATCAGTTTTGATCGCGATCAGGTCATGCCGGAAAAAGAATTAATTGCGCTGTTGCAGCAACAGGGATTCAGTGTTGCAAATACCAGTTATCGTGTTACCGAAGAAAACCAATTTGAATATCGCATGGTCATCAGAACTGCTGATCTTAAAAATGTTTCGCGTTTGTCTGATCTGTGGCGAACGCAAAATACCGTGCGCGAATTTCGTATTTCACCAACGGGTGATTAGCAGGACTTCAATCTACAAACTCAACCGGCTTTTCCCACACCGCTAATACCACACAGCCTTCTTCGCTGGTGATTTCATGGCTGGTAGTGGCGGGGTTAATGAGAAACGTACCCTTGTGATATTCGCCGCGTTCATCGCGCTGGCTGCCACGCAGAATCAATAAAAATTCCATGCCGACATGTAAATGCCGTGGAATGTGCGCGCCGGGGTGATAGCGAAGCAGGGCAGAGGAGCACCCCTGACTTGGATTGCCATAGAGCGGAAGAATATCCACTCCATCGCGGAACTCTCGCCATTGTAATTCGGGATCATCAAAGTTCCTGTTGATTAAATCTGCCCAAACCAGATTTTTTTCCACAAGCGTCTCCTATATCAATTTTCCAGTTCACTATTTTTTCAATGTGTTTAATACATCTAGCGATGTGGCCACTGCACCAAAAACACCGCCTTGCATTTTGATCATTGCCAATGCGGCGGCATGATTGGCGGGGTCGGTTGCCGCGCAACAGTCAGAGAGCAATACACATTCAAATCCGCGATCATTTGCTTCGCGCATGGTGGTATGCACGCAGACATCGGTAGTGATGCCGGTGAGTAATAAATTGCGGATACCTTTGGTGTGCAACACCAATTCCAGATCGGTCGCGTAGAAAGAACCTTTGCCAGGTTTGTCGATAATAATTTCACCTTCAAGCGGCGCCAGCTCGGGAATAATTTCCCAGCCGGTTTCGCCGCGAATTAAAATTTTTCCGCAAGGGCCTTCATCGCCAATGCCTGCGCCAATTTGGCGTGAGCGCCAGCGTTTATTTGCAGGTAAGTCTGCAAGGTCTGGTCGGTGACCTTCGCGGGTATGAATAATATGAAAACCCAGCTCGCGCATCACCGGCAGTAATTTTCGCAGTGGCTCGATAGGCGCGCGTGTTAAATTGATGTCGTAACCCATGGTGTCCACGTAACCGCCTTTGCCGCAAAAATCGGTTTGCATATCGATAATAACCAGCGCCGTGTTATGCGGATGCAAGTTGCCATCGTAAGGCCATTCATAAGGCGTGCTATTGAGATAGCGCGGCGAGTTATTTAAAAAAGAATTCATGGTTGCTCCTTAATTAATGCATACCTTTTAGTTGATGTCTTTTAAGTGAGGTCTTTTAATGGAATCTGCTTAATGCACAGGTTCAATTACATCAGTATCGTGGTGTTTGTCGGGAGCTTTGCTGGATTCCACGCTAAATTTCGCGCAGGCAAACAACACGCCGGCAACGGCGAGATACGCAAAAGCTACAGTGGGTGATTCGGCAATTCCAATCGCTTCGCCGTGCATTAATCCAAAGAAAGTCAGAACTGCACTCGCGCAAGCGAAGAGGCCGGCTTTATTAAAACTGCGGTCGATAATAAACGCGGTAATTGCACCGAGCATTAATCCGCCCAGAATCGCTCCACCACCTAGCACCGATAAACCTTCATAGAGCACACCATTTTGTGCGAGCTTATCGAGACCGACAGCGGCGGCATTAGTGCCTGCAGCACCGAGCACATTATCTATTTGCAATTTCCCCCAGGCAGCCAGGTGCGGCATAAGTGAAACAATAATCGCGGGCGCGTGAGATTTTGGGCTCTCTTGAAATGCTTGCGAACCGATCAACATGCCGATGTAAAGCAAAATAGGTGAGATGGCGACCAGCGGAATTGCGGATGAAAATACCGCGATAATTCCAAACCAACAGAGAATTAAAACGGATATTCCTGTCGCTGCCGAATAACCAATTCCACCGCCCATGGATTTCCAACCGGGATGCCCGATGTAAACAGCGTTGATAAATGGATTGCCCATGCAGCAGCCGATCAAACTGATTGCGCCATCGGCGGTGAGTACACGTGTTGTCGGATAACTATCGCCCGCTACTGCAGCGCTCTCTACGTTGTCCATGGCTTCGACTAAATCGTAAATGCCGAATGGAATTGCGGTAACTAAAATAATCCCGATAAATTCAAAGCCGGAAAATACATGGCCAACAGCGGGAATCGGAATTGAAAATCCAAAACTGGTAAGTGATTGCGTGAGTTTTTCCAAACTCAATCCGCCAAAATTCAAACCGATTGCAGTTGAGCCCCATGCGATTAATGTGCCCACTGCAATAGCAACTAATCCCGCCGGAATGCCTTTGAAGTAGCGCACTCCACCAAACCAGCTCAGTAAAATAATGGCAAAACACACCACACCGATCACCGGCGTCATAAACATTTCCAACGCGGGGCGCAGCGAAATAAAAGCGATCGACACACCGGCAAGTGTGCCCAGCAGTGCAGCGCGCGGTGTAATTTTGCGAATGTAGGGCGCGATATAACCGCCGAGCATCAACACAAAACTTTGCACAAACACCCAGGTTAATCCCGCTTCCCAACCTTTGATTGGATCGCCGGTGGTAAGGGAGATCGGCAGCATGATGACAAATACCACCACAAACATATGCGGCACGCTAATACCGGAAGGCAGGGCGCATACATCAGTGCGGCCAGTTTCCAGTGTTAATTTGTACGCGAGGTAGGCATAGTAGAGTGTGCTCAAACACATCATTAAACCTACGGCGGGAAGAATGCGGCCAAACACAATGTCGTCTGGCATTTGCAGCACAAAACGCAGCAGGCCGGTGAGCACTAACAGGTTTACCAAAATATTGGTGCCGAAACCGAAGAGCGCGTTCCAGTCGCCGGGTTTCCACAATTTCACATTACCGGGCATATTTTTATTAACGATGGTAGTCATGGTCTTATCCTCTCCTGTTCGTGTAGTTGGCTAGCAGGGACGGCGTTTAAGAAAAATATTTTTTGAAAAATGTATATGTTGGTTTAAGAAATTACGGTGCTGGACATGCGTTTGGGGGCGAGCGCCGCGACAACGGCGGTGCTGTTGCTCACCCAACCAAAAATGCCGCCCTGCGCAGAAACCATCGCAAGGGCAACACGGTGGAACTCGGGGAAATAAGAGGCGCAGGCATCACCGACCACAACGCAGCGATAGCCGCGGTCATTGCCTTCGCGCACAGTGGTGTGTACGCAAACTTCGGTAGTGACACCGCACACTAATAAATTTTCGATGCGCTGTTCTTTCAGCACATCATTTAATTCGGTGCGATAAAAAGCGCCTTTGCCGGGTTTATCGATAATGATTTCGCCTGTGACCGGTGCTAGCTCCGGAATAATTCCGTGACCCGGCTCGCCGCGCACTAACACCCGTCCCATAGGGCCGAGGCTGCCGATACGTAGCTCCGGTTTTCCACGCATCACTTTTGCAGGTGGTGCATCACTTAAATCTGGCAAGTGACCTTCGCGGGTGTGAATTACCAGCATGCCAATTGCGCGCGCTGCGGTGAGCAATGCCTGACAAGGTGCAATCGCCGAGCGCAATAAACTCACATCATTGCCGAGGCTTGCGCCGAAGCCGCCGGGTTCGAGGAAATCGCGCTGCATATCGATAATCACCAGCGCAGTGTGTGCGAGTGATAAATCAATGGCTTCGGGTTGTGCGCTCAGGCTGATCATAGTCTGGCTCCTGTTAAAAACGATAGCGGCCACCAAGCCCCAAGGTGCGTCCCTTCTGCTCAACACCATCCGGGTCATCGCTGGTGAAACCGGCGTAGAGGTCAGTCTCTTTACTGAGTGGCAAGTTGTAGACGATGGTGTAAATGCTGCGGTCAAAATCGCCGCTGTCGGTGCTGGTTTCGGTAAGGCCATAGCTGAGATAAAACGCGCCCGAGCCGGCGGTGATAGAGGCGCTGAGCACCAGTGTGTCGCGGTCGATATCACCCACGGCAAGTTCATCGCGCATCATTTGATACTGTGCGTAGACGGTGCTTTTGCCTATGTCGTAACTCACACCGAGCAGCGAGGTTGTTTGTTCATCGTCGGCGCCAAGTCCAGTCGCACCGGTTTGGGTGCCGGAAATTTTTTGCACAGCGGCGGTAAAACCAAAATCACCCGCTTTATAAAAAGTATTGGCAGCCATTTTGTTGGTGCTGGTTTCACCTTCTTCCTCACCAAAGGCGTAAGCCAGATTGGAGGTGAAGCCGCCGAGTGTTGGCGTGGTGTAAGCGATGGAATCGCTCCAGCCGGTATCGCCATACAATCCCCCGCCGCCATAACTCATCAGGATCATGGGAGAGAATGCAAAAGAGTCGCCAAAGGGATTAAACGAAATCGCAGAGATAAAATGGGCAGCGGCAACGCGTCCAATTTTTACTTCACCAAAGTTGCCGCTCAGGCCGACATAGGCGCTGCGCGCAAAAAAGATATCGTCCTCAAAGCGGCCATATTCGGCTGAGTCGGGGCGGAAAAACATTTCTACTGCCGCTATGGCTTTCAGGTCGTCGTTGAGTATGTGTTCGCCATGAACGCCCAGCCATGAGGTGGTCATGCCATTGGATTCAACTCCCTGAGTGCTATCACTATCGGCGCCTGCGGCTTGGTAGTCGCGGAGGTAAATATCCAGTTCGCCTTTAAAATCCACAGAAGATTGGGCTGCTGCAGTCGCTGCCAATAGGAGGCAAACAGCGCTGGCGGATACGCGAAATAGCATGCTTGTTAACGCAATTCTCATAGTTGTTTCCCTCGGCGAAAATCGGTGATTGAAAGTGGTTGCCTGCAATGGATGCGCGCTAGCCAGTAGTGGGCTGGCGCGACTGACCTCCTTGTCGGTGTATAGGATGTTAGTTTTTAGATCATCGTTGTATACAACGATGTGTTTGCATAAGCTGTGCCAGACGAAAGTGAGGTCGTCTTTTATCGACGCAAGCAGATGAATTGCTTGGGAATTTTGGTTGGGTTCGAGTAAGAGAGATGCAGCTATGAGCCATGTTCTGACGCTGGAAATGGCACTAAAGCAATGCTCGTCAAATACGCTGTGCACTGGCGAAGTGCGCCGGTTCGGCAAAATCGGCGGGTTGGATGAGTTGGTTTACAAGGTGGTAGTGCTCGCCTACCATGCATGAACAGGTGCGCGCGCAAGCGCAGTTAAGTAGACGGAGCAGGTTCTTTGACAACCCCTAAATCAGCTGCACAACTGGTATACGACCAGCTCAAAAAAAAGATTATCGATTTCGAAATCTACCCCGGCACCCGCATCACCGAGTCTGAGATCGCTGAAGATTTCCAAGTCAGCCGCACACCGGTGCGCGCTGCATTGCAACGGCTGGAAACCGAGGGGCAAATCACCATCATGCCCAAGCAGGGCTGCTTTGTACGCTCGGTGGATATTGAAACCATCAGCCAATATTACGATGTGCGCATCATGTTGGAGGCCAGCGCCGTCGAACTCGCGTGCGACCATATGGAAGATGAGGATCTGGATGCATTGCAAGAAGATTGGAATGCAGAGCGATTGGACGATGAGTTGGATATGGAAGAAATCAAAGCGCGCGAAGAGGCATTCCATATTGGCATTGCGATTGGCAGCGGCAATCCGGTGCTCGCCAATTATCTGCGCGATATCAACAATAATATCCGCATACTGCGGCGCTTGGGCTTTCCGGATCGCCAATCGGTAATCGAAACCTGCGAAGAACATTTTTCGATTTGCCAATTAATCCGCGAAAAAAATAAAACCCAGGCCCGCAAAGCTATGACCAAACATATCCGCAAAAGCCAGGAGCTTGCCCGCAGTGTTACCTTGAGCCAGTTGCAACAGGCGATCAAACGGCATAAACCTTAAAACAAATCGAAAATAGTCAGTTGCACAGAAACTATTAAGAAAAACAGTTTATCGAGACCAATAATGAATTCCATTCCAGAAGCCGCCATGAATTTTGGCGATATCACTCATGCAATCCAGCTCGCACTTGCGCCAGTATTTTTACTGACCGGTATTGCCGGACTATTAAATGTGATGGCGGGTCGCCTCGCGCGGATCATTGATCGCGGTCGTAGTCTGACTGAAAAAGAATTGCCGCAACATCTGCAGGATTCTGATGCACTACATAAAGAATTAAATCGCCTGGAGCGCCGCCGCCACTACGCCAGCTCGGCTATTACCGCTTGTACTTGCTCTGCGTTGTTGGTGTGTATGGTAGTTGCAGTAATCTTTTTGCAGGTGCTGTTACAGGTTGAACTGAAGTGGGTGATTAGCGCACTGTTTACTGCGTCAACAATTACCCTGATTGTCGGGCTGGGTTACTTTTTGCGTGAAGTGCATCTTGCTACGCGCACAGTGAGAATCCAGGTCATTGCGCGCGCTAAGTAAATTAATAATATTTCAGTTGCGTCGCCTTGCCGTGAAATACTTTGTACGCAAAAAAGGTGTAGCCGAGAATGGTTGGTAGCACCACGATCACACCGTACAAAATAAACATCAGTGATTCCGGTGCGCTCGCTGCTTGCCATACATCGAGTTTGTTGGGCACCACGTAAGGGTAGAAACTGTAAGCCAAGCCGATAAAACTTAATAAGAAAATCATTGCGGCTGATGCAAAAGGAATCCAACAACCGAAATCGTTCGCGTAGGGCGCGCGACGTAAGTAGCGGTCGGCGATAAAAAATAATACGAAGCAAAATACCGGAATTACCCACAGCACCATTACCAGTGGCGAACCAAACCATTTATCAAAAATAGTGCGACTGACGAGTGGATTGACGATTGATACCGCGATAATTCCCAGTAGCATCAACCATGCACAGCGACGTGCCCACCAAGCGGCGCGCTTTTGTAATTCACCTTCAGTTTTCATCACCAACCATGCGGCACCGATAAAGGTGTAGCCCGCGGTTACGCAGATTGCACTGAGTGCAGCAAATAAATGTGCGGCGGCGGTATCTTCAAAACCCATTACAAACAGGCCAAGCATATAGCCCTGTGCAAGAGTGGCGAGTAAGGAACCAACCTGAAACGCTCGGTCCCACAACTCTTTGTGATCTTCTGGCGCTTTGGCACGGAAGTCGAAGGCAACTCCGCGCAATATTAAACCTGCGAGCATTACCGTTACGGGTAAATACAGATTAAATAAAATCATGCTGTGTGCTAATGGAAATGCAATTAGCAAAATTCCCACGCCTAGTACCAGCCAGGTTTCGTTTGCATCCCAAAAAGGGCCGATGCTGGCGATCATGGTATCGCGCTGCGCTTCGGAATCTTTGGGCAATAAAATGCCAACGCCCAGATCGTAGCCATCAAGAATCGCGTAGATAAAAAAGGCGAGCCCCATCAAGCCAATAAAAATAACAGGGAGCCAAAATGCTTCGCCGGATAAAGTGCTGATATCGGTCATGGTGTGTTCCTCACAGATTTTTTTCGACGAGTTTTTCTTGCAGGGTGTCGACTTCTTCAGGGCGATCCACCAGCACAGATTTTCTTGCCATAACAAACAGTGTGCGAATATAGGCAATCAGTAACACTACATAGAGTGTTAAATAAATAGCGAGTGATGTTCCAACGTTGCTCGCGGGTGTGCTGGTTACTGCATCTGCTGTTTTTAATACGCCGGTTACCAGCCAGGGCTGACGGCCGATCTCGGTGACATACCAGCCGGATAGTGTGGCGATCCAACCAGAGAAAGTCATGCCGACAAATACTTTCAGCATTAGCGGTGATACTTCTTTGCGGCGATATATTTGCCAGCAGCCAACCCAGGATACCAGCAACATCAACATGCCTACGCCAACCATAATACGGAAGCCGTAAAACAGCGGTGCTACAGGCGGATGCGCATCGGGAAACTCATTCAACCCTTTGAGTTCGCCATCCGTTTTGTGCGTTAAAATAATGCTCGCCATGTTGGGAATTTGAATCGCGTATTTATTGCTTTGGGTTTCTTTATCGGGAATCGCAAATAGCACTAAAGGAGCGCCTTTTTCGGTGTGCCATACAGCTTCCATCGCCGCAATTTTCGCGGGTTGATGATGGAGAGTATTGAGACCGTGCATATCGCCGAGCAATATCTGGATTGGAATTAAGATCGCAGCGGCAGTGGCTGCGGTTTTTAGTGCAAGGCGCGGCGCAGGTTTGTGATCATCTTTTAAAATGCGATACGCGGAAATTCCCGCAATTAAAAATGCAGCAGTTAAACCGGATGCCATCAACATATGCGCTAAACGATAAGGCATAGACGGATTAAAAATAATTGCCCACCAATCGAGCGGAAAGGCTTTCATGGTGTCGCCCACCTGACGCATTTCAAAACCGGTTGGCGTTTGCATCCAGGAATTGAGCGCGATAATCCAGAAGGCCGACATACTGGTGCCGAATGCCACGAGGAAAGTTGCGAGTGTGTGAATGCGATTGGATACTTTGTTAATACCGAACAGCATGATCCCTAAAAATGTGGCTTCCAGAAAAAATGCGGTCAGCACTTCATAACCGAGCAGTGGCCCCGCAATATTACCCACAGTTTCCATATAGCCCGGCCAGTTGGTGCCGAACTGAAAACTCATGGTGATGCCGCTCACTACTCCCAATGCAAAGGTCAATGCAAATACTTTTACCCAGAAACGATAGGCGCGCATCCAGACTTCGTCGCCGCTGCGGTTGTAACGCACTTTGAAATAAAATAAAAACCAGCAGAGCGCGATGGAAATAGTGGGAAATAAAATATGGAAGGAAATATTGGCGGCAAACTGGATGCGGGACAGCATGAGTGTTTCGAGCATAAAAGTACCTCGATGAAAATGGAGCAATCCTTTTGATAAGCGTCAGCCGTGGACGTTCTCCGTAAAAAATTGTAGTGCGTGTTGCAAAATAATTACGTCGGATTGATTACTTGGTCGTTTCTTTTTTGCCGGAGCCCAACAGGCGATCTTTCATATCCAACACTTTGCCGATACTGCTGCCGAGTTTGAGCAGCTTGCCTAAATTAGCGGAGTCGAGGCGTTGGATTTCCTGCGTCCATAGCGTAATCATCTCAATCAGCTCGTGCATTTCGCGCATCCGCTCTTGCGCATATTCCTCATCAGCATTGGCCGGTGTTTCGATTAGCAGATTGCGCAAAGTGGAAAGCGTTGGGTCGATTTCACGCTTGCGGCGCTGCTCGATCAGGATTTTCGCGATATCCCACACATCCCCCGGTGCCGAGTAGAACTCTTTGCGCTCGCCGGGGCGATGCTGCAGCTTTACCAGCTCCCACGACATCAGCTCTTTCAGCCCCATGCTGGTATTGGAGCGGGAAATTCCCAGTGCTTCGGTAATGTCGTCCGCACACAGCGGCTCTTTGCTCAATACCAGCAGGGCGTACATTTGCCCCACAGTGCGGTTTATCCCCCATCGACTGCCCATTTCACCGAAATGGAGGACGCAGGATTGGATCATTGGGGTCAGTTTTTCGGACATGCTGTAATTCCTGAATTTTCAGTATTTACTGAAATTACAGAATTTTTTGATCTGCGTCAAGCAATTTACCTATTTCTCAGGCGTTGCGGCAGGGTTTTATTTGAGCACTAAAAAAGTGGATTTTATGTTTGGTTGCGCACCGAGGCAGGGCAATTTTGTGGATATCTTGGAATCGTTGAATGCTATTCCGATCTGGATATGAACTTCATACACAAGATCAGAGTCAGTATTCTAGAGGGAGCTATTTATTGTTACTCATTGAATAACTCCTATTGAACTTTAATTCATCGAGAGGTAATTATCATGAACAAAGATCAAGTGAAAGGCTCAGTGAAGCAGGCTGCTGGTAAAGTGCAGCAAAAAACTGGCGAAGCTATTGGCAGTGAAAAGCAACAGGCCAAAGGCATCGCTAAACAAGTAGAAGGTAAGGTCCAAAAAGGTTACGGTGATTTGAAAGATAATCACAAGTAAGTTGCTTTTAAGTAAGCGCCTTTTTAAAAGTGACGGAAAACTTTCGATCTACCGACGCAATGGATTGCGTTAACTCCCTCGCTAAATAATCCCGCCTGTAATAAGTTTCCGTTTTAACTTTCCCTTCTGTTGCTCGGTTTACTTCGCATCAATCCATCTGGCTTCACAAACAATCCCTGCCGGTCTTTCTTCATCCGCGCTAAAAATATTTTTCACTGCTATTGGTGTTTTTTGAATTTTCAGTATATTCTGAAATTACAGAATATTTTGATTTCAATCAAATGGAGTGATGGACAAATGCCAGCAAGCGCGTCAGTGCGGTCTTGGTTAGTCAGTTGGTTATATCTGGTTGCTGTCGGGCATTTTGTTATTGCGCTCGGTGTTACCTGGTGGAGCGACGCTTCGTGGTTTGCTGCCTATCAACAATCCATTCTGCATTCTTTTGGTTTCCCGCAAGATACTGGCACGCTTGAATTACAGTTGTGGTGGATCTCGCTTTTCGGCGCAACTCTCCAAGCCTTTTCTTTATTTATGTTGGCGCTGATGTATTTGGCTAATAAACATCGGCTTGCATCTATCTGGTTAATTCTCGCGGGCGTAATTTTATTATGGGCACCGCAGGACATTATTATTTCTATTCAAAAAAATGTGTGGAGTCACGCATGGATCGACTTGGCTGCGATCATCGCGCTAGTGCCGACTCTCTTAATTTTGTGGCGGTTGGATCGTGTTAAATAATTTGAGATTGAAGATTAAAAAATAAAAAATAATGGAGGTTTTTTGTGCAATTAGTTGTATCTGAAGGTGAGCTTTTTCGCAGGATTTTGGGCGATGAGTGGCTTAAATTGCATCCTGATATTCAGGAACGGTTCGCTAAAAATCCGGAGCCAGGAAAACCACTTTATTATCGTGGTGAATTAAGTGAGCTGAGTTGTTCGCGATTTGGAAAGTTTCTCGGTTTTATTACTATGCCTCTTATTAAGGGAGCATTGATTCCATTTAATGACCAGAATTTTCCGGTTGATATTGAAGTCTATTCCAAGAAAGATTGTCCCTTTATTTTCAAGCAGCGAATTTATCGTTTGAACAAGCGCAAGCCTATTCAATTCACCTCTTATATGCGTGAAAGCGAAAAAGGTGAAGTGTTGGAATATGTGGGGAAAGGTTTGGGAATGAAGCTCAAGTTACATGTGCAAGATGGAAACTTGCACTTTACCAGCGATGGATATTTTTGGGATGTGTTTGGTGTACGCATTCCGCTACCCGGTATTCTAACCCCAGGTAAAACTTTCTTGTGTCATCGCAATGATAATCCTAGCCAATTTAATATTCGCATCGAAATACAGCACTGTTTATTAGGCAGGACATTTGCTCAGGTAGGTGTATTTCACGATCTGCAGCATTAGTAAGTTCGTTAACAAATTCAGGAGAGTGTGATGGATATTCATCTGCTGGCATTGTCGTTAATGGCTGCGCAAGGATTAATGGGCGCATTCGATACCCTTTATCACCACGAGTTAACGGAAACACTTGCACAGCGCACCAGCGCAAGGAAAGAACTTTCAATTCATGCCCTGCGTGCGGTTATTTATTCGCTGCTGTTTATTGGGCTTTCCTCGTGGATATGGCAGGGATGGTTTGCACTTGTTTTGATGTTGTTATTTGTTGTGGAGATTGTATTGACCCTGTGGGATTTTGTGATTGAAGATCAATCCCGCATGCTGCCGGCAACAGAGCGCGTAACCCACACACTGCTTGCAATTAATGGCGGTGCTTTTATTACGTTACTTGCATTGCAAATACCCTATTGGTGGAGTCTCCCTACCGCATTGATGTGGCAGCCGCATGGAGTATTAAGTGTTTTCCTTGCGCTTTGTGGTATTGGTGTTGGGCTTTCGGGTATACGTGATGGATTAGCTGCAATACAACTCGGAAAAATAGTTAATAAGGATGCGCATATGTCACCTTTGCATTTTAGTAGTCAACGCCAGCAAGTGTTAGTGACTGGTGCAACAGGATTTATCGGGCAGTTATTGGTGCGTGAATTATTGGCTGATGGGCATGATGTTATTGTGCTGAGCCGTAATCCAACTGCTGCCGCTTTTTTGTTTTCTGGAAAAACAAAATGTATTGCCAGTATGGATGAGTTGCCTGCAAATTATCCTGTCGATGTTATTGTTAATCTTGCTGGTGCGCGGATTCTCGGGTGGCGCTGGAGTGAATCGCGCAAAAAAGTATTACTGGCCAGTCGTGTCGATTTAACAAAAAAACTGGTTGATTGGATTGCCCGTGCAGAGCGAAAGCCAAAATTGTTGCTATCGGCTTCAGCAATTGGTTATTACGGTATTCAACAGCAAGGTGATGTAACGGCTTTAGTCGAAACAGATTCTCCACAACCGATTTTTATGTCGCAGTTGTGTCAGGAATGGGAAGCTGCAGCGCAGCGTGCCAGCCAATACGGTGTCAACGTCGATATTATGCGTTTTGGCTTGGTGCTGGGGCATCAGGGTGCATTACCTATGATGTTGATGCCGATTAAATTGGGCATGGGTGGCAAGTTGGGTACAGGCAAGCAGTGGATGTCCTGGATTCATGTGCGCGACCTTTTGCGCGGAATTGCCTATCTGTTCCAGCGGCACATAGAGCCATCCACGGATACTTCCATTGGTATTTATAATTTCACCGCCCCTGATGCATTGACCCAATTAGAGTTTAATCAGCAGGCTGCGTCTGTTCTGCATCGACCATGCATTATGCCGACACCGGGGTTTATCGTGCGCTGGCTACTGGGCGAACAGTCCGATTTATTATTGGAAGGGCAGAGGGTTATCCCGCATAATTTGCTGAATGCTGGATTTTCGTTTGAGTTTCCGAACGCTAAATCCGCGCTGGCAGATATATGCGGATGAATAATGAGCACAGTTATGGTTAATGATAGTTCCAATCCTGATGTAGAAAGTTTTTTGGCTGATTGCCAGCAAGCATTTGCTAAGCATGCTTTGCAGCGTTTGGTGCTATCCAAATATAAAGGCACAGATGCTGAACTTACGCGCATCACGATTCGTTCGGTGCAAATCAAAGAGCAAACTCTGCTGTCATTTTTATATGAGTATCGTACGAATCATGTCACTAAAAATTTTGCAATTGACGATGCCATAACTCAATTACAGCAGTGGCTGGGCAGTGATTTCCACAATGCCCATATGATTACCGATGATTGGGAAACGCAATTGAGTTTTAGCAAAAAGGGAAAGGTGCTGATTAATAAAAACCGTAACAAGAATTCAGCGGTAGCAACGGAAAAGCAAATCGCCTCACCGGAGCTTGCGCACAATCGCAACAAGCTGCGTTATGTAGAACAAAATCGACCTTATTTGCGTGAGCTAGGCATTACCGATGCCAATGGTCAAATTATTCCTGCTATGTCGCGTAAGTGGAAACAAATCAATAAATTCATTGAAGTGCTCTCTGCTGCTATTCATCACACCAGCCTTGATCAGCGCAGTGAATTGCATATTGCCGACTTTGGTTCGGGCAAAGCTTATTTAACCTTTGCAGTGCATGATTATGTAAGCGCAAACCTGGGTGTAAAAACGCAAGTGACCGGTGTTGAGCTGCGGCAAGGGTTGGTTGATTTATGCAACCAAACTGCGCAGAAGTTATCGCTGGGCGGAATTAAATTTGAGCAGGGCGATGTACAGCATTTTTCGGCGCAGGGCATCAATATTATGATTGCTTTGCATGCATGCGATACTGCAACTGATTATGCCCTTAATATGGGGATTCGCACCGGTGCTGAAATAATTATGTGCTCGCCTTGCTGCCACAAACAAATCCGCCCGCAACTAAAAAGCCCTGCATTGCTTGCACCGGTATTACAACACGGCATTCATTTGGGGCAGGAAGCAGAGATGATTACCGATGGTTTGCGCGCGCTGCTATTGGAAGCCTACGGTTACGATACACAAGTGTTCGAGTTTATTTCGCTCGAACACACTAGCAAGAACAAAATGATCCTTGCACAAAAACGCAAAAAACCACGCGATAATGCTGAGGTTTTGCAGCAGATTGCCGCCATCAAAGAGTTTTATGGAATTCAGGAACATTGCCTCGAAAGTTTATTGCAGGCATCGCCGGTTTAATTTCTCTTTACAAATAAAAGCCCCGATGCTGTAGGTAATCGGGGCTTTTTATTTTAGGGGTTTTAATTACTTCAAATTCATACAGCTCGCATAATAACTAACAGTTGCTGGCCAATCGGAAAATACCCCAATTACACCGGCATCTTTTGCAAGTACATGTAATACGTTCATCATATCGCCATCATTGTTCAGTGCGGGGCTGATTGTTTGGTAATACCAGCCGCCGCCATTTTTTAATGGACCAGCGCGCTCAAATGACCAGGCAATCATTTTCAATCCAGCTTTTTTAGCATTGGCGGCATAATCAGACGCGATAATTTTATTGTTCTTATCCAGCGTCACGAGCGCCCAGAGTGGCGGCGCAACTATATTGAATCCTTCGTCGGCATACATCTGCAATTCATTGGCTGTCGGTAATTCAGCGATGGTATTCGCATCATCCAAGAATACAGCTTGCTTACCAAACTCAGGCTCATTACTGATCCAGTAGCGCACGTCCTGGATATCAAAAGATTGCGGCCATACATCGCGCGCTTTAACGCCTGCTTTGCGATATTCGTCAATCAATTGTTGTGCGTACATAGCTTGGGTGTAAGTGCCCTCGAACGGCATAGCAACGCTGGCCGATTTAAGTTCGGGAGTCATTTTTACGCCGAGCTTTTTAAACAGCTGGATACTTTCGGCGTGGGTAAGCAAAGTGCCTTTGTCAGCATATAAGTCGGTGCGCCATGCGGGTGTACCTTGCAAGTATTCAGCAGCGGTGGTCGCTTTAGGATTAAAGGCGTCCATTTTTCCTTGCAAGGTTTTAAATTCGGCGAGGGTGATGTCGCTGGTACAACAATTAGCGCTGGCTGCTTTACCGCTCACCGGATCAAAGGGGGAAAAATTCTGGCTGCATTTACTCGCTAGTGGTGAGGTGAGAATGTTGGTGGTGGTGTGCAGATCACATTGCGAATGACGACAGACAAGTTGTTTGTCTTTGGTAAAGGTAACATCGCACTCCAAAATTCCTGCGCCCATTTTCGCGGCTGCTTCATAAGACTCTTTGGTATGCTCGGGAAATTGCAGTGGTGCTCCGCGATGCCCGATAGAGAAATTGGTTTTCTTCAGTGGAGCTTTTTCGCAGCTCTGTAATTTCTTTTTTAACGCGCTTTCATCCATGTCGTTGACTAAATAAAAGGGTCGTGGTCCGACTTGTATGCCCGGATTTTTATCATCATGTTTATACCACTGCTCATCTTTGTTGCCGTGAGCGCAGGCGGTAAAAGGAATAGCAAATATCAGCACTAGCGCACTGGTCAGCAAATGGGTCTTTTGCAACATTTTCTGCAACATGGAAACCTCCTTTTGTAAGTTGGATTGAGCTGCAGTGATACAACTACAGCGATACAACCCTAATGAGCTAATGTGAAGGTAATTTGCTTATTTTATGACAGCTTTGCAATCGTTAGCTGTTTTGTGCACCGATTCGCAATCCATTGAAATGTCGTGAAATACCCAAACGCTGAATTTGCGCTAACCTTAGCGACAATTATTGCATGCCAGTTTTTATTTGGCCCCTTTCATATTATTCAAGGATTTTGACATATGACCATTGACGCTCTGGTTACCAAACTGCTCGCCTGCACCAATACCGGTGAAGCCAAGCCCATTGTAGATGCGTTGGTGAAGCTGCTTTGTGAAATCACTGGTTTGGAATTGCACCCTGCAATGTTCCTTGATGAGCATGCAACTATCACTGCCCAAGGCAAGGCAGTTTCACCCACGACAGCAGCTCAGTGTGCAGAGGATGTTGCGCGTACGCGAATATTTATGCAGGGGATGCACGCGGCGATTCAGAAAAAATTGCAACACAATAATAATCAACCTATTGATGTGCTTTATGCGGGTACTGGTCCATTCGGTTTGTTGTTGATCCCACTATTGCCATTGCTGGATTCTGCGAGTATACGAGTGACCCTATTGGATATTCACACGGAGTCCTTGGAAAAATTACAGCTACTCATTAACTATTTACACGTTGGTAATTTTGTCCAGAAGATCGAACTGGCAGATGCTTGTGTGTGGGAATCATCGCAGCAGTTTGATTTGATTATTTCCGAAACCATGCGCCAGGGATTAATACAAGAACCGCAGGTAAGTATTTTTAATCATCTGCAACGTTTTTTAAAAAACGATGGTTGGCTGATACCGGAAAAAATCCGCTTGGATCTATGGTTGAGCGATGGCGGTTCGACTGTCGGCGAACCAGTAAAAAATCCTGATTTATATTTAGGTGAAATTTTCACTTTGAACAAAGATACGGCAACGCGCATGGGGCGAGGGGATGTGTCCTGCATGCATGGGCATTTGCAGGTTCCGGATTATCCCGAGGTGTTGCAGCACTTAAAGCTGACTACCTTTATCCAGGTGTTTGGTGATTACCAGTTAAGCACAAATCAATCGCAGCTTACGTTGCCGCTGTACGAGCGCAATGCGCGAGTACAGCCGAATTCACTGTTGCGCTTTCGCTACGAATCAGGCGTTTATCCTCAATGCGTATTTGCTTATGAAAAAATGCCCGAGCTTGCGGAGTCTCCTTTACCTGACAGCTTGGAAAAAAATGGGCAAGGTATTTATCATTTGAAACGGCTTTGGCACAAAATCCAATTGCGCAAGCAGGCGAGTTTTTCTGCGAAAGCTGAGCAGAAACTAGCACAGGTTCCTGCGAGTGAATGGCTGTTGGATCGTGTTTTGTTGGATGAGCTGTGCGCGGGGCTTGAACCTGCTATGCAACAATTGTATTCCGCCCATTCTTTAGCTGATATTGAATGCTGGTTTGAAGCTGCCAATGATGGCGTAATAACTGATGCACAGGTTCAGCGTGTAAACCATGCAATCGTTAATTTTATTGACGGGGCGCGGATTGAGCTGGATGCACAGATTTCTCCACCATTGACTTCGCAACAACTTGCGCAATGGGATGAGCATGGTTATCTGATTATTCCTGCGGTGCTTTCGAAAAGTGAGGCCGCCGCTGCACGCTCCGCTATCTGGGATTTTTTGGATATGCGTGAAGACGAGCCGGCCAGCTGGTATCAACCTTCATCGCAGATGAAAAAAATTATGGTGCAATTATTTTCCCATCCTGCACTGGAGGTGGCACGAACATCTGATTATATTCGGCGTATTTTCCAACAGCTTTGGCAGCGCAGTGATTTGGTAATGACCACTGATCGTGTTGGTTTCAATCCTCCAGAAACCGCGCAGTGGAAATTTCCAGGCCCGGGAATTCATTGGGATGTTGAGTTGGTAGCACCAATTCCTTTTGGGACGCAAGGGTTAATTTATTTAACCGATGTGGCTGAAAATCAGGGCGCGTTTTGCTGTGTGCCGGGCTTCCATAAAAAATGTGATGATTGGTTGGCTGAACAGCCATTGGGAGTTGATTTGCAACAACAGGATTGGTCGCAGTGGCCAGTTAAACCTATTGCTGCAAACGCAGGTGATTTAATTATTTGGCATCAGGCTTTGCCGCATGGCAGTAGTCCGAATCGCGCTGGCTTTCCGCGTATGGTGCAATACCTGAATATGTATTCCTGAGTGCAATTATTGATGATCGAAAAAAACCGGCGCTTGGCCGGTTTTTTTGTGCGGGGTTTATTCGAGCGAGTAGGGGTCGAACCAAAGAGATTTATCCTCAAGCGGGGTTTTTTCTGGAAGTCCCGGATTTTCCAAACGAATTAATGTCCGGTTTTTCAGGTTTGCTTTGGTGATTACATCTTTAACCGTTGGGTCGTTCATAAAGTATTCGGTGAAGCTGCCGTCTTCAATCGCAATACGCAGGCCGCGTTCAATATTTTTGGCTAATTCAGTATTGTTTTTGCTGACAAAGAAATAAAACGGATTGGTGTAGGAGATCAGCAGGTTCTTCTCTACATCCAGATCGAGTTTGGGGTAGCGTTGCATTTCGGCCCAGGGTTCGTGCACACCGCGCGGATAAGCATCAAAGCGGCCACCATCCAGCATATGAAATAAGCCTTCGTATTTCAGTACTTTGACCACGTTGAGTTTGTTTGCTTCCAGAACCTGAGTGTCGGCCCAGAAGCGCCCCTGGCCGAGCGAAACCTTACGTAAATCTTCGAGTGTTTTTATATTGTCGAATTTCGCTTGGGTGCCTTTCCTGATCATCAATACGCGATAGCCCAGTAAACCCCGATACATGGGAATGCGGATTGGCAGCAGCCGTTCTTCAAGGTTTTTGGTTGATGCATACCAGACAACATCAAGTTCGTTGTCGATAAGCATCTGTACCATGCGCTCTTCGCTCGTATTGGGAACAGTTTCCTGCCAGTCGTATTTTGCTGGCACTTTACTTAATGCGAGTTTTAGCAACCCCTTGGAGTAATTCTCAATGCCGTTATTGCCTGACACCATGCGTAAAGGTTTGGCTTGGGATGGCAATGACAGGGCGAGCAAGCAAATAACCAGGCTGGATGTGAGCCATTTGTGGTAATGGAAACGCGGACCGAAGTGAGCCATTTATTTTATTTTCCTCTGCTCGTTTTTGTAGTGTTCCCTAATCCTAGTTGATTTGGGCGCAATTGCATGAGGGTTTTAATATCGAAGAGTGATAAAAAACCACTGCACCCGTTGAGGTTCCATAAGGAATAGATGCAGTGGCGAAAGCAGCTTATCGCCCGCATCTGCTGTGGCTGACAGCAGGGAAGGGATAAGTGATTGGAAGCAGGTGTGTAAACCAATATCTGTACAGCTGCTGGGGAGTAGCTGTCCGGTTATCGGCAAACACACCTAAACACGTACAAACCGCTGAAGGGTAATTCAGTTGTTTGTATTGTTAATGGTCGTGTGGGCAACCATTAACGGCACCGGCGAGTGTGGGCTTACCGGCACATACAGCAATCGCCTCTACCTAGTTGTCCTTGTCCGTGGTGGTGGCAGTTTTACTGTTCAGGGTTACAGGCTTTTCGTAAGTGAAAGGCTGTAATAATTCATCCGGCTTGCCCTTGCAGGCTTTAGCCAGTAATTCGCGACGTTGGGCAAGCAAAATACCAATGGCTTCGCTGTACTGCTCATCAATACCGGGAATATTTTCTTCAATCAATTGGGTGATATTGGCGGCCAGTTCCAAATACTTATCGTGTTCTTCTGCGACTTTTTTATCTTCAAACATACTGCCATCCCGATCACATAGCCAAACGGCGATTACTGCCATTGCGTAAATCCTCAAAGTTGTTACTGTTTTTATATACAGTAAATGCCGGAGTAGGAGTTGTCAACCTTTTGTGTTTGTCTTTAGGAGGAGGGCAAATGCGGGATCTTTCTTAAATTCTGGCGATTGGTTTTTATTTGATCAAATAGTAAGTTATTCCAAATGAGAATATTTTTTATTTAAAAAATCGCCTCACCTAGGTATATTGACGCCATTTTCAACCTGACGACAATTTCTTGGGGATATTTATGTCAAGTCAAACCAATCGCTTTAACCAAACGGTTTTAGCGCAATCGATCCGCGGCGCCATGCTGATGTTGCTGGGCGGTGTAGCAGGCTTTTCTTATGCGGCAGATGAGGTCGAACAAAAATCGGCGGTGTTGCCCACGGTAAAAGTTGAGGCGATGAGCGAGCAAGATCCTGCTAAAAGTTATGTGGGATACAAGCAGGCGAACGTGACGCGTAACGGACAGGATGTAAAAGATACTCCGCAAACCATCGATACCATTGATGTGCAGAAGTACAAAATTTACGGCTCCAATGATTTAAGTGTGATGCTCGCGGGTACGCCGGGCATTAATACCCAGTACGACATGCGCGGCGACGGCATTATGATCCGCGGTTTTGCGGCTAGCGATAACGATATTTATCGTGATGGTGTGCGTGAAAGCGGACAGGTTCGTCGCAGTACGGCCAACATCGAACGCATCGAAATCCTCAAAGGTCCTGCATCAGTATTGTATGGGCGCAGCGCGGGTGGTGGTGTGGTAAACATGGTGAGTAAATTCGCCAATTTTGAATCGCCCAGCACTATCGGCGTTTACGCGGGCACTTGGGATAACCTCGGTGTAACACTCGATTCGAATAATGTGATCAACGAAAATGTGGCTGTGCGTTTGACTTCGGAAGTGGGCGAGACTGACAGCTTCCGCGATGGCATCAACAATAAAATTCGTATGGTTTCGCCCAGTATTACCATCAATAATCGCGAAGGATTACAGTGGACTGCGCAATACACTTACGACGAACTGCAGCGCGTTCCTGATCGTGGCCCGGATTACGCCTCGCTGCCAAAAGGTACATCAATCAAAACCAGCTTCGCGCAGGAAAACGATTTTGTTGACGATATCCTGAATGTTTACCGCTCCGATTTAACTTACGAGTTCAATGGAAAATGGAGTGTGCATTGGAGTCTGAATTACCGCGAAGCTGAGCAAAATTTTGATCACTTCTACGGTGGTACCTATTGCGATGCCAACGGTAAAACACTGGCTGGTGCCAATTGCGCTTGGGCAAGAGGTTATATTCGTCAAAATTATGCGTGGCAGGAAACTATCAATAAAACTGCAACCAACACAGTTGATATCAAAGGCCAATTTAACACTGGCAGCATCCAGCACAATCTGATTGTCGGTTTGGATTCGGCAAAAGAAAATCGCAATCCGTCGTTGTTTACCAATGGCACAGCTTTGTCGATTTACGGTTACGTAAATCCTTTTGATCAGGATGATAAATTCAACGACCTCGCAACCAAACCGCATCCGGCTGCATCGCAAAGCAACAAGCACGTTGCTGAATCGCACGGTTTATTTGTACAGGATGTCATCACTTTGGTGCCGGAAGTGAAAGTGGTATTGGGCGCGCGTTACGATTGGTATGATTTTGAATCAACTACCGGGCTTGAAACCAATCCACTTAACCGCAACCGCAGTTACGATGGTGACAGTGTTAGTCCGAGCGCCGGTATTGTGTGGCAACCGGTGGAAGAGCACAGCATTTATGCATCCTTCAATAAAAGTTTTGCGCCTTATGGCGGACGTGGTTTGTTGTCGGTAGCAACTAACGCGGCCACAGTTTATGACGACGAGCCGCAATACAATGAACAGTTTGAAGTGGGTATTAAAAGCGATTGGTTAAACAAGCGGTTGAATACGCAATTCTCGGTGTACAGCATTGAGAAAAATAATATTCGCTATCGTCCTGATCCTGACAATGATCCATTCACGTGGGCTGTACAAGGCGAACAGGAATCCAAAGGTGCTGAGTTCAGTATGATCGGGCGTGTGCTCGATAATTTGTACGTGCGTGGTGGTTATGGTTGGATGGAAGCAACGGTAACGAAAGATGTCACTACGCCTGCAAACGTGGGCAGATTTTTAAATGGCACTGGCGATAATACCGCCAACTTGTTTGTGCGCTACGCCCCCTTTGAGCAATGGTATGCAGAAGTCGGTGTAACCCATGTAAGTGATGTTTGGGCTAATGCGACAAACACCAGCAAGCTTGAAGGTTATGATCGTTATGATGCGGCGATTGGTTACAGCGCTAATTCAATTAATGTCACGCTTGCGGTATCTAATTTGACCGATGAAGAATACTGGCGTTCAGGTTCAATGCCAGGCGCACCGCGCAATGTGTTGTTGCGTGCAAGTTATCAATTCTAAGTTAGTTGGGTTACGTTAGATGGGAATATGGCCAAGGATGGTTTTATTTGTGTTCCGCAATAAAATAAAGATTTATTTTGAATAATTATTTCCAGTTAAAAATTGACACCCGCTCCCAGCACATAGCTGCTGTCTTTTATGCTACCAAATGAATGTTTGGTTTCGTCGTAGTTGTACTTGAATGACAAGTGAATGTAATGCGTGAAGTAGTAGCGCAAGCCTGCGCTGCTATTGACGATGTAGTCCAGGTAAGTGAGATAGACGTGGGAGATTTGCAAATCAGCAAACGTCTCCAGCTTTCGCTCAAACCAGAATTGCTGGTAATCGAGTTTGCTGCCCCAGCCATCCATTTCGGTGTCCAATGATCCGCTGCGTAGCCAAAGGTGATTGTAGGCGAGGATGAGATCGAGTTTGTCTTCGCTTTCCCCCCACAGGCGATAACCTGGCCCTATGCCGACATAGGCATAACGGTTATGTGTATTGCCGCCTTCTTCTCGATAAGTTGAGTCGGTACGCAGCAGCCAGTGTTCGCTAAATAAATGATCGAGGGTGTAATTATATTCCTCGGTATCCTCCGAGACTTTGTGGTTTTCCTTATCGCGATTCACTTCGCCTTTTAGTTTGTGGCGCCAGTGCTTGGACTCCAGGCTTAATTCGGTATTGATGTGCAGTTTCTCTTTGCGCTGCGCATCGTTGTCGACATCGAGCGTAGTTTCCAGCAAGCCGGATTTTTTCCAGTGCGCTTGCGGCGGCGTTAACTTTAAATCGTGGATGGCAATATTTTTTCCATCGACTTTTACGTAGCCCTGTTTCTCACTTTGCTGGATGCGTGTTGAGTGCGGCTTTAAATTAATTTGCCAGTGTTGTTTTGCATCGGTGTGGAAGCTTTGGATGGCGGTGCTATCCAATGAAATTGTTCCCGCATAGGCGGTATTGATTTTGAGCTTGTTATCGGAAACTTCGGTGATGTCGCCGCTGATGCGATCACCGTTGTGCAATAGCACTTCATCCGCCTGTGCAATTGCGCAGGCAGTGAAGATTCCGGTCAGGCAGATACTGCGGATTATGGTGTTGGCTGTTCGGATTTTTTGCACACCAGCTCTGGGGTATTTTCGCCGAGGATAACTTTTGCTTCGCCTTGGTGCTCCCAAAACAAAGTGCCGCTCCCTTCATATTTGCTGCCGCTTGCGGCGGGGACAGATTGCAATTCTATCGCGCTGTTATCGCGCTCCAGTACAACAATTGCTGGTTCGGTTGCGTAGAAGGTGGCGATCAATAGCAACTGTGGATTATCGCTGCATGAAAAGTTAACCGGCCCGACCCTGCTTGTTGCTTGATAATACTCTTGTAACGCTTGCGGGTTCATTTTGCTGAATGGGCGTGCTTTAGTGTAATCGACGGTGTCATCGCAACTGCCGTCGGTTTCACAATCATTCACCCCATTGTTGTCTGTGTCCCATGATGGGTGCAATTTGACTACCGGGATGGCGTCGCTGCTGGAGCTGGTGGCTATGGTTGATGGGGTCGAGCTGACAACATTGGTCGACTCGGGTGGTTTGGGATCGCACGCGGTCAGTACAACCGTAAAACTTGCCAAGGTGATAAGGTGCCAATGTGAATTGATGTTCATAGTACTCTCCTTATAGCGGGCGGGTGTTGAATGTGAGTATATCAGCCGTGGATAATGCCGCATCTTAAAGCCCGCGCAGGATTCGCCAGTGTCTGACTCTGATTTACCTTCTTCTCCTTCTGAAAAACCGGCCAGGCCCAGAAGCCTGCTGCGTTCCAGTTTGCTTACCGGCTCAATGACTATGACCTCGCGGGTGCTGGGTTTGATCCGCGATATTGTGCTGGCGAGTGTTTTAGGTGCGGGCGGGGCGATGGATGCCTTTGGTGTCGCGCAGAAAATCCCCAACTTTTTCCGTCGTTTGTTTGCCGAAGGTGCCTTCTCGCAGGCATTTATTCCGGTGCTGTCGGAGTATCGCGAGAAGGGTTCGCACGCGGCCGTGAAAGAGCTGGTTGATAAAGTCGCTGGTTGCCTCGGGTCGATTTTGTTTTTGGTGACAATAATCGGTGTCGTGGGGGCAGCGGGTGTGTCGCTAGTGTTCGCCCCTGGTTATTTAGATAATCCCGCCAAATTTGATTTGTTGACCGATCTGGTGCGCATCACTTTTCCCTATTTGATGCTGATTTCGCTAACCGGTTTTGCCGGGGCGATCCTTAATAGTTACGACCGTTTTGCCATCCCGGCGATTACGCCGGTGTTCCTCAATGTCTTTATGATCGCTGGCGCGCTGCTGCTGAGTGATTTTTTCCCCACCCCTGCCCATGCATTGGCCTGGAGTATTGTCGCTGCCGGTATTTTTTCACTGCTGTTCCAATTACCCTTTTTGCGGCAGATTCATTTGTTGCCTTCGCCCAAGCTGGACTGGTCACATCCCGGTGTAAAGCGGATTTTGGTGTTGATGACCCCGGCGCTGTTCGGGGTTTCGGTGAGCCAGCTCAATCTGTTGCTGGATACCATTATCGCTACCAAATTGGGCGATGGTGCGGTGAGCTGGCTGTTCTATTCCGACCGCTTGGTGGAGCTGCCGCTGGGGGTTTTTGGTGTGGCGATTGCGACGGTGATTATGCCGGGTCTATCGCGCCTGAGTGCGGCGCAATCCGGTGAGAAGTTTAGCCAGATGCTCGATTGGGCAATCCGCTTTGTGGTGCTAATCGCGTTACCGGCCACGCTTGCCTTGGTGATCCTCGCGGAACCTATCCTGTTCACGCTTTTTTATCACGGTGAAATGAAGCTGCACGACATCACTATGTCGACCTACAGCTTGAAGGGTTATGCGCTGGGGTTGTTCGCTTTTATGCTGATTAAAGTTCTGGTGCCGGGCTACTTTGCGCGACAGGACATGAAGGCGCCGGTGCGTATCGGGATTATCGCCATAGTTGCCAACATTGTAATGAAGCCGATAGTGGTTATCCCGATGGTAATGCTGTGGGGGTTGGGGCATGTCGGATTGGCCCTGACCACCGCGCTAGCCGCATACGTCAACGCGTATTTGCTCTATCGCGGTCTCCGTAAGCAGCAAATTTACGTGCCTGCGAGCAATTGGCCGCGTATCTGGTTGCGCTACGGTGCAGCTAATTTGGCGTTGGTCGCGACGCTGTTCGGCTTCCTGCATTTCTGGAGCGATTGGCATACATTCGGGGTAATCGAGCGGGTTATCCGCCTGACTATCGTTTGCGTGGCGGGACTGGGTGTTTATGTGTTGATGTTGCTGGCGGTTGGCGTCCGTTTGCGCGATTTCCGCGCGCATCATTAGGGGCACTAAAAGCCGCTTTCATCCTGTATACTTCACGCCTCTTTTTTGGTCGATCTTGGGTTATATCGAGTGCAGGCGCCGGAAACACTACCTTCGCAGACGCGGTCGTTTATTCGCGGGTTATACAACCTGCGTACGTGGCATAAGGGCTGCGTGGCAACCATTGGCTCTTTTGATGGCGCCCATCTCGGGCATCAGGCCGTGCTCCGCCAGTTGATTGCGGTTGCCCAGCAACACCAGTTACCTGCAGTGGCGATAGTGTTTGAGCCCCAGCCGCACGAGTTTTTCTCCGGTGATAAAGCCCCCGCGCGCCTGATGCGCCTGCGCGAAAAAGTGCAGGCGTTATTGGCGGCGGGCGTGAACCGTGTGTTATGCCTGCAGTTCAACCATGAGCTGCGCAATTTGTCGGCCGATGCCTTTATCGAAAAAGTACTGGTCAATGGCTTGGGTATTAAGCATCTGGTAGTCGGCGACGACTTCCGCTTCGGCTGTGATCGCCGCGGTGACTTCGCCCTGTTACAGCAAGCTGGTGCTAGATTCGGATTCGATGTATCAGACAGCGTCACCCTCAGCGTGGACGGTGAGCGCGTCAGCAGTACCCGTATTCGCCAGCTATTAGAAGCTGGTGATTTCACCGGGGCTGAAAAACTGCTGGGTCATCCCTATATCATCAATGGCCGCGTCGCCTACGGCAAACAGCTGGGGCGCCAGTTGGGCGTGCCTACCGCCAATTTGCATTTGCGTCGCTACCGTTCGCCTTTGCACGGGGTGTTTGCAGTTACAGCAACATTCCGCGATGGCAGCGTACATCAGGGCGTGGCAAATATCGGCGTGCGTCCGACAGTCAATGGTGTGAGCAAGCCGTTGCTGGAAGTGCATCTGTTTGATTTCTCGCGCATGGTTTACGGTGAAATGATCGACGTATCCTTTCACAAGAAATTGCGCGACGAGAAAAAATTTGCGTCACTCGATGAGTTGCGTGCGCAATTGCACAGCGATATCGAGCAAGGTAAGGCATTTTTTGCTGCAGCGAATAATATCGCGCCTAATTAGTCCCCTTGCCCGATGAATCAGGAAGCTGTTGCCTGAAAGGGCGCTAACCTGACCGTGCAAAAGGATTGAGATATGAGCAGCACCTGGCAACAAATCAGTTCGACAGTGGTAGCGGAATTTTCCGATGTCAAGGATGTTGGCGAGCTAACTACGATTACCGTGCGCCTGTTCATGGCGGCGTTGTTGGGCGGCATCCTGGGTTTTGAGCGCGAACAGCGCGGCAAAGCGGCGGGAATTAAAACCCATATGTTGGTGGCGATCGGCTCGGCATTGTTTGTATTGATTCCGTTGCAAGCCGGAATTTCCGATGCGGAAATGAGCCGTGTGATGCAGGGAATTATTACCGGTATCGGTTTCCTCGGTGCCGGCGCAATTTTAAAAGGACACGATGAAAAAGACCTCAAAGGCCTGACAACTGCAGCGGGTATTTGGGTCACCTCTGCGATTGGTGTCGCGGCTGGTTTAGGACGGGAATCCCTGGCAATACTTTGTACTTTTTTGGCGCTGGTCGTTTTGATTGCTATGCCCAAAATCATTGATGTGCTCGAAGGTAAAACTGAAGCCAAAGACGAGCACAAAGAGCAGCCCCAAGACAAACAGTAAGTAACATTTGGCAATTTATCGCCAATTCATTTTCAAACAATTGTTAACAAGTTGACCGTGAATCATGACCGATTACAAAGCAACACTGAATCTGCCGACCACCGGTTTCGCGATGAAAGCGAACCTCGCCCAGCGCGAGCCGGATATGCTCAAACAATGGCAAGCGAGTGATCTCTACCAACAAATTCGTGCAGCACGCGCGGGTCGCGAACAGTTTATTCTGCACGATGGTCCTCCTTACGCTAACGGTGATATTCATATCGGTCATGCACTCAACAAAATTCTTAAAGATATTATCGTCAAGAGCAAAACTCTGAGCGGTTTTGATGCACCTTATGTGCCTGGTTGGGATTGCCATGGTTTGCCTATTGAACATAAAGTTGAAAAAGAGATTGGCAAGGCAGGCACCAAAGTTGATGTTAAAACCTTTCGCCAAAAATGCCGCGAATATGCGGCTAAACAAGTGGCAGGCCAAAAGCGCGACTTCATTCGCTTGGGAGTTTTGGGTGAGTGGGACAACCCCTATCTCACCATGGACTACAAGTTCGAGGCAGACATTATTCGTGCGTTGGGCAAAATTACCGAAAATGGCCATTTGCATCGCGGTTTCAAGCCAGTGTACTGGAGTGTGGTTGGCGGCTCAGCGCTTGCAGAGGCGGAAGTGGAATATCAGGATAAAACCTCTTTCTCTATCGATGTGAAATTTGCGTTTGTCGATCAAGCTGCAGTTGAAAAAAACATCGCAGAAGTGAGTGGCAGCGGAAAAATTTCGTTGGTAATTTGGACTACTACGCCTTGGACCTTGCCAGCTAACCAGGCGGTGTCTGCGAATGCAGAAGTAGATTACGCGTTGATCCAAGTGGGCGACGAGCGCTTATTGGTTGCAGAAACCTTAATCGCCAGCGTGCTTGCGCGTGCAAAAATTGAAAGCCATGAAATCGTCGGTCGCGTGAAAGGCGCGGCGCTAGAAAAATTGCTGCTGCAACATCCTTTTTATGCGCGTCAGGTTCCGGTGATTCTCGGCGATCACGTAACTACTGATGCGGGTACTGGTTTTGTACATACTGCACCTGATCACGGTGCGGACGACTTTAATGTTGGTATGAAATACGGCATTCAAACACTGAATTATATCGACGATAACGGTATCTATCGCCCGAATGTAGAAATCTTCGCTGGCGATCATGTGTATAAAGTTGATGAGAAAGTGGTTGCACTTTTAATTGAAAAAAATGCGCTGTTTGCACAGGGTAAAATCACTCACAGCTTCCCCCATTGCTGGCGTACCAAAACCCCACTGATTTTCCGTGCGACGCCGCAGTGGTTTGTGAGCATGAGCAAAAACAATTTGCGCGATCAGGTGGCGCAAGCGGTTGAGTCAGTTGAATGGATTCCTGATTGGGGTAAAGCGCGTATCGATGCGATGCTTGCGACTTCTCCCGACTGGTGTATTTCTCGTCAGCGTACTTGGGGTGTTCCTATTGCGTTGTTTGTAAATAAAGAAACACAAGAGTTGCATCCAGATACTGTTCGCTTAATTGAAGCTGTTGCGCAAAAGGTTGAGCGAGATGGAATGGATGCGTGGTTCGATTTGGATGCGTCAGAATTGCTTGGTGCTGATGCCGATAAATACCAAAAAGTGACAGATACCCTGGATGTATGGTTTGACTCTGGAGTGTCTCATTTTGCTGTGCTCAGCCAGCGCGCTAATCTGCGTTTTCCTGCCGATTTATATTTGGAAGGTTCGGATCAACATCGTGGTTGGTTTCAGTCATCGTTAAAAACGTCAATGGCTATGCACGGAGTTGCCCCCTATAAACAAGTTCTTACTCATGGTTTTACCATTGACGCGAAGGGCATGAAAATGTCCAAGTCAATCGGCAATGCGATAGACCCGCAAGTCGTAATTAAGGATTTAGGTGCGGATGTTTTGCGCCTGTGGGTTGCAGCGACTGACTTCAGTACCGAGATGAGTGTGTCAGAAGAAATTCTGAAACGCACAGCAGATTCTTATCGCCGTATTCGTAACACTGCGCGCTTTATTTTGTCGAACCTCACTGGATTTAATCCAGCGACTGATGCCGTGCCGGTAGAAAATATGCTGCAGCTGGATCGCTGGATTGTTGGCCGTACGGCGCAATTGCAGCAAGAGATTATCGCTGCTTACGACAACTACCAGTTGCATTTGATTTACCAAAAACTGCACAACTTCTGCGTTGTGGAGCTGGGTGGTTTCTACCTCGATATTATTAAAGATCGCCAATACACCGTTAAAGCTGATGCAATTGCGCGCCGTTCTGCACAGACCGCTTTGCAATATGTTATTGAGGCAATGGTGCGTTGGATTGCACCAATTCTAAGTTTTACTGCTGACGAAATCTGGAAAGAAATTGCCGGTGAGCGCGAGGCGAATGTATTTGTCGCTGAGTGGTACCAATTGCCAACCCTGCCTACAGATTCATTTGCGGATAGCTACTGGGAGCTAATCGCCCAAGTTAAAGATGCAGTGAACAAAGTGCTGGAAGCGAAGCGTACCGCTGGCGAAGTGGGTGGTTCTTTAGGTGCAGAAGTCATTCTTTATTGCGATGAAAAATTGCAAGGTGAATTGAGCAAGCTGGCAAATGAATTGCGTTTTGTGTTGATTACATCAACCGCAGAAATTCGTCCGCTGGGTGAGGCGCAAGGTGCTGTTGCAACTGACGTTGCAGGCTTGCAGGTGGAGGTGAAAAAATCCGAACACGCGAAGTGTGAGCGCTGCTGGCATCACCGCGCAGATGTGGGATCAAAACCTGCGCACCCAACAATCTGCGTACGCTGTGTAGAAAACGTTGATGGCGCTGGCGAAACCCGCCAATTCGCATAATTGCTTTCGTTGGGGCGCTGCTTGTTGCGCCCTGTCTTTTTCGATGTGGTATTGAACATTATTGGGCGCAGCAAGCGGCGCCCCTACATGTGAAGATCAATCTTTGTGAAACGTAAATAATGACTGAGAAAATTTATCAAAAGCCATGGTTTTGGTATCTCGTCGCGCTAGTGATAGTGGCACTGGATCAGGCAAGTAAGCATGCAATCGAAGCCGCATTTGAATATGGCGAGACGCTAGTGTTTACATCGTTTTTCAATTTCACGCTAGCGTACAACACTGGTGCTGCATTTAGTTTTCTCGCTGAGGCGGGTGGTTGGCAGCGCTGGTTTTTTGCAGTGATCGCAATTGCGGCCAGTGTGTTGCTGAGTGTCTGGATTGCGCGCACCGCACAACATAAACCGCGTGAAGCATTTGGGCTGGCATTTATTCTCGGTGGGGCAGTGGGCAATCTTTATGACCGTATTGTTCACGGTCATGTCGTGGATTTTATTGTGGTTCATTATCAGGATAATTACTGGCCCGCGTTTAATCTCGCAGACTCGGCAATTACCTTGGGTGCTGCAGTGTTAATTATTGATATGTTATTTACGAAAGAGAAGAAAGCCAATGCGTGAGTTAGCCGTAGGGCCAGGTACCAAAATCACTTTGCATTTTGCCTTGCAATTAGACAATGGTGATATGGTCGACTCCAATTTTGAGCGCGATCCAGCAACCTTTACTGTTGGTGATGGCAACTTGCTTCCCGGTTTTGAGAAAGCGCTGTTTGGAATGTTGGAAGGTGAGCATAAAACGCTGGTGATAAAACCGGAAGATGGTTTTGGTCAGCGCAACCCGAACAATATTCAGGAAATCGCGCGTAGCCAATTTGCTCCTGATCTCGAACTGAGCGAAGGTCTGATGTTGTCCTTTGCTGACGCACAAAAAACAGAGTTGCCTGGCGTGGTGCAGAGTTTTGATGAGGAAGTCGTTATTGTCGATTTTAATCATCCGCTTGCTGGTCGCGATATTTTATTTGAAGTGGCCATCCTTAAAATCGAACCGGTTCAGGTGCACTGATTATGACTCAAATCAAACTCGCCAATCCCCGTGGTTTTTGTGCCGGTGTTGATCGCGCTATTGATATCGTTAATCGCGCCCTCGACGTCTTCGGTGCACCAATCTATGTGCGTCACGAAGTAGTACACAACAAATTTGTCGTGGATTCATTGCGCGAGCGTGGAGCGATTTTTGTCGATGAAGTTGATCAGGTTCCCGATGATGTGATTTTAATTTTCAGTGCACACGGTGTATCCCAAGCCGTGCGTAAAGAAGCCGAAGAGCGCGGTTTGCAAATTTTTGATGCAACTTGCCCGCTGGTAACCAAAGTGCATATCGAAGTAACGCGCTACAGCCGCGAAGGGCGCGAGTGCATTTTGATCGGGCACGAAGGACACCCTGAGGTTGAAGGCACCATGGGGCAATACAACACCAGCAACGGCGGTACTATCTATTTAGTGGAAGACGAAGCTGATGTTGATGCGCTGGTAGTTGGAGACCCAGAAAATCTGGCTTACGTAACCCAAACCACTCTGTCGATGGACGATACCGCAAAAGTAATTGAAGCCCTGCGCAATAAATTCCCCAAGATCCAAGGGCCGCGCCGCGACGATATCTGCTATGCCACCACCAATCGCCAGGATGCTGTGCGCCAGCTAGCGCTTGAATGTGATCTGGTGCTGGTTGTCGGCTCCCCCAACTCTTCCAACTCAAATCGCCTGCGTGAACTTGCCGAGCGCTGCGGTACTGAAAGCTACTTGATCGATGGTCCCGATGACATCAATCCCGAGTGGATAAAAAATCGCACCAGCATTGGTATTACTGCAGGCGCTTCCGCCCCGGAAGTATTGGTTAAGCAGGTGATTGATAAGCTCAAAGCTTGCGGTGCCGAGGTCCCAATCGAAATGGATGGCACCCCGGAGAATATTAGTTTTTCGTTGCCGAAGGCGTTGAGGATTTAATATCCCTAATCATTCGGCGCTATTTTTTTAGGCACTCTTCGTATTTAATCTTTTCAGAGCGCAGGCGACCAGCGCGATTTAACACCAGTTTAATTCCATCTCCTGATTCTTTGGGGCAGACTTTTATTGTGCCTGCAATAAATGCCCCTCTATCTCGTTTTCCTGGCTGCCTGCTTTCGCCAGTATTGATAAATGAAATTTGGGCGCTTTTACTAAAATTATCGCTAATCTCCACATTGCTCATGAGTTCCTTCTGTTCAGAAATTAGTGGCTCCTCATCATCTTTAATTCCATTATTGTTTCGATCGAAAAACACTATCCATCCGTCATTCCATTTTGGGGTAGCAAGTAAAACTGTGCGTTCATTGCGGAATACTGCCTGACTTCGTGCAGTTTCAATAGTGGTAATCAAGGTCTGCGCGGTTGTTACTATGCGCTCTTTCTGTATCTGGCGTGAAAAGCCGGGGATAGCTATGGTTAGCAGTATTGCAGTAATTGTGAGGGTGACGAGTAGTTCGAGCAGGGTAAAGCCTTGAATTTTCATTCAGTTCCATTCCTTGGATAAATTAGCTTGTAATGTTTAAAAATGCGCCATGGGTGGCCGCTCATGGGCTGACCTTGACCATATGTCGCTTGCCAAACCCTTTCTAAAAAAAGGCATGATAAGCTACAACGATCATAATCAACCTAATTTCCTTTGTCTATCGACCTAAACCATCCCGCTCCTTCGGATGTTGAATTTTTGTGAGAGAGTGACTCATGCGCTATCTGGCTCGTGGTTTTACCATGATTGAATTGATGACAACGCTGGTAGTTGTGGCTATTGCTGTGTCAATCGCAATCCCCTCGTTCAAATCGCAAATAGTGAATAATCGTTCGGTTGCACTGGGGGAAGATATTGCATCTGCCATCAATGCAGCGAGAGCTGAAGCAGTAAAGCGAGCTGATCGGGCTGCAATTTGTGCAAGTAAATCAGGCACTGATTGTGATGGTACATGGACAGATGGTTTTATCCTGTTTATCGATGCGGCAAAGAAAGACAAAGAAGCAACACCTACAGTGAAAACAGTTTTGAAGGTGTGGCCACAGCAGGATTCTGCTGCCGTAATTACTGTTAAAAGTGACTCCGAAGATGTGACATTCATCCGCTATACCAGCTTGGGTACTTTGGCGCGTGTGAAGGACAAACCTATAGAGATCCTTGCGCATTTGAAAAAATGTACTGGTAATGCTGCACGAAAAATAAGTGTGGGATTTTCGGGGTTAGTTTCAGTCGAGCGTAAAGAGTGTGACAGTTAATAATGTGCATATTTGATATGAGTTGGTAGGTTGAACTTATGATTTTTTTATTTTCCAAGTCATCATTGAGAGAACCCAATCAGTCAGGAGTTGGGCTTATTGAGGTATTGGTGACTTTATTAATCTTGTCTACTGCGCTACTCGCGTTAGGTGCCATGCAGAATAAATCCCTGCAGTTTAATCAGGGGGCGTATATGAGATCTCAGGCTAATATTTTGGCTTACGATTTAATGGACAGGGTCCGCGTTAATTTGCGGAATCTTAAGGATTACAAATCAGCTGAAGCAGGACCATCATCATCCCCTGTTACATCTCCTTTAACAGCAGCTGATATTGACAATTGGCGCATTAATATTAACCGGCAATTACCTGACGGAAAGGGCGGCGTGTCATGTGTCGCCACAACTAATGTTTGTACGGTTACGATTTCTTGGCGTGAGCTAAATAACAGTGGTGAAGAGCGTGAGAATAAAACCACCTTTACATATGAAGCCAGGATGTGAGGATTGATTTATGCGTTTGCGACAAACAGGTTTATCACTTGTTGAACTAATGATCTCTATAACACTGGGGCTCATTTTGATGGCAGGTGTGGTACAAATATTTTTGTCAAGCAAGACAGTTTTTAATACTCAGCAGGGCTTATCAAGAATTCAAGAAACAGGTCGCTTGGCAATTGAGTTTTTGGCCCGTGATGTACGTATGGCTGCTTTTTATGGTTGTTATCGGCCTAATCCAAGTGTTCCTGGAAATGAATTGCAAAATGCAGCCTTGGTGATTGCTGGATTGCACGGAAATTTTGCTGAGGGGGTCCGTGGGTATGATTCACTTGCAGCTCTCCCCGGGGGGGCTGGTGTCGTAGGGGCAAGCATTAAGCCGTTGAGTTCCGGTGTTGCGAATGTTGTGATAGTTCGTGCGGCTCAAACAGTGGGGTTGCCTATATCCAAGCCAAATGATGCAAATGGAGTTTTTGCATACAGTGCGGAGCCTGCTGATAGTAAAGGATGCTTTGATGGAATGTGCGCAAATTCGGCAGTTGTTGTCAGTGATTGTTTTAAGGCGAGAGTTTTTAGGGTTGCCATTGCACCTACCTCAATGGCAAATGATGTCAACTTCCGGCACAACGAAGGTTGGGGCGGTGGTGTTATTACAACAGAAAACTTTGTGTCCGGTGAAGTCGCTGCGATGAATACTATCGTATATTTTCTCGCACAAGGGGCTAGTGGTCTGCCAAGCCTTTGGCAGAAAACGAACACTGAAGATGCGTTGGAGCTGTTAGAAGGGGTTGAGCAGATGCGTATAAGTTACTCGACCACCAATAACCCTAATTATCGCTTGGCAAGTGCTCTTCCTGCGGCAGATTGGCCAATAGTAAATTCGGTACGTATCGAGGTCGTGGCTCGTAGTACTGAAAATAATGTTGTTGATTCGCCACAGCCATACACTCTTGGTGGTGTCGTTATTAAGCCGACAACGATTGTTGTTCCTCCTGCTACCAAGGCCGTTGATGATCGATATTTGCGTCAGGTATTCACATCCACAATTGGCATTCGTGCTCGTAATCCGTAGGAAATAGACATGAGCGACATTTATTCAGGCATGCAGCAATTATCTACAGTCCGGGCGCAGCGCGGCATTGTACTTATTGTTGGCTTGGTTATGGTTTTGTTGATCACTATTGTTGGTCTCGCTGCGGTGCGTGGAAGCGGACTGCAAGAAAGTATGGCGGGGAATATGCGTGATCGAAATCTTTCATTTCAGTGCGCTGAATCAGCTTTGAGAAGTGGTGAGGCAGTAGTGGCTCCTGAAGTCAAGGTGCTGCCTGCATTTGATTGTACAAAGGGGCTTTGTTTGGATTTGGAAGCCATTCCAAAAAATTCGGTTCGTTATTGGGATAGTGAGTGGGAAAAAATCGCAGCTGAAACGAGCCTTGATCTGAAATCTATAGCAAAAAAACCGCGTATGTTAGTTGAAGAACTCGATGCTAATGTGGGGTCTTGTGCTGCAAATGAGGGCAGTGGTGTTGGCTTGGGTAGCCTTACTATGTCGGGTGACTGTATTCCTTATCGTATAACTGCGCTATGCCTCGGTGCGAGCCAGGAATCCAAGGTGATTGTTCAATCAGCTTATAAGCGCTTTCAGCAATAAAGAAGGGGGGATCAAATGATGATGCTCAAAAAATTTGTAGCCACAATAGATTTTATCGTCAGATGCTTTCCTGTTCGCAAGGTAAGTGCAGGAGTATCGGCATTCTTTTTCAGCTTGGTTATTGTGCATGCGGCGAATGCTGCTCCGGCGCAATACCCGCTGTTTTTGTCGAATCCTGTTGTACCCATAATGATGTTAAATATGTCGAAGGATCATCAGCTGTATTTCAAAGTGTATGATGATTATTCGGATCTTGATGGCGACAAAATTCCAGATATTACTTATAAAAATAGCTATGAGTATTATGGTTATTTTGATAGCAAAAAGTGTTACACCTATAGCACTACAAATAATCGTTTTGTACCATCTAGAAAAGTTAACGGATCTAATTATTGTAACTACGGTGGAACAACTACTGAGTGGAGTGGTAATTTCCTTAACTGGGCCAGTATGACGCGGATGGACTCCATCCGAAAAATTCTTTACGGTGGGTTGCGTTCTACAGATACGTCCGGATTAACGGTTCTTGAACGTGCTTTTCTTCCCCACGATGCACACTCATTTGCAAAGTACTATAACGGCACTGATTTATCTAGTTTGACTCCATTTAATGATGCTGCAGCAGTTCCCAGAGGGTTGACTGGGACAGAGGCAACAGGCATTACAATTTGTAATACCTCCCCGGCAGGTGGTAAGGCCGTATCTCAGTTGGCGGACGCCGCCCCTCTGCTTCGCGTTGCTAAAGGTAATTACACTTTCTGGGCGAGCAACGAGCGTTGGCAATGTCGTTGGAATAGTGAGATTTCAGCGGCGAATGGTAATACTTTTGCTGCAACTGGTAACTATGCATATGGTAATACTCCTATAAATGGCAATAAGATAGGTACTGGTTCTGCCAGCGGTGAATTCAGTGCACGAGTCGAAGTTTGCGTAAAAGATTTGGAGGAGGCTAATTGCTACACGTATCCAAATGGAAATAAAAAACCGCAAGGCCTACTGCAGGAGTATGGTGAGGTTCGAGGCGGTGCTAGTGTTTCGAAAATTAATTTTGGTTTGCTTACCGGCTCGTATAGTAAAAATAAATCGGGCGGTGTTTTGCGTAAAACCATTGGTAATATGTCTGGTGAAATCAATTCTACAACGGATGGGACATTTACTGGTGCAGCAGGGGTAATCAAAACACTGAATTTGTTGCGAATTTATGGTTACCGTTATGATGATGGTACCTATTTTAATACTACTGCCAGTGATAACTGCTCATGGGCGTTAAATTCTTTTTCAAATGGCAGTTGCTCAAATTGGGGAAATCCTCAAGCTGAAATCTATCTTGAATCACTGCGCTACCTGGCTGGTAAATCGGCCAATCCGAGTTTTAACACCGATGATTCCTCAAGAATTGCAGGGTTGACCACAGCAACTTGGTCAGCACCTGTGACAACCGCTAACGCGTGTGCGCCTTTAAACGTGTTGCAGTTTAATGCGTCAACAACATCTTACGATGGGGATGAGCTATCAACTGTTACTGACATTATGAGTAGTGGTTCTCTTAATGACTGGACAAACCTTATTGCAGATCCGAAGCGCGAGGCTTTGTCAGGATCTTATTTCATGGGGAAAAATGCTTCAGCAGCGAATGGATTGTGTACAGCTAAAACATTGGGATTGCTTTCAGATGTTCGTGGTACTTGCCCCGATGCGCCTCGCTTAGAGGGTAGTTATCACTTGGCTGGTCTTGCTTATTATGCGCGGACTAATGATTTTATTTCCGGGGTAAGTGGTGTACAAACAGTTCGTACTTATGGTGTAGCACTTGCTCCCGCATTGCCCAAAGTTGAAATTCCTGTTCCTGGTAGTACTTCCGGGAAAAAAGTAACTATTCTTCCTGCGTGTCGTGAACTCAGTGTCGGCACATCTCCGAATAACGGCGCTTGCGCTATTGTTGATTTTAAAATTCTGTCGCAATCCAGTACTTCAACAACAAATTCTGGGAAATTGTATGTGAACTGGGAGGATAGTGAGCAGGGAGGGGATTATGACCAGGATCTATGGGGCGTGATTGATTACTCAGTGACAGCAACTAAAGTAACTATTGGTACCAAGGTCATAATATCGTCGGTGGGCTCTAACAAAATTGGTTTTGGTTATGTAATTAGTGGTACTAAAAGTGATGGGCCTCATTTTCATAGCGGCATAAACGGTTATTCAGAGTATGAATGTTCTAACTGTCAGGTGAGTAATGCAATGAGCTATCGACCTTGGGATATAGGTGAATCATCAGATAAGTCACTTGAATCACCACTTTTTTACGCTGCTAAATGGGGTGGTTTCAGTGATGAATTGGTAAAAACGGTCGTTGGCGTGGACACATACACTGATGCCAAACGAACCACTTTCTATCCTCGTGATGATGTGTTAGCAGCGGTAAAAGCTAGTGATGCATCTGACACTTATTTTTTTGCTACCGACCCTCGCAAGCTTGAAGCTTCTTTAGGATCTGCGTTTGATAGCATTGCTGCTAGCATTGGTTCCTCATCCGCTGTAGCAACTAACTCTACTCGTCTTTCAGAGGGATCATATGTATTCCAAGCTCAATTCAATAGCGAAGGCTGGAGTGGGACTCTTAACGCATTTGAGTTCGCGAAAGATGGAACGTTGCCTGTTATACCGACATTTTCTACGTCCAATGCGTCAAGTATGCCGCGCACAGGTGTTGGGCGTAATGTTTATACATTTAATGGTACAGATCGGGTTAATTTTGCTTGGGGTAATTTAACAACCGCACAAAAACTGGCTTTACGCCTCGGTAGTGAAACCACCGATGTTAACGCGCAAAAGCGTGCTGACTGGTTAGTGGGTAATGCTACTAATGAAAATAAATCTACGGGATTGCGTGAGCGTGGTGCTGGTGACAAGCGTGTGATATTGGGAGATATTGTTAACTCCAGCCCCGCATATGTAGGTGCTTGGGATTTCCGCTACCATCGTCTACCTGTTGGTGGTAGTTCTTACCGCGACTATGTGGAAACAAAAAAAACAAAAATGCCACGTATATTTGTTGGTGCGAATGATGGGATGGTTCACGCATTCCAAGCTCCAACGAAGGATATATCGGGTGGTAATGTGTTCAAAGAGTTATACGCATACGTACCTAATATTGCATTTTCCAAATTGGCGAACTTAACAAAACCAGACTATGGTTCTGCATCAAACCCTCACCAATTTATAGTTGATGGGCCAATTACAGTAGGTGATGCCTATATAGGGGGATCATGGCGCACTATAGTTGTTGGAACCATGGGGGCTGGAGGACGTGGCATCTATGCGCTTGATGTTACTGACGCTAGCGGTCCACCAAAGGTTCTTTGGGAGTTAAGTGAGGCTGATTATCCAGCGCTTGGTTATGTTGTGGGCAAGCCGTTGATTGTGCCTATGACTAATAATCGTTGGGCAGTTGTGCTGGGGAATGGAAGTGAGAGTGGTGCTTTTTCAAGTTTGTTAGTTATTGATATAGAAGCCCCTCGGAATACATCTTATAGCAAAGTGCTGAGTACTGGTGTGGGTGTAGGGCTATCTGCTCCTGAATTGCTACCAAATGGTGTGGGACAGGTTGAAGTAGCCTACGCAGGCGATTTGAGTGGTAACTTATGGCGGTTTAAGCTTTCAGATAAAGATTCACCGACCGATGCATCGAAGTGGAAAAAAGAGTATTTGTTATTTAAAGCAGTTGATAAGGATGGTAAAGCGCAACCAATTCAAGCTGCACCTACTTTGGGTTTAAATCCAAAAATGAATAACAAAATTATGGTGTATTTTGGTGCGGGTAAATATTTTGATGTGGGTGATAATGCTACACCGACTTCACCGCAATATAGTTTTTATGCGATTGCGGATACTGGCTCTGAAATTACCCGCTCGAATTTGTTTGCAAAAACACTGAGTACTACTTATGCCGGAGTAGCAAGTACACGCAAAGTTGTTCAGGATGCAGCTTCTCCAGTGCAGTCCCCCGATTGGACAGTACATAAGGGGTGGCGATTGGATTTTGCTGACACTGCCGGTGAACGTATTACGACCAAAGCAATTTTGTTACAAGACAGGTTATTTTTCCCAACGTTGATACCGTCGGGAGTGGCTTGTGAATACGGTGGTAAAAGCTGGTTAATGGAAGTTTGTGCTGTAGGTACAGCTTGTCGCTCTGGTGGCAGGACTACAACGAACCTATTAAATGATTACTTGGTGTTGGGAGATATTGGATTAGGGAAATTACCTGAGAAAAGTGGTAGCGATAGCTCTACGTCAGGCGCAGCAAGTAGTGGCTCGTCAAGTAGTGAGGATAATGGCTGCACCAATGCGTCAACAGGCGAAGCTGCCATTATTGGTAGTGGCACAGATGCAACGTTGATGAATATTAAAACAACATACAGTAAGTGCGGCGAAGGACGTCAGTCTTGGCGGCAACTTCAATAAAGAAGGTGTTGAATGAAAAAAAGCAGAGGTTTTACGTTAATCGAAGTAATGGCTGTGGTGGCGATCGTGGGTATTATTGCTGCGCTCGCTTACCCTGCGTACATGGGGTATGTGCGAAAGGCAAACCGTTCAGAAGCTAAGGTTGAGTTAGCGGATATTGCCCAGCGTTTGCAACGCTGCCACACCAGCGTTTTACGATTTGATGATAAGGACAATTGCCCTGTGTACGAAGACCTCTCGGACACAATAGAAACTCGAGGAGGAGCTGGGTTTTACAAAATTACAATATCTGCTCTTGGGTCAGAATCTACAAAAACTGCGTATATTTTGACAGCTAAAGCTATTCGCGCTCCTCAGACAAAAGATGTAGGGTGCGAAGAGCTAACGCTCACTAGCACTGGTATTTCAGAGCCTAAAGAGTGTTGGTGATTATTAGTGTTGTGTGTAAAAAAACGGCCTTGATTGGCCGTTTTTTTATTTAGAGGTTTTGCCGTCATTCGTCATCCAGTCCCAACTTCTGTAAGCGATAACGTAATGATCGAAAACTAATTCCTAAATGTTTTGCCGCCAATGTTTTATTCCATTTGGCTTGCTCTAATGCATGACAAAGGATTTCTTTTTCCACATCTTGAAGGTATTCATCCAGCGAAGAGTATTCCGCACAGCGAGCGGGGTAATCGACGTGATTTCCGCTTGCTTTCGCTGTAGTTTTTGCAGTCGAATACGTTTTTTCTGCATTGTCGTCAGTCTGGTGATCTTGCCCTCGCAGCTGTAAGTCTTGGGCATCAATAATATTGCTATCGCAAAGTGTAAATGCTCGTTCCAGAATATTTTCTAATTCACGTACATTGCCTGGAAACTGATAGTTCTCCAGCATCTGTTGCGCACTGCGTGAAAGTGTAGGCACGGGCAAGCCAATCTCAAGCGCAAGTTTATTGAGTAGGTGTTGTGTTAGTAGGGCAATATCCTCGCGTCGCTCCCTCAGTGGTGCGACAGAGAGCTGAATGACATTTAAGCGATAAAATAAATCTTGCCGAAAGCGTCCCTCTTTAACTTCTGTTTCCAGATTTTTGTGGGTTGCGCAGAGAACTCGTACATCAGTCACCATTTCTTCTGCCGCACCAACCGGGCGAACGGCTTTTTCCTGAATCGCACGTAAAAGTTTGACTTGCATGTCTAATGGCAAGTCCGCTACTTCGTCAAAAAATAAAGTCCCTCCCTCTGCGGCCTGAAATAGTCCCAGCTTATCTTGATGTGCGCCGGTGAAACTCCCTTTTTTATGGCCAAAAAATTCACTTTCCATTAGTTCGCGCGGAATTGCTCCGCAGTTCACCGCAATAAATGGATGATTAGCGCGTGGCCCTAAATCGTGAATAGAGTGTGCAACCAGTTCCTTGCCTGAACCGGATTCTCCGCTGATGTAGACGGGTGCCTGTGAACGTGCGAGCTTTTCGATGCTGCGAATTAAATCCTGTATTGCTTTTGATTCACCAATAATAGGTGTAAGTTTGGGAACTGGCTGAGGGCTAAGTCGGCTGGACTCGATTGCGGTATTAACAAGTTTGCGTAGGGTTGCGAGATCTACTGGCTTGGATATAAAGTCGAATGCTCCTGCCTTCATTGACTCGATGGCCATATCAATACTTCCGTGTGCAGTAATTACTGCAACAGGTAAATGGGGGTGTTGATGTTGTATTAGCTCCACTAACTCTAGGCCTTTTCCATCGGGCAGGCGCATATCTGTTAAACATAGATCGTAGTGATTGTTCATTAACAGCAGTTTTGCACTGGCAACAGATTCAGCACTGTCTGTTTGGATTTGCATACGCCCCAAAGTGATTTCTAATAATTCACGAATGTCAGGTTCATCATCAATTATTAATGCGCGTTTCTGTGTCATTGTCATTTCCATACTTCTTTTTAGGATGTTTTTTCCGGATGTGCGAGTTGTAAGTGAAAGCAGCTTTCACCATCGTCGGTGCGCCTGTATGAAATAATTGCCTGGTTTGCTTCACATAGTTCTTTGCAGATATACAGACCTAATCCCGAGCCAGTATTTTCAGTTGTAAAAAAAGGCTCGAATAGGTGTTTGTTATTGTCGTTGCTGATTCCTTCTCCATAGTCAATTACCCGAATATAGGGTTGCTGTTGGTTGATGTCCACCCCGATTTCAATGCGCAAGTCAGGGCGGTTTTCTTGTTTGATTCCGTAGCGTATCCCGTTGTCGAACAAATTGGTAAGTACTTGTTGTAATTGACTGGTATCAAATTTTGCATCCAGCATGAAAACCGTGCTGGAGTCATGGGGGGGGGATTTGTCTTGCGGGTCACCAATATTTTTTTCGTGAACTAATATGTTCAATTCATGGCCATTATTCTTGCTTGATTTATAATCTGAAATAAATGCAGGTATCCACTTTTGCAAATTAATTTGAGCGGGTTTAGCTGCTCTGCGCCGAGAAAGCTGCAAGATATTTTCGATAATTTGATTAACTCGTTTACTGTGATTATTAATAATATCCAGTAAACGGTGGTCGCTCGCTTGAATTGTTTCTGATTCTCCCAATAGTTGGCTTGCGTGACTAATTGCTCCCAATGGATTGCGAATTTCATGTGCGATACTTGCAGTCAATCGACCCAATGAAGCAAGCTTTAATTGTTGGGCCTGTTGATTTATTGAGCGAACATCTTCGAGAAAAATCAATACTTCGTTCGCACTATCTGGCTCTAGGTATGCAAAGTTAACTTTGGCCTCGGTAGATGTCCCACCGCTTATTTTCAGGTAGGGCGAGTGGTCACTGGAGCTACGTTGCCACGATTGATACTTTTTATAGAGTTCAGGAAATTGAATCAGTCGCAATTTTTCATTGCCATTAATGGATGTTCCCAGCAGTTTTAGAGCTGCTTGATTGCATAAATCGATATCCAGATTTTTATTCAATACGACAATTCCTGTTCGCATTCTCTCTACAATTAGTTGTGCCAGCTTTTGCAGATGTGCGGCTTGTGCTGCTTGCGCCTCTGCCTCCGCGTAGGAAAGGCGGATTTTTTTAGTAAGATGTTGAAATAGCAGTGCGGTCAGAAAAGCGAGCGCACTAAGTGTTCCTGAGGCGAACAATGATTTGTTGTCGTTGGTAACAATCAGGTAACGAAATGTGCCCTCACCAAGGACGACAATTGTTGTTATGGCTGCAAGGAAAAATGAAATGCGCTCGCGCAGCATAATTCCACCCGCGGCAATAGCTATCAGCAGCAAATATCCCAAGCCAGATATTGCCCCTCCGCTGGCATGCATCAATAAACTGATAGCCACAACATCAATCAGTAGTGATCCGAATAGTTTGCGTTGTGATGGAGAGTATTTTAATCGCCACATGACGATCAAGGTCATGAAATTGATTGCAGTGTAGGTTAACGAGGAATAGAAAAATAATGCCGGGTTATCGCTGCCTAATATTTTGGGGGCAAACTGGATTTGGAACATCAACAACAGCAGGCTGCCGAGTAAGGTACGGTAATAGGTGTAAACGCGCAGCAAATCGTAGGGGTTGTAATTTCGGGGGCTGCTATCAAGAGTAAAGGTCATGGCGTTCTTGAGGATCCTTTTTTCGGGTGCAGGGTAAAATCCGCATGGCTTTAAAGGGCTGGATCGCGGACAATAAGCGCCTTTATATGTGATCTCGGGATAATGCGATCCTGCATGTCTGCATCTGTAGTTACTGAATTATATGGGCTGATTTTGCCAGTTTCTTGTTGCTTGTGCTGCTGTCCTGACCGCGATTCCCAACATATTTTCAGCGACAACCTTTCCACTCCCTACAATTTTGAATTTTATGTCACAGCTACATTTGATCCTCGCCCAGATTAATACCCTTGTGGGGGATATCCCCGGCAATACGGCCAAAGTGCTCTCCGTTGCGAAAAATGCGCTAGCCCAAGGCCAGGTAGATGCAATTGTCTTCCCTGAGCTGACCTTAACCGGTTATCCGCCGGAAGATCTGCTTTTGCGCCCAAGCCTTGAATTGCGTATTGAGCGGGCATTGCATGAGTTGCAAGCTGCGCAACTGCCATTGGCGTTGGTGGTGGGTTATCCCCGCTTTAAAGACGGGCGCTTGTTCAATATGGCTGGCGTTATTAGCGGTGGGAAATTGGTTGCGGAATACGCGAAGCAATGTCTGCCCAACTATCAGGTGTTTGATGAGAAGCGTTACTTCGCGGCGGGCGATAGTCCCTGTGTATTCGATTTAAACGGTGTTCCCACTGCATTGAGTGTCTGTGAGGATATTTGGCACCCCGAGCCTATCGCGCAAGCCAAGGCTGCGGGGGCAAAGCTGATGCTCAATCTCAATGCATCACCTTATCACCAAGGCAAGCAGCAGGAGCGTGAAGCGGTAATTGCGTTGCGCGCGCGCGAAGGTGATATGCCGGTGGTGTACACCAATCTGGTGGGCGGGCAAGACGAGCTGGTATTTGATGGTGGTTCTGTGGTTGTCGATGCAAGGGGCCAGACACGGTTCCGCGCGCCGGCGTTTGCCGAGGGTGAATTTGCGGTAACTCTGGATTGGAATCAGCAGCAGGTTTCCGTTGCTGCGCAATCGCAAGCCGCGCATATCGAGAAGGTTGCCTCGGTATATCAGGCGCTGGTGTTGGGCATGCGTGATTACGTCAACAAAAATCGCTTTAAGGGCGTGGTGCTGGGGTTATCCGGCGGTATCGATTCGGCTTTAACCCTCGCGATGGCGGTTGATGCGCTGGGGGCTGATCGGGTCGAAGCCGTGATGATGCCGTTCCGCTACACCTCGGATTTGAGTAAAGATGATGCCGCAGATGAAGCGGCACGCCTCGGTGTTCGCTACAGCTCTATCAGTATCGAACCTATGTACGAAGCGTTTATGGCCGCGCTCAGCGATGAGTTTGCCGGCACCAAACGCGATACCACGGAAGAAAACCTGCAGGCGCGCTGCCGCGGGGTATTGCTGATGGCGATCTCCAACAAAAAAGGTTATCTGGTACTGACCACCGGCAATAAAAGCGAAATGGCCGTTGGTTATTCAACGCTCTATGGTGATATGGCCGGCGGCTTTGATGCGCTTAAAGATGTGCCCAAAACCCTGGTGTTTGCTCTGTCACGCTATCGCAACACTATCAGTCCGGTGATTCCCGAGAGTGTTATCACGCGGCCGCCGTCTGCAGAGCTGGCGCCGGATCAGAAAGATGAAGACAGTTTGCCGCCCTACGATATTTTGGATCGCATTCTGGAATTGTATGTTGAGCAGGATTTCAGTGCGGAAGCGATTATTAGCCAAGGCTTTAACCGCGAGCAGGTGGAGCGGGTGGTGCGTCTGGTGGATGTGAATGAATACAAGCGTCGCCAGGCACCGATTGGAATTCGTATCAGCCAGCGCGGTTTTGGGCGCGACCGTCGCTACCCGATTACTTCTGGCTGGAAGATGGGCGACTAAGTAGTTGCCCTGATTTCGGCGCAATAAAAAAGGCCGCGATTGCGGCCTTTTTATGCGAGTTGCGTTCGGTGATTATTCCGGACGGTCTACCGCAACTGATTTTTTATACTGCGGATCGTAGATCGCGCGGGTATCAAAACCGGTGATTTCATTTTTGTTGAACAGGCCGAGGGTCAGGTACGCGAGCCAAGGCGATTTGCCGTTGTTGTACATGAAGTTGTAATCAAACTCGCCCTTTGCATTCAGTGCAGGATAATCGGAATAGTTGAGTTTCAGGATTTCCAGAATCTCATTCGATTGATCGGGCATCTTTAACAGGTGATAACCCTGTACCATAGCGGCCAGTGCATCAGGAGTCGCTGGTGACTGGGGGAAGTTTTCCAGTACATAGCGGCCGCGACCAACGGCAGCAACATAGGCGCCGCGTTTGAAGTAGTAGTTGGCGACGTGGATTTCATAGCGTGCCAAGTGGTTGCGCAGGTGCAGCATACGCTTTTTGGCATCGGCCGCGTAGTTACTGTCGGGATAACGGTTGAGCAATTGGGTAAAATTGGCGAGGGATTCACGCGCAGCACCCGGGTCGCGTCTTGAGGTATCTACCGGCATTACGCGTTCAAACATGCCCTGGTCTTTGGTAAATGAGCTCATCCCCAGCATATAGTAGGCGTAGTCCACATTGCGGTGTTGGGGGTGAAGGCGGATAAAACGGTTGGCCGTGGCGATAGCGGCATCCGGCTCGCCCGAGCTGTACTGGGCGTAGATGAGCTCCAGTTGGGCCTGATCAGCGTAGGTGCCGAAGGGGAAGTTCTCTTCCAGCGAGTTCAGGTTCTTGATCGCCGATTCCCACTGGCTGCGCTCAAGTTGTTCTTCGGCGGCGCGATACAAGTCCGCTTCGGTAGTGTATTCAGGCTCTTTGGTGGAGCAGGCGGTCAGCAGCACAAGGGCGCTGAGCATCAAACAGGGCAGAACTCGCATAGGGTTATAGACTCTTATATCGATAAACGAAGGCCCCAAGTTGCGGGGCAGGGTATTTAAACACAGAGCTTGGCGGATACCAATCTGGCAGGAATAAAAGCTCCACTTTTCCGGTTTTTGGCTGATCGACACTTGCCAAAAACGTTCACTAGAGGTTGTTTAATGAAAGATGTTTTTGACCTGAGCGCACAGGTGCCCATTCAGATGAGCGGCATGCGCTTCGACCAGATCGCCTCCGAGTTGTTCCCTGACTTCTCGCGCTCGCGTCTGCAAAGCTGGATTAAAGATGGCCAGCTCAAAGTAGATGGTCGTATTGCCAAGCCGAAAGACAAGTTGATCGGCAACGAATTACTCGAATTGAAGGCAGAGCTGGAAGCCCAGGGCGATTGGGAGCCGGAAGAAATTACGCTGGATATCGTCCACGAAGATGACGACCTGATTATCATCAACAAGCAAGCCGGGCTGGTTGTGCATCCGGCGGCGGGCAATTACACCGGCACGCTGGTGAATGCGCTGCTCAACCATATTCCCGAGCTGATCAATTTGCCGCGCGCGGGTATCGTGCATCGTCTGGATAAAGAAACCACCGGTTTGATGGTGATCGCCAAAACCCTGGAGGCGCACACTGATCTGGTCGAGCAGTTGGCCGACCGCACTGTGAGTCGCGAATACGAAGCTGTTGCCGTTGGCACTATGACCGGTGGTGGTACAGTGGATGCTCCGATGGGGCGCCATCCTCTGCAGCGCAAATTGATGGCGGTGCTTAAAGCGGGCGGCAAGCGCGCGGTGACTCACTACCGTGTTGCTAAACGCTACCCGAGCCATACCCATATCCGCGTGAAATTGGAGACCGGCCGCACCCACCAGATCCGTGTGCACATGGCGCATATCGGCCATCCACTGGTGGGTGACCAAACCTACGGCAATCGTTTCAAAATCCCTAAAGGCGCCAATCAGCATTTGATCGATACTCTCAAAGGTTTCCCGCGTCAGGCGCTACATGCGTTCAAACTGGGATTGGAACATCCGGGCACCGGTGAATACACCGAATGGACTGCGCCTTTGCCGGAGGATTTTAAAAATTTGCTCGAAGCACTCAATACTGGCTACACCCTTGTCGATGACTAAAGTTCAAGGTATCACGCCCGACTGGCCAGCTCCCGCCAATGTGCGCAGCTACATCAGCACGCGCGCTGGCGGAGTAAGCGCGTCGCCCTATGCGAGCAATAATCTCGGTTTGCATGTAGGCGATGATTCGGATGCGGTTGCAAAAAACCGTGCACAGCTCAGCGATGAGTTAGGACTTACACAATCGCCACAATGGCTTGAACAAGTTCACGGCGTGAAAGTGGTGAACGCTAAAAGTGATGGCGTTGTGCGCACAGCTGATGGTAGCTACAGCGATCAATCCGGTCAGGCCTGTTTGGTAATGACGGCGGATTGCCTGCCGATATTGCTGTGCGACAAACAGGGCACACAAGTCGCTGCGCTGCATTGCGGCTGGCGCAGTCTGGCGAAAGGTATTTGCGCGCGTGGCCTGCAAAAATTTACCGCCAAGCCCGGCGATATACTTGCGTATCTCGGCCCTGCAATTTCGCAGCCGCATTTTGAAGTTGGCATTGATGTGCTCGAAGCTTTTTTTAAAGCCGCACGCAATCAGGATCATGCTGAGCAAATCGCCAAGGCTTTTGTATCTGCCCAGCGACCGCTGCATTTTTACGCGGATATCTACGCACTTGCCCGCGCTGAATTAAATGCGCTGGGGGTGACGGCTATTTATGGTGGCGGCTACTGCACCTACGCAGATGAAGCGCGCTTCTATTCGTTTCGTCGCGATAAAGTGACCGGACGTATGGCGAGTTTGATCTGGCGCGAGTAATTTTCTGCAAACTGAATCCAATAACAAGAAAGTTGCATCTAAACTTGTGCATTCAATATTTACTTGAGAGCACCTATGTCCAAGCACCCGTTTAAAATCGAAATTTGTGTTGAAGGAATTGATGGTCTGGTCGCCGCGCAGCAAGCGGGCGCAGACCGTGTAGAGCTTTGTGCGAGCTTACTTGAGGGTGGCCTTACGCCGAGCTTGGGTGTGATCCGTGAAGCCTTGCGCATTGCGGCTATTCCATTCCATGTGATTATTCGCCCGCGTGGCGGTGACTTTTTGTATTCCGAACTCGAATTCAGCAGCATGATCGAAGATGTAAAAGTGCTGCGCGATATGGGCGTTGTGGGGGTGGTGATTGGCTGCCTTACACCCGATGGAAAAATCGATGAGGCGCGCACCAAAGCACTAGTCGATGCCGCGCGGCCGATGAAAGTAACCTGCCATCGCGCCTTCGATATGACGCGCGATTATCGCGAAGCACTCGAAGCGCTGATTCGCACAGGAGTTGACCGTGTGTTGACCAGTGGCCAGCGCGATACTGCTGTTGAAGGTATTGATATACTCAAAGAAACAACCGCAATTGCCGATGGCCGTATTATCATCATGGGCTGCGGCGCGCTTGATGCGAGCAATATTGCGCAGGTTCGCACTGCTACCGGCGTAGACGAAATGCATTTTGCTGCGCTCAAAACGATCAAGAGCGGCATGGATTTTCGCAACCCGCATGTCGGTATGGGCGGCACCGCGCTTGAGCGGGAATATGAAATTACTTTGACCGATGTCGACGCGGTACGTACCACAATCGCAGCTGCGCGCGCAGCGAGTTAATATTTTTATCCATCACTCACAAGGAAATTATTATGGATCTCGATCAAATTGAAAAACTGAACGATCTCAAGCAAAAGGGCTTGATCAGTGAAGAGGAATACCAGCAAGCCAAGGAGCGTATCCTCGGGGCCCAAAAGCAATCGGCTGCACAACCGCAGCCGATAGTGGTGAAGACCAACAATTACGATTACGCGCTGATTTTGCACCTCAGCCAATTTTGTTCCTGGTTCTTCCCGTTTTTGGGTTTGATTGTTCCCTTGATTATGTGGCAAACCAAAAAAGAAGATCCTTATATTGATCAGCAGGGAAAGGTAGTGATGAACTGGGTGTTTAGTGCCGTTATTTACAGTTTGGTTAGTATTATTCTCTGCTTCCTGATTGTGGGCTTTTTCATGCTGGCGATTCTGTTTGTCTGCTCCATCGTGTTCACCATTATGGGGGCAATGGATGCGAACAAAGGCATTATTAAAAATTACCCTATGTCGATTAAGTTTTTTGATGTGCAGGAAACTCCGCGCACTCCGGTTGCCCCAACTGGCGCGCAAAGTTGATCTAACGCAAACAACCTGATTTACCCGCTTAAAGATGACAAGCGGGCCGCTCGGCCCGCTTGAAATCACCCCTCCCGCCCCCACGTCTGCTTCAACCGAGTAGTTCTATTTCGCTTGAGGTAATCCATGCGTATCGACCGTTTAACCAATCAGCTGCAAGTTGCACTTTCCGATGCCCAATCCATCGCCTTGGGGCAGGATCACAGCCAGCTCGATCCCGGCCATTTGTTATTGGCGATGATCGACCAAAAAGGCGCTGCCAGTGTGCGAATGTTATTAAGCCAGGCAGGATTTGATGTCGCTGGCCTGCGTACTTCGCTGAATGAATATCTGGAAAATTTGCCGCAAATTAAAAATCCCACTGGCGAAGTCACTATGTCGCCCGACATGGTGCGCCTGTTAAATCTCGCTGATCGCCACGCGCAAAAAGTGGGCGATAAATTTGTCTCCAGCGATTCAGTACTGCTGGTGCTCATGCATGAATCGCAAGGCGCGGTGCCTGAGTTATTGAAAAAATTCGGCAACGCCCAGCGTTTGCAACAGGCAATCCAAAAAGTGCGCGGCGGTGAAAATGTAGATGATGCCGATTCTGAAGGTAATCGCCAGGCGCTGGAAAAATACACCATCGATTTAACTGCGCGTGCCGAAGCAGGCAAGCTCGATCCAGTGATTGGCCGCGACGATGAAATTCGCCGCACGATTCAAGTGTTGCAGCGCCGCAGCAAAAATAATCCGGTACTTATCGGTGAACCGGGCGTAGGTAAGACTGCGATTGTTGAAGGCCTTGCGCAGCGCATCGTGAACGGTGAAGTGCCGGAAGGTTTAAAAGATAAACGTTTGCTATCGCTCGATTTAGGCGGTTTGCTTGCCGGTGCGAAATTCCGCGGTGAATTTGAAGAGCGGTTGAAATCAGTTATCAACGAACTGAGCAAGCAGGAAGGCCGCATCATTTTATTTATCGACGAGTTGCACACCATGGTTGGCGCCGGTAAAGGCGAGGGCGCAATGGACGCGGGTAATATGCTCAAGCCTGCACTGTCGCGTGGCGAATTGCATTGTGTGGGCGCAACTACGCTTGACGAATATCGTAAATATATTGAGAAAGATGCTGCACTCGAACGCCGCTTCCAAAAAGTATTGGTTGATGAACCCAACGAGTCCGACACCATTGCGATTTTGCGCGGTTTAAAAGAGCGCTACGAAGTTCACCACGGTGTAGATATTACTGACTCTGCGATTATCGCTGCAGCAAAATTGTCCCAGCGCTACATTACCGACCGGCAATTGCCCGATAAAGCGATTGATTTGATTGACGAGGCAGCAAGCCGCATCCGCATGGAAATTGATTCCAAACCGGAAGAGATGGATCGCCTTGAGCGCCGCTTGATTCAATTTAAAATTGAACGCGAAGCGGTAAAAAAAGATGAAGATGAGGCAAGTAGAAAACGCCTTGCCAAACTCGATCAGGATATTGATAAATTCGAGCGCGAGTTAAACGATTTGGAAGAAATCTGGCGCGCGGAAAAAGCCGCTTTGCAAGGCTCGCAAGAAATTAAAAGTCAGCTGGAGCAAGCGCGATTTGAAATGGAAGAAAAGCGCCGTAAGGGCGACCTCGCGCGTATGAGCGAATTGCAGTACGGCATTATTCCGCAATTGGAAAAACAGCTGGATATGGCTGGCCAAGCGGAAATGATGGAAATGAAATTGCTGCGCAATAAAGTCACTGAAGAGGAAATCGCCGAAGTGGTTTCCAAATGGACCGGCATTCCCGTTTCCAAAATGCTGGAAGGTGAGCGCGAAAAATTATTGCGCATGGAGGAGTCACTGCATAAACGCGTAATCGGTCAGGATGAAGCTGTGGTGGCCGTTGCCAATGCTGTGCGCCGCTCGCGCGCCGGTTTGAGCGATGCCAACCGTCCCAATGGTTCGTTTTTATTTTTAGGGCCAACCGGTGTTGGTAAAACGGAACTCTGTAAATCGCTGGCCGAATTTTTATTCGACACTGCTGATTCTATGGTGCGAATCGATATGTCGGAATTTATGGAGAAACACTCGGTCGCCCGTTTGATCGGCGCACCGCCGGGTTATGTTGGCTATGAAGAAGGTGGTTATCTGACGGAAACTGTTCGTCGCAAGCCTTACTCAGTTATTTTGCTCGACGAAATCGAAAAAGCGCATCCCGATGTATTCAATATTTTGTTGCAGGTATTGGACGATGGTCGCTTAACCGATGGCCAAGGTCGTACAGTGGATTTCCGCAATACGGTTATTGTCATGACTTCGAATTTGGGTTCGGACCGCATTCAGGAATTAGCGGAAGATAAATCGTTTGATACCGTGAGCTTCGACAGTTTCGCCAATGACGACATGAACAATTCGCTCAACAATGAAAATCGCTACAACGCAATGAAAGATGCGGTGATGGAAGTAGTTTCCGGGCATTTCCGCCCCGAATTTATTAACCGCATCGACGAAGTGGTGGTTTTCCATCCGCTCGGGCGCGCACAGATTCGCGGTATCGCCGATATCCAGTTGGATTTGTTGCGCAAACGTTTGGCGGAGCGCGAGCTGAGTTTGGAATTGGATGATGATGTAATGAGTAAACTGTCCGATGTCGGTTTCGATCCCGTGTATGGTGCACGTCCGCTTAAACGCGCAATCCAGCAGCTGATCGAAAATCCATTGGCGCAAGATATTCTCAGCGGGAAATTTATACCTGGCTCCATTATCCATGGAAAATTACTGGGCGATAAAATTGTTTTCGAACCGAAGCGATTGAATTGATAATTGGATCGAAAATTCTTTGCCCCTAAATAAAAACGGCCATCATTTGATGGCCGTTTTTATTTTGTCTTGAGCGAGTTTATTCACACGCTTGATCGATAATAGATTGGGCAACTTTACGTTGTTCAGCTTTGTCGTCTTCCGTCATGATTACCGAATTGCCATTGCCATCCTGGGTTTTTATGCGGGCAACAGTATTGAGAATATTCAGGTTTTCGCGCGCCTGCGCACAGCGAGTAGGGTCTTTGAGGGAATCCAATTCATTAGTCGCGGCAGCGGTCTGGTTCGCAGGAGTTGCCGTAGGTGTGGTAGGTGCGGCTACCGGTGCTGGTGTTGGATCACTATGCCCGGTACGGGTTTTCACCAATGTTGCCTTTACATCTTTGGGTGGGTGTTCTCCATAGTGAACAACGCCTTTACTGTCCTTCCAGGTATACACCTTTGCCGCCAAAACATTTTGGGCAGCCAGAATACCGAGCAGACAGAAGCCGAGAATACGCAAATACTTCATGGTTTTACCTTAGTAGCGAATGCTTTTATCAAAAGAGTTGAGCCAACTATAGACCTTATGCCGGGAGAGTGAAACTGCGAAGGCCAAATCTGTGAGCGCGCGCAAGCTGGCGTGGATTGGCGGCTCAAGTTGTCTGGATTTCCCCTGTCGCCAGATCGTCAGGGTTAAAAAGTGTGCTAATTGGCGTTAATTTCTTGACTTTGCTGTTTATCTTGGGAGAATTGCTGTTCCGCTAGATGGCTGCAGATGCCCCTAAGCTTGGGCGTTACTCTGCTTCCCGCCAAGTCACCCTCTTGGCGACCCATCTAATGGTCGGGTTCCTACCAGAACCTTGCCTGAGAAAGCCGTTGCATACCTGCCCGGTTTTCGCTGATCCGATCCTGACCTTGCCGGGTTTTGATCGTGGATCATTCAC
>NZ_JBCECX010000005.1:0-205316 GCF_039207905.1 Cellvibrio sp.
ACATTTCGATATCTTGCACCGGGAAACCAGCGCGCAATGCCATACCAACACCATCGCCGGTATTGATGTGGGCATTAGTGGTAGATGCATAAATACGCCCTGCACCACCAGTCGCCAATACGGTTGCCTTGGCTTTTACATAAACGGTTTCGCCATCTTCGATGTTGATTGCAATAACACCGACCACTGCACCATCTTCGTTTTTAACCAGATCAACAGCAAACCACTCATTCAGGAAAACAGTTTTGTTTTTCAGGTTGCCTTGATAAAGGGTATGGAGCAATGCGTGACCGGTACGGTCTGCTGCTGCGCAAGTACGCGCTGCCTGACCACCTTCACCGAAATTCTTGGATTGGCCACCGAATGGACGCTGATAGATACGACCTTCATCGGTACGAGAGAATGGCAAACCCATATGCTCTAATTCAAATACTGCTTCTGGACCAACTGAACACATATATTCAATTGCATCCTGGTCGCCGATGTAGTCTGACCCCTTAACGGTGTCATACATGTGCCAGCGCCAATCATCGTTTGGGTCAGCACTGGCGATCGCACAAGTAATACCGCCTTGGGCAGATACAGTGTGCGAACGGGTTGGGAATACTTTAGTGATTACTGCTGTTTTGTAGCCGGATTGCGCCAATTGCAATGCTGCGCGCATACCCGCACCACCACCGCCAACAACAATACCGTCAAAAGAAATCGTGCGCATATTAGACATTAGTTAATTCCCCAAATCACTTGAATACCCCAGATAAGATAGGTAACAGCAACTGCACCCAATACTATCTGCGCAAATATGCGTAAGAAGGTAGCCTTAGGCCCCATCAAACGGACCGTCAAGTAATCAGTGAGCACAGCCCACAAGCCGATCCACGCATGGGAAATGAAGGAGAGTAAAGTAACGAAGGTAAATACGCGCATCCACAGCTGGCCGTATAACGACTGCCACTGTTCAAAGGTCAACTCAGGATTACAAATTAGATAAGCTACGATAAAGATGGTGTAAGCCGCCATAACGGCACCACCGACGCGCTGGATCAGCCAATCGTAAAGGCCGCTGCGCCCAAAACTGGTTACTGACGTTACCATACCCACACCCCCGCCAATACAATCAAAATAATCGCAATTACCAATGCCAGCTTCGCACCGGTTTTACCGCCTTTTAATGACTCACCAATACCGAAGTCCATAATGATGTGACGAATACCCATGGTGGTGTGATAAGCCAATGCAGCCAAAACCACCCACAGGACGATCTGGCAAATCGGACTCACCGCAATATCCTGGATACTGTTGAAACCTTCCTGCGAATCCAGACTGGTATCAAGCATCCATAAAAGGAAGGCAACACCTGCGAAAAGGAATACGCCAGAGGCACGATGAAGGATGGAAACGTAAGCGGTGATGGGGAGTGCAGCAAATGATATGTGTAGGTTGACAGGTCTTTTCTTGTTCACGGTCTATCTCACCTTTATGCCCATCGCGGGCAGGTTTAAGAATAAGCGCTTCATTTATTATCATTTAAAAATGACCTTAAATGAAACACGCCCTGCAAGTCGCGCAGCATTATAGAGATTGGCCTCTGGAAACACAAACAAAAAGCCTCCCTGAACCGCTATCAAACACCCTTAATAAACTGTTGCAGGATATTTGACGATTTTTTTACACAACACACTGAATTCATTAAAAGAATTTTGAATTTTTGCACCGCGACTGCGCGTTTCTGCACACGCCGCGCCACACAGGTGAAAGCATATTGGTGACTTTTCAATCGACGAGACACGCGACAACGACAAGATTAGCCTGTGACACGAAAATTTCCGAAAAAGATAAAAGAAATTGCCCCACAGATGTGCCAAAAACTTTCGCCTTAACAATTAAGTCATCTATAATGCCGCTCGCAAACGGCAGCGTCGGCCCACCAAAAGAAGTCGACTAGTCCATAAAAAACGTAGCCGGCCTATAAAGCTATTAGTAGAGCTATTTGTAGAAAGCATAGCTAACTACAGTTTTTATCAGTTGAGTAAAGCGAAACATGCTTCTCTCGAGCCTTTAGTCTTAATCAGTAAGCACAGGAGTCAGTAATGACTGACAAGAAAGCACATCTCACGATTGATGGCATTGATACGACGATTGACTTACCTATCTACGCCAGCACTATCGGACCCGACGTTATTGACGTCACCAGCATTACCAAGAATGGCTTTTTCACGTTTGACCCGGGCTTTATGTCCACCGCCTCATGCGAATCCAGTATTACTTTTATTGACGGTGATGAAGGTGTCCTCCTCCACCGCGGTTATCCGATAGAACAACTCGCTGTCTCCTCTGATTATCTCGAAACCTGTTACCTCCTGCTCAACGGCGAATTGCCAACCCCAGCCCAAAAAGAAGAATTTACCGCTGAGATCAAAAAGCATTCTGCTGTAGATGACTCTATTGCCAACATCATTAAAAGCTTCAAGCGCGAATCGCACCCAATGGCGATCTTGTGCAGCGCTGTTGCAGCACTGGCTGCTGTTTATAATGATGAAATCAATATCACCGATGAAGCTAGCCGCAAACTAACTGCTTATCGCTTGATCGCTCAAATGCCAACACTCTCAGCGATGGTGTACAAACACCGCAAAGGCGAAGAGTTCATCGCACCGGATGACAGCCTCAGCTACGCTGAAAACTATTTAAACATGACTTTTGGCACAGCAGGCAAAGCACCTAACGTGAGCAAAACCATTGCCAAAGCCATGGATCGCATTTTTGTATTGCATGCCGACCACGAACAAAACGCATCAACATCAACTGTTCGTTTGTCAGGCTCTTCAGGCACCAATCCATTCGCTGCTATTGCTGCTGGTATTTCAACTCTGTGGGGCCCTGCCCACGGTGGCGCAAACGAAGCCGTTTTGGAAATGCTGGAAGAAATCGGCACTGTAGAAAATATCGAAGCTTGTGTTGCGCGCGCAAAAGACAAAACCTCTGGCTTCCGCCTGATGGGCTTTGGTCACCGCGTATATAAAAACTTTGACCCACGCGCCAAAGTAATGAAGCAAACCTGTGACGAAGTTCTGGCTGAGCTGGGATTGGAAAACGATCCACTGCTGGCAATTGCAAAACGCCTGGAACAAATCGCACTGGAAGATCCTTACTTCATCTCCAAAAAACTCTATCCGAACGTAGACTTCTACTCCGGCATCATCATGAAAGCCATCGGTATCCCAACCGAAATGTTCACCGTGATTTTTGCCTTGGGTCGCGCAGTAGGTTGGTACTCTCACTGGAATGAAATGGTAAGTGGTCCGTATAAAATTGGCCGCCCACGCCAACAATATACTGGTAGCCCGAAGCGTGACTACCCTAAAAAGTAAATCTTAAAAAGTAATTGAGCTTAGCGTTAAAAAAGGCCGCAATTGCGGCCTTTTTTATTTTTCCGATTTAATTCACTCCCCTCGCCTGCTCCTGCCTAAAACCCCAGCCCTCAAAATAACAATTTCAGACAAGTGTTAAAGCGTAGATTCAGAAATTAGCTTTATACTCATCCTCACATCGTTGCCATTTCGTAATAGCAGGCAATTGATTTACCAATAATTATCAAAAATTTTCCATAGGGAGTTGTTATGCATCGCAAATTAATTCGCATCTTTGCCTGCCTTAGCCTGCTGGTATGCTGCAACTCGCACGCTGCCGAGATACCTACTGCCTTGCAAGATTGGCAGGGTTGGGTACTGGAAAAACACCCTGATCTAGGCTGCCCCTTTTTATATAACGATGCACAACGCACCTGCGTGTGGCCAAGTGAGTTGCGAATTGAGGCAACCACCAAGGGCGCGAAATTTACCCAACAAATTGAAACCTTCAGCGATAACTGGGTAAGACTGCCCGGTAGCACTGGTTTCTGGCCGGAGAATATCCGCGATACGCGCAATCAACTCAATGACAACAATCTGATCGTTCGCGAACGCGCAGGTGTTCCGGAGATTTTTCTTCGCGCCGGAAATTATGAATTACAAGGCGATATCCCCTGGAGCAGTATTCCGCGTACGCTCGCCATTCCGCCCGCGTCCGGCTTGATCAAGCTGCAACTCAACGGCGTTACAGTTGCCAATCCATCACTTGAAAGCAGTAGCGAGCTATGGCTGGCATCGATACAAAATACGGCCGAAACACAGCAGCAGGATAATTTACAGCTACGGGTATTTCGTCAGGTCATTGATGGAGTTCCGCTTCGCATCACCACCCGCGTACAACTGGATGTAAGCGGTAAAGAACGAGAGCTGCAACTGGGCCAGCTGCTACTCAATAACTTCACACCAGTGTCATTCAATAGCCCACTGCCCGCACGCCTTGAGAAGGATGGGAATATGCGCATCCGAGTGAGACCCGGGAGCTGGGAAATTGAACTCCAGATGCAATCAACCCAGCCAGAGACAACCTTGAGCTATAAAGCAACCAGCGATTTATGGCCACAACAGGAAATCTGGGTGTTCACACCTCAGCCAGCTCTGCGCAGCTTGCAAATATCCGGCGTGCCCAGCATAGATCCAAGCCAAACCCAACTCCCCGGCGAATGGCGTGAGCTGCCTGCATATCTTGTCACACCAGACACATCATTGAAGTTGGAGGAGCTGCAACGTGGAACAGGAGAAAGCAGCAATCTATTAAAACTGGAAAAAGAAATTTGGCTCGATTTTAACGGACAAGGTTTTACCCTGCGCGACGAAATTTCCGGACGTTTACAACAAGGTTGGCGCCTGGAAACATTACCTCCTTATGATTTGCAAAGTGCAGAACTGGATGGCACACCGCAACTGGTGACTCAACTTGCAGGCAGTAAAAATAGTGGAATAGAAATTCGCAATCGCGAAATAGAATTGAAAACCATCAGTCGACTCACTCGTGACACCAGTATTCCCGTCACTGGCTGGTCAACAGATTTTGCAGAGGTCGCCACCCACCTTCACCTACCGCCCGGCTGGTCATTATTGACAGCAAGTGGAGCAAGTTATGAATCCGGCAGCTGGGTTTCACAATGGAGCTTGTGGGATATTTTTCTGGTGCTGTTTATCAGCGTCGCCCTCGCCCGCCTCGCTAGTCCACTGTGGGGCGGAATTGCGTTGCTAACGCTACTGCTGACATTCCACCGCTCCGGTGCCCCGGTATTTATTTGGTTAAATATCGCGGTAATTTTGGCATTACTTCCATTCGTAACAGGCCGCTTCAAAACTTATTTGTCGCGCTACACCTATCTCAGTTTTATTGTGCTCGCACTACTCTTGCTTACCTTCAGCGTACAACAAGCGCGTCAAGTGTTTTATCCGCAACTGGAATTTTCCGAGCGCAATATCGCCGAAAACTATTTCGAAGATTCATGGGAGTTATTTGCATTTTCATCCAACAATAAAATGAGCGAACCAGCCGCAAGTCCATCAGTCGATATGGCAGAAGAAGTCATCGTCACCGGAGCGCGCACCTCCTACACTAAGCAGCAAGTACAACAAGTTTCGCAAGAATATGATGTAGGCCAGCAGGTGCAAGCAGGCCCTGGCATTCCCGACTGGAATTGGAACAATATTTATTTAAGTTGGAGCGGCCCGGTAAAGCCGGATGAAATTACCAAGCTTTATCTTGTGTCACCCGCATTTAATCGCTTGGGTAATATTTTGTCGGTGATATTGCCGTTGCTGCTAGGTGCTTTGTTACTGCGTTTATTTTTGCAGCAAGCGGGACACAAAATTCCATCGTTGAAATTTGGTAAACAAATTATATTGCCGGCGGTGTTGATAATTGCGGGAGGCCTAACCCTAAGCGACCCTGCTCAAGCTGGTGTTCTCGTATCCAATAGTTTGTTGAAAGAATTGGAAGCACGACTGACTAAACCAAGCGAGTGCTTGCCAGATTGCGCGAGCATCGAATCGGTTCAGTTAAAAATGGAGGGCGATAAACTTGCTCTCGATATGATCATTCACAGTGCCGACTTGATTGCCCTGCCGCTTCCTGCGCAGCGACAACAATGGTGGCCAAATCAAGTGTTGGTTAACAACAAATCGGCATCGCTTACCCAATCAGTTAGCGGCCAATTACTCGTTAATTTGCGCAAGGGACGCAATGCTATCAGCCTACAAGCTGTTGTAACAGGTCGGGACAATATCAATCTCACTTTCCCACTGGCGCTGCATAATCTCACTAGTCAATTACAAGATTGGCAATTAAATGGTGCTCCTACCGCAAACCAAGCTAGCAGTTCATTGCAATTACAACGCAGTGAAAGTAGCGCGAATCAGGACACAGTAGAACATCTGCGCCCGGACCCTATCACACCATTCGTTACCGTCACTCGCCAATTGCAATTAGGCCTTGAATGGCGAGTAGAGACACGGGTAGAACGTGTCGCACCAGCCGAAGGAATTATCAATCTGGAGATACCTTTACTTGCCGGAGAGTCGCCCATCGGCGGCGATGTTTCCATTGGCGGAGATGAAGCAAGCAAAGGCAAAATCAGTGTGCAATTAAATGCAAATCAGCAACAAATAATCTGGCAGTCCACACTAAAAGCTGAGTCACCTTTAACCTTAAAAGCACCGGTGAATCCGGCGTGGGTTGAAGTATGGGTTTTGGATAGTTCGCCCATTTGGAACACTCAGGTAACAGGAATTCCAGCAATTCATGCAGACGCCAATAATAACTTACCGGTATGGCAACCCTGGCCCGATGAAAGCATCAGTATTGCAGTAAGCCGACCAGAGGCAACCAAAGGCAATGCCGTTAGTATTGATGAAGCAAAACTGGAATACGACCTTGGTGATCGCGCCAGCAATTCAACACTTTCACTCTCGGTGCGCACCAATCAAGCGGGCTATTATGATTTCAACTTACCTCAAGGCGCTCGCCTTGTGGGCATGACTATTAATGACGAAGAGGTTGCGCTTCAAGCTGTGAATGGAAAAATAAAAATTCCATTGCGCCCCGGCGAACAAGAACTGGAAATTGGCTGGCAAGGCGATGAAGGTATCGGCCTTAAAACCAACAGCCCGCTGATCCAACTTGGCAACCACAGTAGCAACCAAAGCATTAATATCGATTTACCCAGCGATCGCTGGACACTACTTGTAGGCGGCCCGAGTATGGGACCTGCGGTATTATTGTGGGGAATGCTGGTAATTATTTTACTACTTGCAGCTGTACTCGGGCGCAGCCAGCTAACACCGCTTAAAACCCACCAATGGGTACTCTTGAGCCTTGGCGTTGCAACAGTAAATCTTTATGTATTAGTGCTTGTTGCTGCTTGGTTAATCATTCTTAATAGACGCGGAACACTGGAGCAAATATCGTCGCGAACAATGTTTAAATGGATGCAATTTGGTCTCTTCTCTTTATCGTTAATCACCTTGCTATTCATACTGGGCAGTATTCCTTACAGCTTATTGTCCAACCCCGATATGCACATCATCGGCAACGGTTCGAATGCTCATCATTTACGTTGGTATCAAGACCAAAGCGCAAACGAGTTTCCGCAAGCCTGGATTATTTCGCTACCGTTGTGGAGCTATAAATTGGCAATGCTGCTCTGGTCGCTCTGGCTTGCATCAGCGTTAACGCAGTGGATTCGCTGGAGCTGGACGCAACTGAGTCGTCATGCACTTTGGTACGCACCGGATTCAATTTTGCCATCAACTCCTGACACAATAAAAAATGAAGGGGCGGAAAATAAAACAGCCAATCCATAGTCGCCGATTGCATAACCTTTAACCATAAAAAAGAAAACCCTCGCCAATTGGCGAGGGTTAACAAAAAACACCAAACATCTTTTTCCGATTTACGTTTTGATTAAAAATTCCAATCTGCCATTACCCAAAATTTATCGGTATCGGTTACTTTAGTTGCTGCATCACCCATCGCGTATTGGGCATATTTTGCAGTCCAGACTACCGCTCCGGTTTTTTTACTGAGACTCAAGTTAATTTCATCACCGTAGTCAGCCCCACCAAAATCAGCATCGTATTTGTGATAACTCACTAATGCCTGCGCACCCGCAAATGTCACACCCAGATTCAGATATTTATCTTCCAATCCGTCCTTAGGTGTAGTTAAAAACTTATCTGCCCAACCATTAAATGCATGCAATGTTGCAAGTGGCGTAGCGAAACCGTAAGCGCCATGATCCGAACCCAAGACTTCATAACCTAAACCAATAGCAAAGCGAGAAATAGTATAAGTTCCCTCTGCCAGCAGATAATCTGCATCGTAGGCTGCATTTAAACCTGCATCTTTCTGCGTAGCATATTCAAGGTTATAAACAAAAGCTTCGCCCACAACACCTTGCCAACGCACACCGTAGGTATCACTGGAAAGACCAAATTGCGCGATAGGATTTTCCACATCCAGCAGATAAGAATAGCCAATCAATTTACCCGCATCAAAGCCGGTGTAACTTGCATTCAGGACATGGCTATTCATATTTAAATCGCCCAACGCTGCATTATCTTCACCAAAAATGCGGTTTACATTTTTGATGTAAGCGTAGGTAAAGTTGGTGTAGCGAATCGCCTTGTTGGTAAACGAAACACCATCATAAGTTTGTTCGTTTTGTCGCCAGCCCACATTGCCAATAAAGCGTGAGTTATCGAGTATCAGCCGCTGACGACCATATTTAATTTGATTATTGAATGTTGTGTATGAAATAAATCCTTGGTTTATTTCTGTTCCTGTAGGATCTGCAATGACAGCACTGTTAATATTTTTGGGATCATTCGCCGCGGTACGGTAGTCAACATCATTGGTCATCTCGCTGACATTATCCATTTCCGCAGTAAATCCGAAACCATTCCATGCACCTGACTGATAAGACAATCGCGATCTCGTTGTCCAGGCATCTGCTTCTTTTTCTCCAATTTTCTTACCAGTTGCGTCGATAATATCTTCGCTAACATCTTCATAGCGCGTGCGGAAATTTACCTTAATCACACTGCCCTGCTGAATAGATTCGGTAAACGTTTTTGCTGATACGCTGGGCGTAGCACAAAGCAGTGAACTGACAGCAGCAATAAAAAGATGAATGGTATTTTTTTTCATAGAAGCTTCCCCAAAGTTTTAAAAAATGTGTGTAGGTCATTAGCGCCGCTCCAATAAATTTTTAAAATTTATTTTTTCCATGCACTAAAAAGCTCATGCAATTTTTATGGGCACAACACGGAAGTGGCTGAAATTCAGGAGAGCAATGCTTATGCCAATTGGTTTTTTAAGAGAACAAGGAGGGAATATTTCATTATTAATCAAGGGGATATAATTTCGCCAAAAACAACCGTTAAAAAATGCGCATTTTTTAGAATGCGCCTTTGTGGTGAAACCAAAAATTTAGCGCGCCATTTAAATTCAAAATAAATAAATTTAATGCACATAAAAAGAACACAAAAATGCACCGCTTTTTTTGATGACGCACACATTAGAAGCAAAACTCGTAAAGATGAAAATCATTCTCGAAAATGACGCGCACAAAAAAGCCGCACAATTGCTTGTGCGGCTTTTCGTGTTAGAGAAAGATCAGCGTTAGCTAAGGCGAACACTCACCCCTTGCGCCAGCCCCTTTTCTATCTTGACCTGTGCAAAAGTGACGTCCAGCCTGTTATTCGCCACCAATGAAAAAGGCTCCAGAATTAACGCAAACAGTTCCTGCGGCGTTCTTTTCAGGCCAAAGTCCGTACCTGCATCCGGGTAACATTTCAAATCTACACTGAGGGTTTTCCATCCCGCACCGGCAATACTGGTCAGCTCACGGGTAATATCCACCTGCGAATAACAGGACGGACCACAACCGATACGCACCCAAGCTTTATCCACAGGCGCAACATCGACTTTAATATCAAATACCAATGAAGAGTCGGACTCATAATAATCGCTCAGCACCTGACGATTGAGCGTGGATATCCCCACCAGACCTTCACCCTCACCATTCCACACAGCGCGGCGCGCATCTTCCTGCACATCACGATCAACGCAGCTAACGGTGAGCGTTGAGACACTGGCGATATTGCCGTTAAGGTTGGTGCGGTCATTATTCTTCCCTTCGAGAATAATGCCGTATGCACCCAACGGACGGCGATTAAATAACTCCAGCACCTGCGAACTGGCTTCAAAGGTAATACCTTCCTCTGAAAGATCATCACCCAAAGCATCGGTATCGCCGTAGTTCAAACCAAAATCATAGGCAAAGAGCGGATCGTAATTTTCATCGCCAACATTCAATGTGCCCTGATCCGGAGTTTTCGGCCAGGAGAACGCCAGGCGCCCTTTGACGGGATAATTAACTTGATCTGCAGCCGTTTTGAAAATCACATCAGCAACACCAGCACCCTCCGTTCCCGGCTGCCAAATGACTGCAAATGCATCGGAAGAATTCAGTTCACGGTTAATCCACATAGGACGACCAGTGATAAACAGTGCAACAACCGGAATATCCTCAGCCTTTAATTTTTTCAGCAAATCGAGATCGCTGGTGTCACCGGCTTTAAGCAATTGATGCTGGATATCACCCTGCATTTCTGCATAAGGATCTTCACCAAAAATAACAATCGCTACATCCGGTTTTTCGCTGTAAGAACCATCCACACTCAAGGTCGCTTTACCACCAGCCTGAGTAACAGCTTGTTGGATGCCCACCCACAAGGTAGTGGCACCGGGAAAGTCAGCCATGGTATTACCCGTGCCCTGCCAATTCACTGACCAGCCACCGGTTTGCTTGCTGATATTGTCGGCGCCATCGCCAGCAACGAGCACATTTGCTTTAGCTGACAACGGCAAAAGATTATTTTTGTTTTTTAACAAAACGATAGATTCACGCACCGCTTGTCGAGCAATTGCACGGTGTTCAATTGCACCAAGCAACTCATCTTTGCCAGCGAGGGGACGAGATGAAGGCAAACCTTTTTCCCATAAATTTGCACGCAATTTAACGCGCAGAATTCTGCGAACAGCGTCATCTACACGCGCTAACGGAATAATACCCGTACGAGTTTGCTCTAGCGTGTTGTGGAATAATGTTTTCCACTCCGGATCTGGCACCATAAAAATATCCAGACCGGCATTAATTGCCTGCGGACAATTTAATACAGTGGCGCCCGCAACAAATCCGTGACCATTCCAATCGCCGACAACCAGACCATCAAAGCCCATTTGATCTTTCAAAACATCAGTAAGCAAATAGCGATGTCCGTGCATATGCTCGCCATGCCAACTGTTGAAAGACGCCATTACACTTTGTACACCGGCCTCAATCGCACTGTAATAACCTGCGGCATGGACACGATATAAAGTCTCTTCATCGTCGAGGCAATTACCGCGATCGATACCATTGTGAGTGCCACCATCGGCAATAAAATGTTTTGCAGTCGAGATAACGCGATACTTCGATAAAAATTCAGCGCTTTGTGCATCGCCCTGCAAACCTTCCACCATCATGCCCGCGTATTCGCGCACTAATTCCGGATGCTCGGAATAGGATTCGTAGGTTCTACCCCAGCGATCATCCCGTGCAACAGCGACAGTGGGCGAGAAATCCCAATCCAAACCGGTTACTGCAATTTCAGTTGCGGTGATGCGACCAATTTCTTTAATCAGCTCCGCATTGCGCGCTGCACCTAATGCAATATTGTGTGGAAATAATGTTGCGCCAACGATATTGCCAACACCGTGGACGGCGTCTGTGCCCCACATAATCGGAATAGCGATTTTTCCATCGCTGGTATCCATCGATGCCTGATAATAAGCATCGGCGATTGCCAGCCAGTCAGCCGCCTTCGAATAGCGATTGCCATTCGGAACTGAGCCGCCGCCATTTAATACCGAGCCAATGTGATAATCCTTAACATCCTGAGGCGTCAGATGACGAATTTCAGGCTGGATCATCTGCCCTATCTTTTCCTCAAGGCTTAACTGCGCAAGCAATTCATCAATTTTTGCTTCAAGCGCTGGATCTTTTTTCACCTTGCTGGTGATGCTGGGCCACTGCACGTCTATAACCTCCCGTGATTATCTGGCTAAGTATGGAAAAACGAATAAGTATTCTGAAAGCTCGCTACCAGTCATCCAGGCAAAACCTGGGCACTTAACAGTAGCAGCCGTCCGGGTAAAAGATCAGAAGGTCCCTGATATTAAGCCTCATTGCAAATCAATTGAGGCAATTCGTGCGGAGAGCCTATTGGGCCTCTATATGACAAGGTTTCCTGTGTTTAATTGCGAGTAACCGTTATACCGCAATTTCTTCTGGCTGGCGCAAACTACTACTTACTGACAGCGCTGTCAATAATACTTTAGCTGACACACCAATGTGCATTAACAATCTGATTTATCGGCAAAATATGTGAAGAAATCGCTATAACAGATTGTGCATCTGCGACAAAAGCCAATAAGCGACAATTGATTAATCTTGATGAAAAGTAAATTTCCGCTTATTCAGATTAATGTTATCCTCCCGCGCCTAACCACTATTCCAACACATTCCCCCTATAACTATTTGATCTTCTGAATAAAAGAAGATGAGGAGTCACATGAGCCTGTTACTGGTTGCAGATATCGGCGGCACCAATGGCCGTTTCGGTTTGGTCGAGTTCGATGCGGAAAATGCCCGCAAAAATGGCCAAATCAATTACACCGCTGAACGCCAAATCACCCTCAAATGTGCTGATCACGCAGATATGGCCACCATGATCAAAGCCTGCTGCGCACAATTCGGTATCGATGTGCCTGCGTATGCTTGCCTTGCAATTGCGGGCCCTATCGAAAATGGTCAGGCATCAATGACCAATTTGAACTGGAAATTCTCTATCAATGGACTGCGCGATCAGCTGGGCATGAAAACCCTGCACGTGATCAACGACTTCGCCTCTCTCGCTTATGCTGTTCCATTTTTACAAGAAAATGAGCTGGTTACCCTGTACGACTCACACAAAGCCAACTTGGAAGCTCCAATTGTAGTGATGGGCCCCGGCACTGGTTTTGGTATGGCGATACTGGTTCCCGATGACAACAAGTGGGAAATCATTCCTACCGAAGGTGGGCACGCGAGCTTTGCGCCAACCAACGAAAAAGAGCTGGCGATCAAATCGTTTTTACTGAGAGAGCAAAACCACGTATCTGTAGAAAACATTCTCTCCGGTGGTGGACTGGTAACCCTGTATCGCGCCCTTGCACACAACTCCGGAGTGGAAGCAAAACCTTACACCCCTGCAGATGTCAGCGCTAAAGGCCTTGCCAATGACGACCCACTCTGTCGCGAAGCAGTATTAACATTTTGTGATGTTTTGGGAGAAGTTGCTGGCGATAAAGCATTATCAACCGGCGCTCGCGGCGGTGTCGTTATTGGTGGCGGAATCACCCCGAAACTGGTCGGACTTTTACCTGAATCGCACTTCCTTGAGCGATACAAAAACAAAGGCCCAATGGACAGTTATGTCAGCGATATTTCTATTCGTTTAATTGTGAACGATAAAGCTGCGCTGGTAGGCTCTGCCGCTTGGTTAATTCACCACACCCCTGAATTAACTGCCAAATAAAATTGATTGGTTCTCCATAAAAAATGCACCTTAGGGTGCATTTTTTATGGAGCAAAAATAAATTGTCATTTGTCTTTTGGCTTAACTAACGCTCCCGTCGATTCGCGCGTAATAATGCTGGAGCTCAACATACTTGCGGGCAATTGAATTTCACGCCCCTTTAATTGTTTAAGCAATAAATCAGTAGCCTTTTTTGCCATCTGCCGAATAGGCTGGCGAATTGTTGTGAGTGCAGGCCAAATTTGATGTGCAACTGGAGTATCGTCAAAACCAGCCACCGATAATTGTCCGGGAATCTTAATACCCAATTGATGCGCAACCATCATCACACCTGCGGCCATATCATCGTTAGCAGCAAAAATTGCCGTTGGTCGCTGCGCATCGGCCAATAATTTTTTCCCGCAGGTTTCACCAGATTCAAACGAGTTATCGCCCTGCTCTACCAAATTTTTCAGCAATGGCAAATCGTTTTCCACCAATGCAGCTTTGTAGCCTTCAAAGCGCAGCGACATAGCGCGATGATCCGGATGACCACAAATAAAACCAATGCGTGTATGCCCCAATGCGATGAGCTGACAAGTCATATCGTATGACGCCTCTTCATCGTTGGTTTCTACATAAGGAGAGAGCGATTTATTTTCTGTCGGCGCCACGCGTACAAATGGAATGTTCATTTTTTTTAGCAGATTAATAACATTCATATTGTCGGATAACGGCGGCGTCAGCATTACACCATCCACGCGCTTTTCCAGAATCAAATCCGTGACTTCACTGATCAAATTAGGATCGCGATGAATGGCAGGATGCACAAGTAATTCATAGCGCTGTGGGCGACATATTTCCAACACACCTTCCTGGATATCCAATACGTAATGCGCACTGGGATGACCGTAAATCAGACCGAGAAGATAGGAGCAATTACCAGCCAAACTGCGCGCTGATTGGTTTGGGCGATAATCCAATGCACTGATTGCCGCCTCCACTTTCTCACGAGTTGCCGGACGCACATTGGGCTCATTATTCACAACACGCGACACAGTTTTCATGGACACGCCCGCCAACGCGGCGACATCATCGATGGTTGCTTTTGCCACAGTACTTACCTCGGATAGATTTTTATCGCTCTTGTTATTACAGGCCGGTTTTATCGACAGCCAACGGATTATTGGCAACACAAATTAAGTCACAATGACAATAAGACAAATGTGACGCAAGTGATTGTAAACCGGGAACAAACAATGTGACAGCCTTATGAGCTTGGATTATAGTACCGCGCGCTTGGCGCACGCTTTCAATCGGCAATCGTCAATTTTAGACCACGACAACGACAGACCATTTTTATAACAACGAGGTAGAACCATGGCCAGCATTCCGCAAGGCTCATCAACACAACACGGTTCGGTGGACACAGGCAACAACACTGTGCCCCTGATCATCATCACCATCCTGTTTTTCATGTGGGGATTATTAACATCAATGAACGATGTTTTGATTCCTCATCTTAAAAGTGTTTATACACTGAGCTATACCCAGGCAATGCTGGTGCAATTTTGCTTCTTCGGCGCCTACTTTGTTATCTCCTTGCCAGCTGGCGCTCTGATCAAAAAGCTGGGCTACCAAAACGGTGCTGTAGCAGGCTTGCTGATCGCCGCGTCGGGATGCGCATTGTTTTATCCAGCGGCTACTAGCGGATATGCAGTTTTCCTTCTCGCTCTGTTTATCCTTGCATCAGGCATCACCATTTTACAAGTTGCGGCTAACCCCTACGTAACCGTACTTGGCCCAGCCAGAACTGCATCAAGCCGTTTAACGCTGACCCAAGCATTTAACTCTCTGGGGACAACAATTGCCCCATGGTTAGGCGGCATTTTAATTTTGGGCGGCGCAGTATTAACTGCAGACCAATTAGCCTTATTGCCAGCAACTGAACTTGCAGAATACCGCGCGAAAGAAGCCGCTGCCGTTCAAGGCCCATACCTTGCCCTCGCGGCAGCGTTAGTTGGCTTGGCATTATTTTTTGCCTTCGCTAAATTGCCAAAAATCCAACACAACGATGAGCCAGGTGTTACTGGTGATGTTTCATCAAGCAAAGAGTCTGCGCTTTCACACAAGCACTTAGTATTAGGTGCTATCGGTATCTTTTTATATGTGGGCGCAGAAGTAGCCATTGGTAGCTTCTTAATTAACTTCTTCGGCGAAGCACACATCGCGGGCTTGAAAGAAGCTGACGCTGCTCACTTGGTGAGTTACTACTGGGGTGGTGCGATGGTTGGCCGCTTTATCGGCTTCGCAGTAATGCGCTATGTCAGCCCGGGCAAAACACTTGCGTTTAACTGTATCTGCTCAGTATTGCTTATCTTAACGGCCGTATTCACCGAAGGTAAATTGGCGATGTGGGCGATTATCGCAGTTGGTTTGTTTAACTCGATTATGTTCCCAACCATCTTCAGTATGGCACTGCACAACCTTGGTAAATTTACCGGTCAAGGGTCAGGCATTTTGTGTATGGCGATCGTTGGTGGTGCGTTAGTACCATTACTGCAAGGCGCCTTGGCTGATACCCTTGGCCTGCAATTGTCCTTCCTGCTGCCTGCAGCTTGCTATCTGTACATCATGTATTTCGGTCTTAAGTTTGCAGGTATTTACAAAACTGCACCAACTTCAGAACCAGGCCATTTGTAATTCCTGATTCTGCAGGTCAAAAAAATGGGCGCTATTGCGCCCATTTTTTTATTACCTGTTATTACTCATTTTTCCAACGCAAGCTCGCTGTTACATCTTTGGAATTCTCTTCTATCCACAAAGCCCCCTGCCCGGTTAATTCCTTTTTCCAAAAAGGCGCCTGCGTTTTTAAGAAATCCATTAGGAATTCGGCGGCTTGGAAAGCATGCTCGCGATGCATACTCGTCACACCCACAAATACAATTTGATCACTCACATGCAATTCGCCAACACGATGCACAATGCGGGCAGCAATTAATTCCCAGCGAGCCCTTGCTTCATCCAGAATTTGCTGCAAAATTTTTTCAGTCATACCAGGATAGTGTTCGAGCGATAAACTTTTTACATCGCGCGCGTAATTGGTATCGCGCACTCGCCCCACAAAAAAGACCACCGCACCTGCTGCAGTATCATCGGAAATTAGAGCACCGTACTCACTGCCCACATCAAAATCTTGTGTTTGTATCGCAATAGAAAAAGACATATCAACCTCCGGTAACCGGTGGGAAGAAAGCCACTTCATCACCCGATTTTACCGACGCATCTGATTTTGCATATTCGTGATTGATTGCAACCAACAACTTACCGGCAAAAAATTGCTCCCATTGCGGATTTTTACCCAACAGATATTCTTTGAGTTCAGCAACATCTCTGATATGGCTCGCAGGAACCTGTACCTCGGCAACGCCCAATTGCTCACGCAGCTGAGCGAGGAATAAAACCTTAATCATTGATTACTCTCCTCGCGCACATAATGGCCTCGGCGCCCACCCAATTTTTCCAGCAGACACACCTGCTCAATCACCATTTCCATATCGACCGCTTTACACATGTCGTAAATAGTTAACGCCGCAATGCTCGCTGCTGTAAGCGCTTCCATCTCCACACCGGTCTGGCCAGTGAGCTTGCAATAGCTGGTAACTTCGACTGCAGATTGCTGGTCATCAATTACAAAATCCACCGCAACTTTACTGAGCGCCAGTGGATGACAAAGCGGGATTAAATCGGCGCACTTCTTTGCTGCCTGAATACCTGCAATTCGCGCAACGGCCAGAACATCACCTTTTTTCAAGCTATTCGCTTTAATTTGCTCCAGCGTTCCCGGCTTCATTAGCACTCGTGCAAATGCGCGGGCTTCACGCACGCTGGCGGGTTTTTCCGACACATCCACCATGCTGGCGTGCCCTTGGGAATCTATATGGGTAAGAGACATAGGTAGCTCGTCCTATTCGATAGCTCGCACTTTACCGTGCAGCGAAGGGTAAATATCGTTATCATAAAACACCTGTCGGCCAAGACCGCACTTTTATTTCCCCTCGCAACAGAATTCCACAACGCAATGACTTCTATCCAACCTCTTGATCGCCGTTTCACGCTTGCCCCGATGATGGAGTGGTCGACGTCTGATTGCCGCACCTTTTGGCGATTACTGACACAAAAAGCCGTGCTTTATAGCGAGATGGTTACAACAGGAGCGCTGCTGCATGGCGATAAATCCCGCTTTCTGGATTACAACGCCTGCGAGCACCCATTAGCACTGCAATTAGGCGGCAGCGACCCTGTCGCGCTGGCTGAATGCGCACGCATCGCGGAAGATTGGGGCTACGATGAGGTCAACTTGAATTGCGGCTGCCCAAGTGACCGCGTGCAAAATGGCATGATTGGGGCCTGCTTGATGGCCGAACCAGAGCTGGTTGCAGACTGTATTGCTACGATGCAAAAGGCGGTAAAAATCCCTGTCACAGTCAAGCACCGTATCGGGATTGACGATATGGAGGATTACGAAGGCTTGGTGAAGTTTGTCCAAACAATTGCTGAAACCGGCTGCAATACGTTTATTGTGCACGCGCGCAAAGCTTGGCTTAAAGGCCTTAGTCCGAAGGAAAATCGTGAGGTGCCGCCCCTGCAGTACGATAAGGTGTACCAGTTGAAGCAGGACTTCCCGCACTTGAATATCCTCATCAATGGCGGCATTACCACGCTGGAGCAAAGCAAAAATCTTTTGCAACATGTCGATGGCGTAATGATCGGACGCGAAGCCTACAGCAACCCTTACCTTTTGGCCCAAGTCGATCAACTTATCTACGGTATTGATAAGCCAATCGTGAGCCGCGATGAAGTCATGCAAAAATTTATGATTTATTGCGAGAAAGAGTTGTCCAAAGGTGCACGACTTAATCATTTAACACGCCATATTTTAGGCCTATATCAAGGACTTCCCGGCGCGCGCCAATTTCGTCGGATTATCAGTGAGCAAGCACATAAACCGGATGCAGGAATTGAAGTACTTGAACGCGCCCTTGCAACCTTAAATGAGTTACCATTAGCACATTCGGTTGGAGCCGGGACTGCTTAAGGCCTTCAACACTATTGGATTATCAGCTTATAAAAAATGACTGCTTTCCACATAAAGTCATTGAGACTATAATATATCTGACGGCAATAAAACGAAGATCAACCACTTGTACTTTCAGAGAATAGGATTAGCACTGTGACTAGTAAACTTGAACAACTGAAGCAATTTACCGATGTAGTCGCCGATACCGGCGATATCGAGGCCATCCGCCTGTATAAACCGCTGGATGCCACTACTAACCCATCGCTGGTATATAAAGCCGCGCAAATGCCGCAATACCAGGATCTGCTCACCGCATCTATTAATGCCAGTAAAGGCATTACCAACAGCGCTCAACAACTGAGTGCTGCGTGTGATCATTTGGCAGTAGGCATAGGTTTGGAAATTTTGAAAATCGTTCCAGGCCGTATTTCTACCGAAGTTGATGCTCGCTTGTCTTTTGATACCAAAGCATCTATCGCCAAGGCTCACGAATTAATCAGTCTGTATGAAAAAGGCGGCGTTGATAAGTCGCGCGTACTGATCAAACTTGCATCTACCTGGGAAGGTATTCGCGCAGCAGAAGTTTTGGAAAAAGAAGGCATTAACTGTAACCTGACCTTGCTGTTCGGCTTCAACCAAGCAGCTGCTTGTGCTGATGCGGGTGTATTTTTGATTTCACCATTCGTTGGCCGCATTCTGGATTGGTACAAAGCCAATACTGACAAAAAAGAATACACCGCAGAAGAAGATCCAGGCGTAGTTTCTGTTCGTCACATTTACAACTACTACAAGCAAAACGGCTACAAAACTGTAGTAATGGGCGCAAGCTTCCGTAACCTGGGTGAAATCGAAGCCCTGGCTGGCTGTGATCGTTTGACTATCAGCCCACAATTGCTGCAAGAGCTGGATCAAGATAAAGGCGAATTGAAGCGCGTACTCTCCCCAAGCAACACCGGTGAAGCAATCGCAAAACGCCTTGAAACTGAAGCAAGCTTCCGCTTTGGTTTGAATCAGGATGCAATGGCAACCGAAAAATTGGCCGAAGGCATTCGCGGTTTTGTGAAAGACCAGATCAACCTTGAGAATTTGTTGAAAACCCGTGCTCAATAAACTCTCGCGCTTTATCGAACGCCACCTGCAGCCTGCAGGTGGTGCTTCGCCTACCCTTTCCGACCACCAAAAACAATTGGCGGTTGCTGCATTACTTGTAGAAGTGGCGATGGCTGATCATCAATTTTCCGATGCAGAATTGCAAAACATTAGCGCCATTCTCAAGCGCAAGTTTACGCTGTCATCAGAAGAGCTAGATGAATTAGTCAATCTGGCAAAACATGAAACAAACCACGCAACATCGCTCCATCAATTTACCCAATTGATAAATCAATATTGCAACCAGGATGAGAAATTTAATTTGGTGAAAGCAATGTGGGAAATGGCTTATGCGGATGGCGATTTAAATAAATACGAAGATTACATTATTCGTAAAGTGGCAGATTTGATTTACGTGCCGCACACGGAATTTATCCGCGCGAAAAGTTTGGTCAAAGCCAGTCTGTAGTAGAAAAAACAGAATAAATGGTTAGCAATTTTCCAACATGTTGACCAAATTGCGGAAGGTGTCAGCATTACTCGCGTTTAATCCCATCAGAATTTTATGCGCTTCAATCACCTTTTCTTTTACTTCTTTTTCATCACAATTGATGCAGTTTAAGGGCTTGCCACCCAGCACTGGCGCATCCAACTTATCGACAATTGTAAATATATCGCTGAAACCCATTGTTTGCAGAATGCGCTGGATACTTGGATTGCTCGCCAATACCACCGGCATAATTCCACAGCGCTCTTGCCCAAGGATGGAGATTTTTGCCATCAAACCCAAGGTAGTACTATCGATAGCTTCAGCATCCGAGAGATCAAACAATACCGAGGTAAAGTTTTCACTCTTGAACATGGCATCGATAAATTGGTCGAACGAAATGCACAATGTCAGGCGCACATCGCCCACCATTTTGATCACGTAAACGCCATTGTGGTCAGCAACCAATATTTGACCGGCTTTCATCAACAAACACCTCGGGATATGGACAAGACTGCAATGTCATCCGGGTTATCGCGAACTTCTTTTATAACTAAAGTATTGCAGACGGAATCTAAATCGCCACTGCTTGAAGCGATTAGTTGTAACAAATGCGCTTCTTTTTCCTGCAACTCTGTTTGGGGCAAGGTCTCCAGAACACCATCAGAGAAACAAACCAATGCAAATTTCTCCGGCAATTGGCGCTCATAAACCTCCCAGCCTATCTCTTTAAAAATACCAACCGGTTTGCCACGCCCGGTTAAATATTCCGCACCATCAGCAGTCAGCAGGATCGGCATAGGCAGATGACCTGCGACCACGAAATGCATCTGGTGGGTAACCGTATCAATTACTCCCACAAATAGCGTCAAATGGTGACTTAATCGAGTCTCATGCAATTCACGATTAATCTGGCGCAGCATAAGGTCAGCACCTTGTGCGAAGGAGTTTTCATCGCCAAACAATCCTTCCTCGCGCACCATGCGGCTGACGAGATGCTTGAGCCAGATAGTCACAAATGCGGACGATGCACCGTGCCCGGAAACGTCAGCAAGGTAAAAAGCGAGATAGCGCTTCTTGATATGGGCGTAATCGACAAAATCCCCACTAAGAAATAATGACGGGACAATCGTATGCGCCGCCGTATATCCCTCTTCGGTAGTTAGGCCAGAGGGCATTAAGCGGCGCTGAACTCGTCGACCAGCAATTTGGTCGCGCTCAAGAATGCGCAAATTTTCTTTCAGCTCGCGATTCGCCCCTTCCAACTGAGCACGGTAACGCTGGTTTTCTTCCTCAAGATCTTGTCGATCGAGCACTTTACCGATGGAGTGAACCAATACCTCCAAATCAACAACCGGCTTAATGAGATAGTCGCGCGCGCCCAAGCGCAACGCAGTCACGACATCATTCATTACACCTGCCCCGGAAATGACAATGACAGGCAGCGATGCGTAACGCTCATGCAACGTCTGCAACAATTGCAAACCATCGCCATTAGGCATACGTAAATCGGTAATAATGAGATCAGGGAGGAAATTTTCAGGAGAGGCAAGTAATTCCAGCGCGGCAGTAGCATCAGCTGCAGAGTGCACACAGAACCCGCTATCCGTCAGATAGGTCACAATACTCTGGCGGACAAGGGTGTCGTCATCGATGATAAGCAGCTTGCGGCTTGCGGGTGTCATCTTATGCTCGGGCTGTTATTGAAACATATGAATTAAGGGTAGTTCCATAAGGCGCGTAACACTACTCCTTCACTCTAAAGAGCGCAAGCTATAGAGACGAAAGCATCTAAAGCTTGGCTGATTAAGTTTTGTTTAACAACATTTCGCCCCATTGAGGTGCAACTCAATGATCTATTATTTGGGGCGATTCCGGTTTTTATCACGCTCTGCCTTACGACGCATATCAACCAGCTGTCGCTGGGTCATCTTGCTTTTGCGTTCAGAATAAGGGTTTTCATTATTACGGAATTCGATTTTTATCGGGGTTCCGTGCAAATCGAGCACACGACGAAAAGTCTTTTCAAGATATTTAGTGTAATGACTGGGAACATCATTAGTTTGATTGCCGTGAATGACGATGATCGGTGGATTGTGACCACCCGGGTGCGCATAGCGTAACTTGATACGACGCCCCTGAATCATCGGAGGCTGATGTTCACGCACTGCATCTTGCAGGATGCGCGTAAGGAAGTTGGTACTGAACTTATCCGTCGCCGATTGATAAGCCAATTCAATCGATTTATACAGATTGCCAACTCCAGTTCCATGTAAGGCAGAAATAAAGTGAATGGTGGCAAAATCCACAAAGCGCAGGCGCCGCTCTATTTCACTCTTAACATATTGTTTGTGTGCGTCATCAAGACCATCCCATTTATTCAATGCGATAACCAGTGCCCGCCCTGCTTCGATGGTTGTGCCCATCAAATGCAGATCCTGCTCAACAACACCTTCACTGGCATCCATCACCAATACCACAACGTTGGCATCAGCAATTGCCTGCATGGTTTTAACGATGGAAAACTTTTCCACCATTAAATCGATATTTTTACGGCGGCGAACACCAGCGGTATCAATCAGCGTGTAAGGTTTATCAAATCGGGTGTAGTTAATGTAAGTGCTATCGCGTGTGGTGCCAGGCTCATCATAGACAACTACTCGCTCTTCACCCAGCAAACGATTAACAAGGGTAGACTTGCCAACATTTGGCCGGCCAACAATCGCAATTTTGATCCCGGTAGCCTCATCAGCCTGATAGTCCTCAGGTAGTTCGGGAATATCTGCGAGCACTTCTTCCATGAGCGACCTGACACCACGTCCATGGCTGGCGGTTGTTGGATGCACCTCGCCAAGCCCCAATTCATAGAAAGGCGCTAAGGCGATATCCGGGTCCATACCATCAATTTTATTGGCAACCAGATAGGTCTTTTTGTTATTGACCCGCAAATGCTTGGCAATCAACTCATCGGCAGGGTTCAAACCCGCACGACTATCCACAATAAATAACACTATGTCGGCTTCTTGAACTGCCAGCAGCGACTGGCCAGCCATCATGCTATCAATCCCCTCTTCCTCACCGCTGATACCACCAGTATCAATTACGATAAAGCGGCGATTCTCCAGCACACCCTCGCCATATTTACGATCACGAGTAAGGCCGGGATAGTCAGCCACAAGTGCGTCACGCGACTGAGTAAGGCGGTTAAAAAGAGTGGATTTACCCACATTTGGACGGCCAACAAGTGCTATTACTGGGATTATCATAGAAATATCAATTTGGATAAAAAAATCATTTTGGTAATGCGACATGAATAGCCGCATAAATTCAATGCGCCAAAAACAAAACCAGCCGCTGTAGATTTTACCTTATTAATTTAAGGCAAACTCAAGCGGCTGGTTATTGTAGCGGGAAAGCGTGGAAACTATTTATCCTTTTCTGCCTGAAAGGCAATCAGCTTCCCACGATTGGTGTATACGTACAGGATCTCACCATCAGTCAACATCGGAGCACGTGCGCCCTTTCTATCAACTCTGGTACGCGCAACAAATTCACCGTCACTTTGGTTAACTACGTGCATATAGCCTTCAAAATCAACAACAGCAACGTAATCACCAAATACCTGCGGGCCATTCAGCATACGACGCAACATTTGCTCGTTACTCCAGAGTTGTTCGCCTGTCGCTGAGCTATAAGCCACCAACTTACCATCGGCATGGGCAACGAAGAGCCTGTCAGTGGAAACAGCAATACTCTCACTAGTAGAACCATCCACACCCCAAAGAGGGCTGCCAGTTCCACGCGCCAACGCACTAATGCGGCCTTGGTAAGTGCCCACGTAAATTACACCATCTTTAATGATCGGGCTTGCATGGATATCAACCATACGCTCCAATTCGGAACGGCCTTTTGGCGAAGCAATACGCTGCTCCCACAGAATCAAACCATTGGCAGGATTGAATGCCATCATACGACCATTGGAGAAACCGGCATAAATTGCAGTGTCGGTAACAATCGGAGAGGGAGTTCCACGCAAAGTGAGTACTGGCGGAGGATTATCATAAAACCAAAGCTGTTCGCCGGTTTTGGCATCCAACGTAAACAATTTACCATTTACCGTCTGTGCAGCAACAACACTACCATTAGTGCGCGGGGCAGAAACAACCTCACCGGGAAGCTGCTTACGCCAAAGCTCATCGCCAGTGTCTTTAGACAACGCCATGACTTCACCGGCATAAGTAGCTACCAATAGCAGACCATTTTCTGCTGCAATCCCACCAACAATTTGACGGTTAGGATCCGTCGCAACGAAAAAGCTCTTCAGCCAAGTCCAGAGACCTTGCTGTTCTTTATTAACTTTACGTGTCCACAATTTTTTTCCGGTCTTGTTATCAAGGGCAACAACCAGACCTTTATAATCCACTGCATAAATAGCATCGCCATCCAATGCAGGAGTGAGACTACTAAACCCTTTGTTTTGACCATCACCTATGCCACGACTCCACACTTTATCGAGATCAAGAGTCTCCTTGAAGTCGACAAGTTCCATTGGCTCATTACCTGTTTTTTTACTAAACCAGGAACAGCCAGACATAGCGAATGCACAAAGCAATACCAGCCAGCTCAGGTGCCTCACAGAGACTTGCATCATTGAGCCTTCTCCCCAGCAGCAACTGCAGGTGAAGCATCTACTTTCAGATCATCTACTTTCATTTGCAATAACATGAAACGCTCTTGTTGTTGAGAATCGGTTGCTGCTAACGCCTTTTCGTAGGCAGTACGCGCTGCATCCAGATCACCTTGTAATTTGAGAATATCACCGCGAGCCTCTGCGTATTCTGCAGTAAATGCAGCAGCTGGCTCTGGAGACAATTGTGCCAACGCATCGGCGTATGCTTTTTGAGCAGTTAACACGCGCGCAAGACGCAAGCGAGCAAGCTGCTCAGTAGCGGCTTCGGGTTTGGCAGACAAAACCCATTTAAGTTCAGTCGCCGCCACATCCAATTTATTGTCATCTACAGCCAGTTTCGCAAGGAAAAATGCAGCACTGTGTGCGTACATACTATGTCTATTGGCATCTTTTAATTCACCGGCAAGATGAGTGATAGTCGCTTTATCTGAATCGCTCAATGTTTTACCCGGCTCAGCATTAGCAAGCTTGAGCAACTGCTCATAAACCTCTGATGCATTCTCTGCTTTTTGACGCTTTTGATCCTGCCAGGTCGTAAAACCAAAATAGCCAACCACCGCAATCACTACCGCAATGACTACAGTTTTACCGTAGTCCTTCCACCAGCGCTTTAATGATTCAATTTGTTCTTCTTCTGAAAGATGTACGCTCACAATTGGCTCCTAATGACCTTAGCGCAATGCGCAAAAATTAAATGATTTTTAAAACGTTATTTTTTTACTCGACCAATTGCTTTACTCAAGCTGAAAGAGATAAGCAATCGCATCATCAAAAGTGAGCGTTTGCTGCTCAATTTCTTCGCGCAAAAATTTAATAGTTACCTTGCCAGCTTGTGCTTCATCCTCACCCAGAATCAGTGCGATATCAGCGCCACTTTTGTCGGCTTTTTTCAATTGGTTTTTAAAATTACCACCGCCACAATTGGTCAACAAACGAACAAATGGCAACTCATCGCGGATTCTTTCAGCAAGCTGCATTGCTGTAGATTGAACATCCCCCACAGCAACCAGGTAAATGTCAGCCTGCTGATCCAGACCTTCAGGTACGACTTCTGCGGCTTGTAACAGTAAAACAAGACGCTCAAGACCTATACCAAACCCAACAGCAGGGGTCGATTTTCCACCCAACTGCTCCACCAAACCATCGTAACGTCCGCCAGCACAAACTGTGCTCTGGGCACCTAACTTATCGGTCACCCATTCGAACGCCGTTTTACCATAATAATCGAGCCCGCGCACCAAGCGCGAATTAACCACATAGCGGATACCCGCCGCATCAAGCAACGACTTTAATCCTTCGAAATGCGCGCGCGACTCTTCATCCAAATAGTCAAGTAGCACTGGCGCACCATTAAGCAAAGCCTGGGTGTTCGCATCTTTGGAATCGAGAATACGCATGGGGTTGGTAGAAAGACGACGCTTACTATCCTCATCCAACTGGTCTTGCACATTACTCAGATATGCGACGAGCGCATTTTTATAGGCCAGACGTGCATCAGCGCTGCCCAATGAGTTGATTTGCAGTTGAACATGATCAGCAACACCAAGCTCGCGCAAGATGCGCGCACTCAATACCAATACTTCAGCATCAATATCCGGCCCCTGGATACCAAACGTCTCAACACCAATCTGGTGAAACTGACGATAGCGGCCTTTTTGCGGGCGCTCATGGCGAAACATTGGCCCCATATACCACAAGCGCTGGGTTTGATTGTAAAGCAAACCATTTTCTTCACAGGCACGAACGCAACAAGCTGTCCCTTCAGGGCGCAATGTCAGACTGTCACCATTGCGATCCTCGAAGGTGTACATCTCTTTTTCGACAATATCAGTGACTTCACCAATCGAGCGCTTGAATAACTCGGTTGACTCAACAATCGGAAAACGAATTTCCTGATAGCCATAACGAGCCAAAATATCGGTAACGACACCTTCAACGTATTGCCATAACGGAGAATCTGCCGGTAGCAGATCATTCATGCCGCGAATCGCCTGGATTTTTTTCAATTTCAAACCTTAACTGTTACAAACTAAAAAGCAGTTACGCTTTAGCAATAATGTTTTTTGCATCAGCATCCATCTGCGCTTGTTTTTGCGCTGCTTTTGCACGAATTAAACGCTCAAGACTATCAACCAGATTTTCGTTGGTTAACTTCTGGTTTGGCTCACCATCAATGTAAATCAAATTACTGGGCGTGCCGCCAGCAAGGCCCAAATCAGCCTCTTTCGCCTCACCTGGACCATTCACTACACAGCCAATAACGGCAACATCCAGCGGAACGGTGATGTCTTCTACGCGCTGCTCAAGATCATTCATCGTCTTGATCACATCAAAGTTTTGGCGCGAACAACTTGGGCAGGCAATAAAATTCACGCCCTTGCTACGCAAACGCAAACTGCGCAGCATATCCCAACCTACTTTAATCTCTTCAACTGGATCCGCAGCGAGCGACACACGAATAGTGTCGCCGATACCATCCATCAAAAGCGCACCCAAGCCAATCGAGGATTTCACTGTACCCGAACGCAAACCACCCGCCTCGGTTATCCCCAAATGCAGTGGTTGATCAATCAATTTGGCAAGCTTGCGATAAGCCTCAACCGCCATAAAAACATCAGACGCTTTTACGCTGACTTTAAAATTTTGGAAATTTAATGAATCCAAAATCTCAACGTGGCGCAACGCTGACTCCACCAAGGCATCCGGTGTTGGCTCGCCATATTTTTTTTGCAAATCCTTTTCAAGCGAGCCAGCGTTAACACCAATACGAATTGGGATGTTTAGATCACGCGCTTTATCCACTACAGCTACAATGCGTTTTTCACGCCCGATATTACCCGGATTAATCCGCAAACAATCTACACCCAAATCAGCCACACGCAGCGCAATGCGATAGTCAAAATGAATATCAGCAACCAATGGGATGCTCACTTGCTTGCGAATTTCACCGAAGGCTTCAGCTGCTTCCATACTGGGTACAGAAACACGAATAATATCTGCGCCTGCAGCTTGAATACGGCGAATCTGACCGACGGTTGCTTCCACATCAGTCGTTTCAGTGTTAGTCATACTCTGCACTGAAATTGGTGCATCGCCTCCGACAGGCACATTACCCACCATAATTTGGCGAGATTTACGACGCTTTATTGGGGACTCGCAATGCATATATATTCCTGATCAATTTTTACGAGATTTAGTTGCGAGTGGTATTACTCACTTTCAATCGCAGAACCTTTGTCCCCGATGCAGGGACAAATGTCACATCATCACCATTCAATTCAATTTTTGCGGCGGAGGCATTGCCAAGTATCACATCAAAAGGTGCCTTCCCCTGAAGCGTTATGCTAGAACCACTCGATTGCAAATCCGAAATTAAGGCATCTCCATTTGCATCACTCACTTCGAGCCAGCACTCTTGTGCAAAACTAAGCGTAATCTTATCCAAGCTATTAATATTGGGCTGCTGAACCATTGATTGTGTTTGCACTGATCCGGCGCTGGAGGAAATACTACTATTGGCTTGGATTGGACTCACTGAGCTGGCACCTTGTAACATCTCTGGCGCAACAGCCGCTTCAGTAGTAGCTGCTGTTGATACAGCAGAATCACTCACAGATGATTGACTCGAACTCAAATCGGTAACAACCGGAATATCCAATGAGGTAATCGCAGGAGAAACTGCTGCCGCAGCAGGTCGATCATAAGTTTGCTGTTGGCGGTTATCAAAAAACCAGATTGAAACCAGCCACAAAACCAATAACGCGACTAGAACTAAAACGATAAATTGCCAAAGAGGTTTATTAGCGGACTCTACACGCTGCGGTAAAACCTGCTCAACAAGACCATGCATTTGAGCATGGCGATCATATGCCGCTAATATCTGCGCAACATCAAGCTTTACCAATGTGGCATATGAACGCAGATAACCCCGGGTGAATGTATCCGATCCCATATGGCGATAATCATCCGACTCAAGTGCGCGCACTTTAGTCAGTGTCATATACAATTCTTTTGCAACCTGCTCCTGATTCAGACCTGCACGCTCCCTCGCCCAGATTAATAATTTACCCGGAGAAAGTTCGCGAAAACGATTATCGTCTAGCGGCTTTTTATCATCATCAGAAAACATCAAATACTCGTCTATCTAATCATTACTTACATCATTGTTTGCTTGTATTCCAAATATTCTTTGGAGTACGGAAAGCGATTTTTCAACACCAACAAATAACTGGCTTCTTTATCCTTGTTACCAAATATTCGCTCCAATCGAATACCAAGCAACAAAGCTTTTGGGGATTGCTGCCCTAGCGCCTGGTAGCGATCGAGATGTTTTTTTGCATCGGCATATTCTTGTTTTTGAAAAGCAATTTCGGCCAGTTCAATATGCGGATCAGGAATCCCACGATCCAACACCGAAGCATGCTCAAAAGCCGCCTTGGCTCGCTCATTTTTTCCAAGCAACAATGCAGTACGCCCCACATTCACTAAAGCTGAAGCTCTACCATCGTAGTCAAGATCAGATGCAGCCAACTCAAATTGTTTTAACGCCTCTTCGTAACGCTTAGCGCCGAATAAAAACACTCCATAGTTATTATTAGCGAGGGTAAAATTCTTTTTTTGCTTGATTGCTTTTTTAAACGTTTCCTCGGCCAGAACAGATTCACCCTCCAGCTGATAAAGCCTTGCCATTGCCTCGGTCGCATCAGGCGAATTACTACTAATCTCTGCTGCCTTGCGCAAATGGTGACGAGCAGATTCACGATTCCCTTTATCAATATATCCTTGCGCCAACTTGATGTGCAGCTCTAATGATTTTGTTTTATCTACTTGACGGTTAGCTTTTCCGGTTTTACCTGATGAAGCACATCCAGCAAGCAATGTCACAGTAACAACAGATACCAACGCTAATTTCAGCAATCTTATAAAATTATTCATTTTCATTACTGACACCATTGCATTTGAGATTATTGATTAACAATTTTTACTGCTTGAAGCTCATCAAATTTTGCTCGGTAACGTTCGCTGCGACGGGTGAGATCATTGACCTGACCAGCCAATTGACCGCAGGCAGCATCAATATCATCGCCGCGGGTAGTACGAACGGTTGTGATGTAACCAGCCTCCATCAAAATGTCTTGGAATTTACGTAACGCGTTATTGCTTACGCGCTTGTAGTTCGACAAATTAAATGGGTTAAATGGAATTAAGTTGATCTTGACCGGAACATCGCGCAGGAGTTCCGCTAATTGATGAGCATGATGCGGGCGATCATTCACTTGATCGATCAATGTATATTCGATAGTGATTTTGCGATGGGTATCCGGCATAGCTTCAATGTAGCGCTTGGCGGAATCCAGCAACATCGCGATGGGATATTTACGATTGATAGGAACCAATTCGTTGCGTAACTCATCATTGGGTGCATGCAGTGATATCGCAAGACAAGCATCAGTGTATTGGCTCAAGCGATCCAATTGTGGGACAACACCTGATGTACTCAAGGTCACGCGACGCTTTGATATTCCGTAGGCATTGTCATGCATCATCAGATTCATTGAATCGACAACATTATCAAAATTAAGCAGGGGCTCGCCCATGCCCATCATTACTACATTGGTCACACTGCGTGGACCATTGGCCTGAAGCTGGCCAAATGATTTTGCTGCGATCCATACTTGGCCGATAATTTCAGCAGCCGTTAAATCGCGGTTGAAGCCTTGTTTTCCGGTAGCACAAAAACTGCAATCCAACGAACAACCAACCTGCGATGACACACACAAAGTGCCGCGATCACCATCAGGAATATAAACAGTTTCGATAACATTGCCGCCGCTAACGCGAATCAAAAATTTGCGTGTCCCATCGGTTGAATCAAATTGTTGTACAACTTCAGGAAGACGAATTTCGGCAATATTTTTTAGTTTTGCGCGGAGATCTTTGCTGACGTTGGTCATGTCATCAAAGTTGTCAGCGCCAAGCTGGTGAATCCATTTCATAACCTGAATAGCGCGAAATTTTTTCTCGCCAATAGATTCAAAAAAAGCGACCAATTTGGCTTCTGACAAGCCCAACAGGTTCATTTTGGCAGAGCCCTCTGCAGCCTCCGCAATTACGGGAGAAGTGGAACTGGATACTTCAGTCATGGCTCATACCTATGAACACGTTGGAATACAAAAAATTAAATCAGGATTAACGAATAACAACTTCATTACTGGCGAAGAAGTAAGCTACTTCGCGTGCAGCAGACACAGGAGAGTCTGAGCCGTGCACCGCGTTAGCATCGATTGCTGCTGCGAAATCGGCACGGATAGTACCCGGTGCAGCTTTAGCTGGGTCAGTAGCGCCCATAAGCTCACGGTTCAACAAAATGGCGTTTTCACCAGAAAGCACTTGCACCACCACTGGTCCTGACGTCATGAAATTAACCAGACCATCAAAAAACGGGCGACCTTTGTGCTCTGCGTAAAACCCTTCAGCTTGGGCGCGACTCAACAACAGCATGCGCTGAGCGACAATCTTAAGACCCGCTTTTTCAAAGCGAGCGACGATTTCACCGATATGATTCTTACTTACTGCATCAGGTTTGATAATGGATAAAGTTTGTTCAACAGCCATGGGACACTCCGCACTCGATTTCTTGGTTACTGTACGCCATTTATCACGCCATCTGCGGAATCAAGGCCTACAAAATACAAAACCCGCGAATTATACGCGGGTTTACATTATTTTTATATCCTAGCTATTTGATAAATAAACAAAATCAGCTATGGATCAAGCCACCGCTGGCAGACAAAATAGGAATCGGTTTAATTGGCGCGCGATGCCCTGTCCTGAATCCGCTTAACCATGGCTTTCAGGCCATTACCACGGGTGGAGCTCAAGTGCTGGAGCAAATCCAGCTGGGCAAAATAGGCATCGATATCAAACGCAAGGATTTCACCCGGAGTCTTGCCATTGAATGCAGCCAACACCACACCTAATAACCCCTTTACGATAAACGCATCGCTATCGGCTTGAAAGAACAGCTTCCCATCGCGCCATTCATCGACCAGCCATACCTGACTTTGACAACCGCGCACCAGATATTCCTCGGTACGCAATGCCGGACTCATATCCGGAAGCTCTTTGCCAAGATCAATAATGTACTTATAACGCTCTTCCCAGTTGTCAAAAAAACCGAGACTGTCGATGATGTCATCGACACTAACATCTATACCAAATTGGGTCATTGGTGAATCTCAATCCAAGGTAGATCAGTAAAACATACCGGTTTGTAGTTGTGCTTCTTCGCTCATCATATGGCGCTGCCACGGAGGGTCAAACACCAGCTCGACCTTAACCTTTTCGACATTAGGCACTTTGCGCACCCGATATTCAACATCGCCCACCAGCACCGGCCCCATGCCGCAAGCGGGTGCAGTCAATGTCATCTGGATATCTACTTGATGTGCCGCCTGGTCAACCGTCACACTGTAAATAAGCCCCAAATTCACCAGATCTACCGGGATTTCAGGGTCGAAAACGCTGCCCAACGCCTGCCACACCTGATCTTCTACTATTTTGTCATCAACAGGAGCAGGGAAATTGATTACCTCTGCCTCCAATCCCAACAAATGGGCGTCGGTTCCATCTACCCTAACCATCTGGCCGTGATAAGTCAGGGTGTAATTACCACCCAGCGCTTGGGTAATAGTGACGAACGTACCTTCCGGGATTGTTAGCGGCGAACCATCCGGTACACGCCGGGCAGGACAATCCGCTTGGGCAACCACCATGCGTCTTTCAGACATATGAATTCTCTACTCAAGCGCCCTATTAGTTGACGCTAAAACTTTCGCCACAACCGCAGTATTCTTTTGCGCGTGGATTATTGAACTTGAGCTCGCGGTTAACGCCTTCGGTCACATAATCAATCTCGGTACCACTCAGGACCGACAAGGCATTAACATCAACCAGCAATTCAACACCTTCGCCTAGCTGCATATGCAAATCATCTGATTTAGCTTCTGCCACCAAATCGACGACATACTTCCAACCAGTGCAGCCACTTTGTTTAACGCTCAAGCGAACGGCTTTGGCATCTTTGCTTGAACCCAATTGGCGCTTGAAATGCGCCGCGGCTGTTGCAGTTACTTGCACAGGTTGCTGCGGATCAAATGATGCAATGCTCATAGCAGTCTCCAGGATTACCTACTACTCATCAGAGTAAAAATGTTTTCGCTTTTTCTATCGCGGCAAACAAGCGATCCACCTCATCAAAGGTGTTATAAAAACTAAAACTGGCGCGAACAGTTCCGGGAATACCGAACTGATCCATAATCGGTTGCGCGCAATGATTACCGGTACGGACAGCAACACCTTGTTTATCCAACAAAACACCTACATCTGCGGGATGTGCGCCCTCTAATAAAAAACTCATTACCGATGCCTTATGTGTGGCAGCACCCACTAATTTCAAGCCCGACGTAGAGCGCGCTTTTTCTTCAGCATATTCTAGTAACGCTTGCTCATGTGCCGAGGCAGCAACACGATCCATTGCGTTTAAGTAATCGATAGCAGCACCAAAACCAATTACACCGGCGATATCGGGTGTGCCAGCTTCAAACTTGTAAGGCAACTGATTGTAAGTAGTGCCCGAGAATGCAACAGTTTCAATCATCTCTCCGCCACCTTGATATGGCGGCATCGCATTCAGCAAATCCAATTTCCCATAGAGCACACCCAATCCAGTCGGGCCAAATAATTTGTGCGCAGAAAAAACATAAAAATCACAGTCCAGTTTCTGCACGTCCACATTCCAGTGGCTAACGGCTTGTGCACCATCAATCAACACACGAGCACCAACGGCATGAGCCAAACCAATTATTTTTTCTACCGGATTGATGGTTCCCAACGCATTGGATACATGACCAACAGAAACCATTTTTACTTTTGCATCCAGCATATTTTCGAATGCAGAAATATTGATACTGCCATTACTATCAACCGGAATCGGTTCAACTGTTGCACCCGTTGCTTGCGCCACTAATTGCCAAGGCACAATATTGGAATGATGCTCCATCGCCGATACAAGGATACGATCGCCCTGCTGCAAATTGGCTTTGCCCCAAGAGGCCGCAACCAGATTAATGCTTTCCGTAGTGCCGCGAGTCCAAATAATTTGCTTGGCTGAAGCCGCATTTAAAAACGCAGCCACTTTTTCACGCGCCGCCTCAAACTTTACTGTTGCGCGATCTGCCAGCGCATGAGCACCGCGATGTACATTACTGTTGTCAGTGCGGTAGTAATCGCTGATTGCATCGATCACTACATTGGGCTTTTGCGTAGTCGCCGCGTTATCGAGATACACCAATGGCTGACCGTTAACTTGCTGATGCAAGATAGGGAAATCGGCGCGAATTTTTTCGACATCAAAATTCACAGCACCAACGCTCACCAAAGACTCAGTCATCTGCCAACTCCGCCAATGCACTGGCATCATTCAAACTATTGTCGCGCCCGAACAGTTTGGCCAAACGCGGTTGTAGATAATCGTGCACAACCGGCTGTGCAATTTGCTCTAACAACTCATTGATGAACCCGAAACTCAGCATCACATCTGCTTCAGCACGTGACAAACCGCGACTCTGCAGATAATAACGGGCATTGTTGTTAAGCTGGCTGATGGTTGCACCATGAGCACACTTCACGTCGTCAGCATAAATTTCCAATTCCGGCTTGGTATTTACCTCAGCCTTGTTGGAGGTCAACAAATTTTTGTTGCTAAGTTCAGCCAGCGTTTTCTGCGCATCTTGATGAATATAAATACACCCATTAAAAATAGCTTGGGCTGAATCACCAACAATCCCGCGAAACACTTCATTCGATGTGCAATGCGGAACCCAGTGACACACATTGGTGTGGTAATCCACGACCTGCTGATTGCGTGGCAGATAAACACCTTGCAAATCCAATTCTGCGCCTTGGCCGCGGTGATTTAATTGATAATCAACACGCATCAAGCTGGAGCCCAGAGCCAACGCGAATCCGCGAAACCGGGCATTGCGCTGTAAATCCACATGCACTGCGCCAATATGCTGCGCGTGCTCTTCTTCAAGATTCAAACGATAGTGATGCAAGTTAGCGCCATCAGCCAAATGCACTTCCGTTAGCGAGTTGGCAAAACCATTTTGCACTTCATCGCGTGAGAAATAATGTTCAACAACATCAGCACGCGAATTCTCACCCAGCACAATCAATACACGCTGGTTACTCACAGCCGCCATTGCGGTAACGACATTGACAATGTAAACCGGTTTATCCAATTGCACATTGCGTGGCACATGCACCAGTATGCCGTCATCCAACCATGCATTATTCAGGGTCGCAAAAAGATGCTTATCGCCCTCAACAATATTTCCAAGATGCTCTTGGATCAGCGCTTGCTGGTCAGCATTAGCGTTAGAAAAACGCACAATGGATTCCGGCAACTTGCTTGAATACACTGGATCAAAGACGCCATTAATGAACACCAACCGATGGGCATCTAATGGGATCAGCTCTTCCGCCAAATCCTTATCCAGAGTTTGATTTGCCGTTGCGCCCCAAGTATGGAAAATAGTCTTATGCAGAGCTTGCATAGGAGTGTATTTCCAATGCTCAGTTTTGCGCGTCGGCCAAGGTTGCGCCAGCCACTCATCAGTTGCTTTATTGCGCAAGCTTTCCAACCAGGTCACTGGTTGTTGCTGCGTTGTGAGACGTATAGCTTGGTGTTGAAAATCACTCATGCTTACACAGCCTCGTTTTCAAGCCAGGCGTAGCCTTTTTCTTCCAGCTCCAGCGCCAATTCTTTACCGCCGGTTTTTACAATTCGTCCATTCGCAAGCACATGCACATAATCAGGTACGATGTAATCCAGCAAACGTTGGTAGTGGGTTACTACGATAAAACTACGCTCAGCTGAACGCATAGCATTCACACCGTTAGCAACGACTTGCAGTGCATCAATATCCAAACCCGAATCAGTTTCGTCGAGAATGCACAGGCTCGGTTCGAGCAACATCATTTGCATAATTTCGTTGCGTTTCTTTTCACCACCGGAAAAGCCTTCATTCACGCCACGTTTTAAAAATGCCTGATCAAGACTTACGCGCTTGCTTGTCTCACGCGCAAGTTTCATAAACTCAACTGCTGACAGCTCTGCTTGTCCGTGATGTTTGCGTTTTGCATCCACCGCCGCCTTCAGGAATTCCATATTGCTTACACCGGGAATTTCTACCGGATATTGGAACGCCAAGAACAAACCTTCACGCGCACGTTCTTCAATTTCCAGCTCAAATAAATCTTTGCCATTAAAATCGACGCTGCCGCCAGTCACTTCATAACCATCGCGGCCAGACAACACATTGCCCAATGTACTTTTGCCCGCGCCATTTGGCCCCATAATGGCGTGAACTTCTCCGGGATTAACGGTCAAATTTAAACCTTTAAGAATTTCTTTCTCTTCAACGCGAGCAAACAAATCAGTAATGCGTAACATAAATTTCGAATCCGATAATTTTCTAACACGGTAAGTTCAATTTTTTCTGTTCTTCATGCTGGGCAGCAGGATTTATCACCACCATCCCAACATACAAAATCGCCTTAAGCAGTTAACCAACCGAACCTTCAAGGCTGACCTCTAACAATTTGCCAGCCTCAACAGCAAACTCCATCGGCAACTCTTTAAATACCTCGCGACAAAAACCATTTACGATCATGGACACAGCTTTTTCCGCGTCCAGTCCGCGCTGCTGGCAGAGGAACATTTGGTCTTCACTCACTTTCGAGGTGGTGGCCTCATGTTCAATCACCGCACTTGGGTTTTTACTTTCGATGTAAGGGAAAGTGTGGGCACCACATTTATCGCCGATCAGCAAAGAATCACACTGGGTGTAATTGCGCGCACCTTCAGCACCAGGATTGATACGCACCAAACCGCGATAGGCATTGGAGCTTTTACCGGCAGAAATTCCTTTGGAAATAATCGTCGAGCGAGTATTTTTTCCGATATGGATCATCTTGGTTCCAGTATCGGCCTGCTGATAATTATTGGTGAGCGCCACCGAGTAGAATTCACCGACGCTGTTATCACCACGCAGAATACAACTTGGATATTTCCAGGTTACTGCTGAGCCTGTTTCAACTTGCGTCCAGGAAATTTTTGCATTGGTGTGGCACACACCGCGCTTGGTCACAAAATTGTAAATACCGCCCTTGCCTTCTTCGTTACCGGGATACCAGTTTTGTACAGTGGAATATTTGATTTCGGCGTTATCCAGCGCGATCAATTCAACAACTGCAGCATGCAATTGGTTTTCATCGCGCATCGGCGCGGTGCAACCTTCGAGATAGCTTACGTGCGAACCTTCATCTGCAATAATCAACGTACGCTCAAATTGGCCGGTGTTTTGTTCATTAATACGGAAGTAAGTCGACAACTCCATCGGGCAGCGCACACCTTTGGGGATATACACAAAGGAGCCGTCTGAAAACACTGCGCAATTCAGTGCGGCATAGTAGTTGTCTTTTTGTGGCACAACCGAGCCGATATATTTTTTAACCAGCTCTGGATACTTATGTACTGCTTCGCTGATCGAGCAAAAAATTACGCCAACTTCGAGCAATTTTTCGCGGAAGGTAGTTACTACTGAAACCGAGTCGAACACCACGTCCATCGCAACACCCGCGAGTGCTGCTTGCTCGTGCAATGGAATTCCAAGCTTTTCATAGGTGCGCAACAATTCCGGATCTACTTCATCCAAGCTTTTGGGCTTGTCATTCATAGATTTAGGCGCGGAATAATAAGAAACCGCCTGAAAATCAATATCATCGTATTTGACGTGCGCCCATTCCGGCTCGGTCATTTCCAACCAAGCGTTATAGGCTTTCAAACGCCATTCCAACAACCATTCGGGTTCATTCTTTTTCGCTGAAATAAAACGAATAACATCCTCATTCAACCCTGGTGGCAGAGTTTCTGAATCGATGGCGGTATGAAAACCAGCAGCGTATTCTTTCTTAATGAGTTGTTCGACTTGTTCAGACATTGCATTTACCTTTTGTTGCTGAGGGCTTGTGCCGGGCACTAAGCCTTGTGCAGCTTGGCGATAACACTGCGAAGGTGTTCAATCGCATATTCAATTTCGTCGGCAGTGGTGTAACGACCAATGCTAAAACGCAGCGACGCTTGCGCTGCTTCATCACTCAAACCAATCGCTTTAAGCACGTAGCTGGGCGACATGCTCGCCGAGTTGCACGCCGAGCCACTGGAAATTGCCAAATCACGCAACGAGAGCAATAACATCTCGCCATCCGCATTACCAAATGACACATTCAAAATGCCGCTCACGCAATCATTGCTGGAACCGTTGCGTTTTACGCCCGGCAAATCTGCAATGCCTTCCCATAAGCGGTCACGCAATACTTTTATACGCGCGGCATCATTAGCTAACTGTTCAGCTGCCAAGCGCGCCGCCTCACCAATTCCCACTAACTGATGGGTGGGCAATGTGCCAGAACGCATGCCGCGCTCATGTCCGCCACCGTGTATTTGCGCTGCGATTTTTACTTCGCCTGCGCGACGCACGTAGAGCGCACCAATACCTTTTGGTCCATAAAACTTGTGCGCAGAAAGTGAAAGCAAATCTACACCGAGCGCCTTGACATCCAGCGCAATTTTTCCAGCACTTTGTGCAGCATCGCAATGAAATAAAACACTGCGCGCTTTACAAAGGTCATTCAAACTTTTGATGTCGTTGATGCAGCCCAATTCATTGTTGACCTGCATGATGCTGACTAAAAAAGTATCGCTACGCAGGGCAGCAACTAAAGCATCTAGGGTGATAATTCCTTCTGCGGTTGGTTGCAGACGCGTTACGGCAAAACCTTGCGCTTCCAACCAACTAACCGGATCAAGTACGGCCTTGTGTTCAATCGCCGACACAACAATATGACCGCCGGTTTTGTGCGTTGCGCGATAAGTTTCCGCAGCACCTTTTAGCGCGAGATTATTTGCCTCAGTCGCACCGCTAGTCCAAACAATTTCACGCGGATCAGCATTAATCAAACCGGCAACTTGCGCGCGGGCCTCTTCCACTGCTTCTTCAGCTTGCCAACCGTATAAGTGAGAGCGAGAAGCAGGATTAGCGAAGGTTCCTTCGAGCGTGAGACATTGCGCCATGCGTGTTGCTACTTCAGGAGCAACAGGAGTTGTCGCGGCGTAATCTAAATAAATGGGCTTGCGCAAAACGGTCAATACCTTGGAATAAGGTGAAAATACAGTTACAAAATTTCGCTTACGGCGATATGGGATTCATCGCAACGGCCATTGATTAAGCGCTCATCCTGACGCAACCGCACTGACTGGATATCATTGCGTGCCACCAAATCAGCGAGCGTAATATCGCTCAGGAAACGATGGATCTGCGCACTTAAATCCTCCCACAGATGGTGAGTCAAACAGACCTCGCCTTCCTGGCAATTACCTTTACCTTCACAGCGAGTTGCATCCAAGGACTCACTTACTGCATCGACTACCTGGGCGATGGAAATATCAGCCGTGTTACCCATGAGGCGATAACCGCCACCGGGGCCGCGTACACTTTTGACCAACTTAAAGTGACGCAAACGCGCAAATAATTGCTCCAGATACGACAGGGAAATCCGTTGGCGTGTAGAGATATCCGCCAGACTAACGGGTCCCTGATCGCTGTGCAGCGCCAAATCCAGCATGGCGGTGACGGCGTAGCGGCCTTTAGTAGTAAGTCTCATAAGCGGATGGGCCTCGTAAAAAATCCCGTTGTTAGTGAGTCGCCGCAGGTAAGCAAGATGAGCCGGAATCAGTCGCGACGCTAATTCCGAGTATTTTACTCAAGTATTCAGCCTTTTCCAATGTCCAATCGACTGAAGAGTGGATATCGGGTCAATTAGCCGGATTTATCGCCACTTTTCGGGATTATTCTCCCTTGGGATCGCTCTTTTCGCCTTTAACTTGCTCGCGCATGGACTCCAAACCTGGCTTCAAGCCAAACTTGGTCATCACCTGGCCGCTGTAATGAACGTAATTTTGTACCGCTGTCAGCACGCCGCGCAGGATATTCAGCTCCATCTGGTCCATACGCACACGGTTATAGAGGCGACGCAAGCGGGTCATAGTCTGCTTGGGGTTATCGCGATCAAGGAAATTCAACTCAGCAAGAGTCTGCTCAAGATGCTCGTAGTAAGTCTCCATCGCTTGGGCTTCTACGGGCGGCATATCCCACTGGTGCTGCGGCAAGGTATTCCCTTCTGCGGCTTGCAAATAAGCCATGCGGATTTCATAAGTGATCACCTGCACTGCAGTCGCAAGGTTCAATGAGCTGTAATCCGGATTCGCCGGGATATGCACATGGTAGTTGCACTTATGTAGCTCTTCGTTCGTAAGGCCGCGATCTTCGCGTCCAAATACGACGGCAACCTCATGGCTCCCCGCTTCAGCCCACACATTTTCACCGCACTGGCGTGGATCAAGGAGCGGCCAGGGAATGCGACGCTCACGGGCGCTGGTACCCACTACCAAGCTACAACCAGCGATAGCTTCATCAAGAGTCTCAACGACTACAGCGCTATCCAATACATCCGTTGCACCGGCTGAACGCCAAACGGCCTTGTCTGATGGATATTCCTGCGGAGCCACGAGATATAAGCGACCCAAGCCCATATTTTTCATCGCCCGCGCAGTGCCACCAATATTGCCCGGGTGACTGGTATTAACCAAAACGATACGGATATTGGCAAAAGGCTGGGCTGACATAGGCAAATCTCGGTGACAAATAAGGAGGTGAGAGTTAAGGACTCAATAAAACGGCGCGCAGTATACAGTCACTTATCACTAGCCTCTAGTGACGACTTGCAGCTATACTGCGCGCCCTTGGCGAGAGGTACCAGACAAACCTTGTCTGATGTCACCTGCGGCCCCGCTCTTTATACAATCCCTACCCCTGAATTAGTGCTATCTAATCGATATCGATCTAATTGTTAACTTATTGCTTTTATTGAATGGTGCTTTATGGAACCCATGTTGACGATTGCTCTGCGCGCTGGGCGCAAAGCTGCTGAGTTGATCGAACGCGCATTTGAGCGTGTTGACTTGTTAACGATCGAAACCAAAAGCCGTAACGACTATGTAACTGAAGTCGATAAAGCCGCTGAAAAAGAAATTATTTACCATCTCCGCAAAGCCTATCCCGACCACAGCATCCGCGGTGAAGAAGGCGGACACCAACCCGGCAAGAACCCCGATTACGAATGGATTATCGATCCGCTTGATGGCACCACCAACTTTATTCACGGGGTACCGCACTTCTCTATCTCCATCGCTTGCAAATACAAAGGCCAGATCGAACACGCCGTTATTATCGACCCCATCAAACGCGAAGAATTTACTGCCAGCCGTGGCCGTGGCGCCGCACTGAATGGCCGTCGCTTGCGCGTATCCAACCGTCGCGGACTTGAAGGTGCATTAATCGGCACCGGCATTCCTTTCAGTGGTTATGCACTGGAGCACATCGGCCCATACCTTGCGTGCGTACAAGAAATTGCCGGTCAAACTTCCGGGATTCGGCGCTGCGGTTCAGCTGCACTGGATTTGGCTTATGTGGCATCAGGTCGCTTTGATGCATTCTGGGAAATGAATTTAAACGAGTGGGATATTGCTGGCGGCATTCTGCTAGTGAAAGAAGCTGGCGGTTTGATCAGCGACTTTAATGGCGGTGCCGATTATCTGGAAACCGGCCACATCGTGTGCGGCTCACCTAAAGTGTTTAAGCCGATCCTTCAAATCGTGCAAAAAAATCTTGGTCATCTTAAATAAGACTGATCAGAAGCAAAAAAACGGCGAGCCTTGGCTCGCCGTTTTTTTATTCAGATAATTATCTGGCGGGATGAATTGCAATCGAATCCCAACTGGCACGAATAATTCGCTCAAGCATTTCATCATCAACCACAACAAACCCCTGCAGCGATTTGCGAGCGATTTCAAAATAAGGCTCAAACGCCAGCGAGAACAAAATTTCATCGGGTAAATCTTTTAATGCTCTTTCATCGCGTCCACGAATAAAAAAAGTAAACAAAGGCTCAAGCACAACCTTGACCTCCTCGTGACGACTGCGCAACAAATCAGGCGGAAGATGATCAAACTGACCCTTGCTCAAAATAATCGCTGGCTGCTTCTTAAATAGCGACCAGAAATTACTGCACATTTGATGAAATTGTTGATACAAAGAAAGACCCCTGCCTGCCGTAACAAATACTTCCCGCCCGACAGTTTCAATAATCTGATCGTGCAATTTTTTTATCAGATCATCGCGATCCTCAAAATACAAATACACAGTACCTGTTGCTACACCTGCGTCTTTCGCAACATCCCTGATGGAGAAGCCGTGAAAACCACGGCTCGCCAACAGGTTTAAGGTTGAATCAAGAATAGTGTCGCACTTATTCATGACTCACCGGCTCATCTTGCTTCTTCGCAGGAAACCAACGGTGGGCCAAACGGAATACCACTACAAAAAATACCGGCACAAAGAAAATCGCCAATACCGTCGCCGAGAACATTCCACCAAACACACCAGTACCAATTGCGTTTTGGCTACCGGAACCTGCACCGGAACTGATTACCAATGGTGTCACACCGAGCATAAATGCAAGCGAGGTCATAATGATTGGACGCAAACGCATACGCACCGCTTCCATTGTTGCTTCAACCAATCCCATACCTTCTTCATAAAGGGATTTGGCAAACTCAACAATCAAGATCGCATTTTTTGCAGCCAAACCAATCGTGGTTAACAAGCCAACCTGGAAATAAACATCGTTGGACAAACCGCGACCCATCGCGAATAACACCGCACCGATAATCCCGAGTGGCACCACCAAAATTACGGCAAACGGAACCGACCAACTTTCATAAAGCGCAGCGAGACAGAGGAATACAATCAAAATCGACAACGCGTACAGCAGCGGTGCCTGATTGCCCGACTCACGCTCTTGCAACGACATTCCCGTCCACTGATAACCAATACCTTGCGGCAATTTTGCAATAATTTCTTCTGCAGCTAGCATCGCATCACCCGAGCTAACACCCGGAGCGCCCTGCCCGATCACGTTGACCGATGGCACACCGTTGTAACGCTCAAGCCGTGGTGAACCGTAAATCCAACGGCCAGAAGTAAATGCAGAAAATGGCACCATTTCATTTTGGTTGTTGCGCACGTACCAATGTTTTACATCTTCCGGCAGCATGCGATATTGCGCTTCACCTTGGACGTACACTTTTTTCACGCGCCCGTTATCGATGAAATCATTCACGTAAGATGCCGCCCAAGCGGTTGAGAAAATGCTATTCACATCCGACAAAGACACACCCAGTGCAGCAACTTTTTCCTGATTTACATCCAACTTGAATTGCGGATTATCTTCCTGACCATTAGGGCGCACGCCAACCAAACGCTGATCCTGGGATGCAGCACCTAAAAATTGATTGCGCGCATTCATCAATGCTTCATGACCCAAGCCACCCAAATCCTGCAACTGCAAATTGAATCCAGATGAAGTACCTAATTGCGTAATCGCAGGCGGAACAAACGGGAAAACCATCGCATCTTTAATTTGCGAGAATGCGCCCATCGCACGACCAGCAATACTTTGTACGTGCTGTGCATCATCTGTACGCTCACTCCAATCTCTCATGCCCACAAACGCGATACCGTTGTTTTGGCCGCGACCACTGAAACTGAAACCGATAACGGAGAACACAGAACGCACGCTGTCTTTTTCATTTTCCAGATAATGCTTTTCAATCTGGTCCATCACCACAATGGAGCGCTCTTTGGTTGCACCAACAGGCAAGGTCATTTGGGTAAACATAATGCCCTGATCTTCATCCGGCAAAAATGAACTCGGCAAACGCGTGAACAACAATCCCAGCACAATCACGATTGCGCCGTAGATCACCATGTAACGTTTGGTTTTACCCAACATCGAACCAACACCACTTTGGTATTTGTCAGTCGCGCGATTGAAATTGCGATTAAACCAACCAAAGAAACCACCTTTCTCGTAATGATCGTGTTTTACCGGCTTAAGTAAGGTTGCGCAGAGCGCCGGGGTCAAGGTCAAGGCCACAATCACCGACAACACCATCGCTGACACAATTGTGATCGAGAACTGGCGATAAATTACACCGGTCGATCCACCAAAAAATGCCATAGGCACAAACACCGCTGACAACACCAATGCAATACCAATCAATGCACCGGTAATTTGCTGCATGGATTTGCGCGTTGCTTCGCGCGGTGAAAGCCCATCTTCCGCCATTACCCGTTCGACGTTTTCCACCACCACAATCGCATCATCTACCAGCAAACCAATTGCCAGTACCATCGCAAACATTGTTAATGTATTGATGGAGAAACCAAATACCGACAAGATCGCAAAGGTACCGAGCAATACCACCGGCACCGCAATAGTAGGAATTAAGGTTGCTCGGAAATTTTGCAGGAACAAGTACATCACCAGGAACACCAAAATGATGGCCTCGATGAGTGTGTGTACTACCGCTTCAATCGAAAGCTTTACGAACGGCGTAGTGTCGTAGGGATAAACAATCTCCAAACCCTGCGGGAAAAAGCCCGAGAGTTCATCGATGCGTTTACGCACTGCGTCAGCAGTATCCAACGCATTTGCACCGGCCGCCAAAGTAATTGCAATACCCGCAGCAGGACGATTGTTGTACTCGGTTTCGAATTGATAGTTTTCACCACCCAGCTCAACACGCGCTACATCACCCAAACGAACTTGCGAACCGTCTTGATTAACACGCAGCAAAATATTGCGGAATTCTTCCGGCGTAGATAAACGCGTTTGCACCACAATACTGGCGTTAATTTGCTGACCGGGTAACGCTGGCGTACCACCTAACTCACCAGCAGCAATCTGCGCATTTTGCGCGCGAATTTGTGTTGCCACATCAACTGTGGTGAGGTTGTAAGTGGCAAGCTTGTTTGCATCCAACCAAATACGCATCGCATATTGCGAACCGAATAATTGAATTTGCCCTACACCGTTTACACGGCTCAATTGATCCTGAACGTTGGCAGCAACATAGTCGGCGATATCGTATTTATCCATCTTGCCATCGGAAGATACAAACCCGATAACCATCAAGAAACCAGCGGACGATTTGGTCACACGAATACCCTGCTGCTGCACTTCTTGCGGCAACAGCGGCATTGCGGTTTGCAATTTGTTTTGCACTTGAACTTGCGCGATATCCGGATCAGTTCCCGCAAGGAATGTCAGCGTCACTTCACCACGACCACTCGATTCACTGGTCGATGACATGTATTGAACATTGTCGATACCAGTGAGACCTTGCTCGATAATCTGAATTACCGTGTCTTGCACCGTTTGCGCAGATGCGCCAGGGTAAGTAGCAGAAATACTCACCGCAGGCGGTGCAACTTCTGGATACTGGGCGATGGGCAATTTGAAAATAGACAGCGCGCCCGCCAGCATAATAATGATGGAAATAACCCAGGCAAAAACCGGGCGATCAATAAAAAACCTCGCCATATCGATTACTCCTTGGTTTTGCTGTTAGCAGTTGCTGCAGCAGCTTTAGCGGGCGCGCCCGGTTTTACTTTTTGCAAACCTTCAACAATCACCTGGTCACCAACTGCCAAACCTTCCAGCACCAACCACTGATCACCTACCGAACGACCGGTTTTAATCGGGCGAACTTCAACCACGCCTTGTTTGTTAATTACCATCGCAGTTGCATTACCGGAACGGTCGCGCGCAACACCGCGATGTGGAGCAAGCAGTGCGTTGGTACGCACACCTTCTTCGAGCTGGGTACGCACAAACATACCTGGCAGCAACAAGCGATCCGGATTCGGGAATTGCGCGCGCAAGGTCACCGAGCCAGTGGTTTCATTTACGCCCACTTCGGCAAATTGCAAACTGCCTTCGTGCTCATACACTGAACCATCGTCCAACAACAAACGCACTTTAGCGGCATCAGCGACTGACACATCACCTTTAAGCATGTCGCGACGCAATTGCAGTAATTCTTCTGCGGATTGGGAAACATCGACGTAAATTGGATCAAGCTGCAAAATGTTCGCGAGCACATCTGCCTGCCCTGCACTCACCAACGCACCTTCAGTGACCGAAGATTTACTGATCACACCATCGATTGGTGCGAGCACTTTGGTGTATTTAAGGTTGATGCTTGCGGTCTGAACTGCAGCTCTGGCAGCCGCAACATTCGCCTTGGTCTGGCCAAAGTTGGCCAAGGCATCATCGTAATCCTGTTGGCTGATTGCTTTGGACGTATTCAAGTTTTTGTAGCGAGTTTCTTTCGCCATGGCCGCTGCATTATTCGCTTCTGCACGAGCTAACTCTGCTTGCGCACTGCTCAACGCTGCTTCGTAAGTGGCGGGATCGATTTGGTACAGCGGAGTGCCGGCTTTGATTTCAGCACCTTCCACGAACAGTCGCTTCTGGATAATACCGCTCACCTGCGGACGGACTTCCGCTTTGCGGTAGGCAGTAGTGCGACCCGGCAAATCCGCTTCTAATGGAACATCCGAAGCCTTCAACGTGACAACACCGACTTCAACGGGTGCGGGTGCTGCCGCTTGCGGGGTTTTGCTATCGCAGGCAGAAAGCGCAAATCCCATGATTCCTATGGCAAACACTGCCCTATACCGATTGACTGCGAACATGGTGAACTCCTTAAACGCGCGAATGCGAGACATGAAAATAGTAATAGAACGCCGTGGCTTGCTGAAAAGCCACCAAACAAGAAAATGAACAATTGTTCATTGAGTGATAATAAGCCGCAAATGTTGCAAAACCATCAACATTTGCAATTGTTAACGAATGTGCTTAAAGCATGGACATTGGGCTGGTTAAAAGCGAACAGCGGAGAGAAAAAACTGGCGCCAAAATCGCTGGCGCCGTGGAATAGATGACAAAAATCAATTGTCTTTCAACAACTTATTGAACACGTCGATCAAACGATGAATATCGACCGGTTTGGTGAGATAGTCAAAAAAGCCCGCTTTACGGCCTCGCTCGACATCGTAAGGCATCGCATTAGCAGATAATCCCACAACGGGAATTTCACGAGTATCCGGGTCATTTTTCAACACCCCAAGAACATCGTAACCATCCATACCCGGCAGGTTAATATCCAGGATTATTAAATCCGGTCGCAGGCTACGAGCCTTGTAAATACCCAAAAACGCCTCTTCCGCAATTTCCAAATCCAGCTGCGGGTAGCGCGCAAAAATTTGCTGTAATAAACGGATATTGGTCGGATTGTCTTCCACGTATAGCACTTTGCAATTGCGCTGCACATTGAGCACCGCAGGGGTGTAGTCTTTATTCGATGTATGGCGGGCAATTGAATCAGTATTCCATTCAGTAGCCATGGGGAAATCGATCCAGAACGTTGTTCCTATCCCCTCAGTACTGGTGAAATCGAGACGCCCGTGCATCATCTCCACCAACTGCTTAGTGATAACCAAGCCCACACCAGAGCCTTCAATACTGGTATTTTCAGCACTCAAGCGATTGAACGGCTGAAACACCTCACCCTGGCGCTGCAATGGAATCCCACGGCCGGTATCACGTACACTGATGCGCAATAGCTGCCCCGGTTGCGCCACCAGCTTCACCTCAACCTCACCACCAACATGATTATATTTGACGGCATTGCTCAGCAAATTTAACAGGGCTTGTTTGAAGCGAACATGGTCGGCAATCACATAGGTATTGGAGAATTCTGCTAGCGACGACGACAGGCGAATACCCTTTGCATCAGCTTGTGGCTGAACCAAAGTAAAACACTCAGTAATGAGTCGCGATACCAATACTGGCTCAAGCGAAACCGTCATATTGCCCGATTCAATTTTGGCGAGATCCAATACATCGTTAATCAACTGCAGCAAATGCTCGCCCGCTTTGCGGATTTCGCGCACATTCTCCACTTGCTGGGATTTCAAATTACCGTCGTATTCGAACAGTTGGGTGTAGCCAAGAATCGCATTGAGCGGCGTGCGCAATTCGTGACTCATGCTGGACAAAAATTCTGATTTTGCGCGGTTGGCTTTTTCCGCCAGCTCCTTCGACTGGATTACGCGCTCCTCGGCACGCTTTACCTCAGTGATATCCATATTGCTGCCCGACATCATTATCGGCTGGCCCTTCTCATTAAATACGGCGCGACCGCGACCGCGAATCCAGCGGATATCCCCTTGGGTACTGATGAGCCGGTATTCCACATCAAACGGTGAACGCCCGGCCATGTGTTCAACCAAAGCGCTATCGAATTTGGATAAATCCTGCGGGTAAATATGTTTGCGCCAAATTTTTAAGCGGTCTTCACCTTCGGTGAGCACATCGTCCAGATCGTCGTAACCCAATAACTCCCAGCAGCGGTGAGAGAAATGAAATCCGCCCCGATCCGCGTACCATTCCCAAATACCATCACTGGAGGCCTGGATAATACGCACCTGACGCGCCTCACTCTCGCGCAACGCAGCCTCTACTTTTTTAATTTCGGTGATATCGAAATTCACGCCCGACATAATCATGGCGTGACCATGTTCATCGCGCAGGGAATCGGCACGCACTTGCGTCCAAATATAATCACCGTGCTTGGTTCTGATGCGATAGGAAACATCGAGCGGTTTGCCGCTGCGCAAATGCTGACGCGTAGCCTCTATTGCAAATTCGCGGTCGTCGGGATGCATAAACGTAAGCACTTTTGAGGAGTCGCTAATACTTTCAGCATCCTCCGGCCCATAACCCAAGCGCTCCCAAAATCCACCCGACCACTCAATGTGCTGGGTCTGTAGATCCCACTCCCAAAAACCATAGCCGCTACCATTAAAGATGCGCTGGAAACGACCAACAGTGGCGCGCAACAATTCAAGGTTATCGCTTTGCTGCAAGGCTGGGCTAAAACTGATGTGCTCGATCATAGGAATTATTGGTGAATGGGGAATTTGGTTGGACGATACCCGAGATGCAGCGAATGCACAATTGCCCTAACTCACAAACAAAAACAGCGCCCTTCGGCGCTGTTTTTGGATACATCACGAACAGGGAATCATGGAGAAAGGTCAGCGCCTTCTTCACCCTCTTTCGGACGTGGCATCAAGTCTTCTTTGGAGATCCCCATTGCCACAGTCACGTTTGCAGCGATGTAGATAGAAGAGAAACAGCCAAACACTACACCGATCATCATCGCCTTGGAGAAGCCAGACAACAATTCACCACCGAAGATGTAGAGCACCGCCATTACCAAAAACACGGTAACGTGAGTCATCAACGAACGGCCTAGCGTTTGGGTCATGGAAATATTTACGATTTCGATTGGATCCATCGCACGCAACTTGCGGAAGTTTTCACGGATACGGTCAAAAATTACGATGGTATCGTTAATCGAATAACCAATCAGCGCAATGATTGCCGCCAATACAACAAGATCGAAATCCCACTGGAAGAAAGTAAAGCATGCAAGCGTTACAAGAGTAACGTGCACCAAACCTACCAATGCGCCAACCGAAAACTTCCATTGGAACTGCACAGCAACGTATAAAAACACCAAGCCGAATGCAAACAGGATTCCCAAACCGCCGCTATCGCGCAACTCGTCTCCGATCTGTGGACCTACAGACTCACTACTACGTAGCTTGATTGAAGCACCAGTTTCGGTTTGCAACTTTTTCAGAAGTGCTTGACTGTAAACCAATTCCAAACCTTTCTCGACAGCGACAGTAGTGTAAGCATCGCGCTGACCGATAATCGTACGACCAAAACGCTCTGCGTCAAAAATATTGGCTTGGGTAATTTGTTCAGGCGTTACATTGCTGATAACAATAACATCAACAAAGCCATCTTGTTCGCGTGTTGGACGAGCCACTTCAAACAACGCAGCACCATTACCCAACTTTGCAATCTCAGCAGTAATCAGTTCGCGCCCTTTTACCGACATCTGATCCTGGGTGCGAATCATTACGTCGCGATCACTACCAAATGTCACTGCAACCGGCGCGTGAAGTTTTTCCTCTTCAAGTACATGCCGAACTTTCGCCAAATCTGCAGGCTGGTCAAACTGCACTTCAAGCTGCGTACCACCGGTAAAATCCAAGCCAAACTTGAATCCTTGAAACACGATAGATGCAATAGCCAGAATTGCGACAACTATTGAGAACGCATTCGTGTATTTACGAATGCCCATAAAATCAATAACTTTTAATTCATAAGCCATGGTCGCGCTCTCTTATATGGAAATTTTTTGCAGATTTTTTTGGCGACCATATACCAGGTTCGCCAACGCACGGCTCACCATGATGGAGGTGATCATGGAAGTAACCAGACCAATCCACAATGTGATCGCAAAACCTTTAATCGGGCCAGTACCTACAGCGAACAAAATAATTGCCACAATCATCGTGGTCAGGTTCGCATCGAGAATCGTAATAAACGCGCGCTCATATCCGGTGTAAATCGCTTGCTGCGGTGAAGCACCGTTACGCAATTCTTCACGTATCCGCGAATAGATAAGTACGTTCGCATCCACCGCTACCCCCATGGTTAACACGATACCCGCAATACCTGGCAAGGTCAGGGTTGCACCGAACATCGACAACACGGTCATCAGCAGAAGTACGTTAATGGCAAGTGCGATGTTGGCGAAGATACCGAACACGCGGTAGAACACCATCATAAAGATGAACACCATGATCAGCGCCCAGATACAAGACTCAACACCTTTCTTGATGTTATCCGCACCGAGTGATGGACCAATGGTTCGCTCTTCAACAAAGTGCATAGGCGCAGCAAGCGCACCGGCACGCAGCAAGAGAGCAAGTTCAGCCGCTTCACCCGGTTGATCCAAACCGGTAATACGGAATTGGATACCCAAGGCGCTTTGGATGGTGGCCAAACTAATTACTTTACGCTCGATGTATTGCGTTGCTTTTTCAACATCTTCACCAGCCGCATTTTTTACAATTTGCGTACGGGTTTTGTATTCGATAAACAAAATCCCCATTTGACGGCCAACGTTGTTGCGCGTCACGCGGTTCATTTTGGTTCCGCCGAGGTTATCGAGAGTGATGTTTACTTGCGGCTGGTTGGTTTCCGGATCGAAGCTGCTCTTCGCATCGGTAACGCTATCACCAGTAACGATAAGTTGTTTTTCCAACACAGCATTACCACGCTGCATTTGCATCAACTCATCTTTGAAAGGAAATTCTTCTTTGTTAGAAACCAAAGTGTCAGGCGATGCGCCCAAACGGAATTCAAGGTTTGCGGTTTTACCGATAACGCGTTTTGCTTCAGCTGGATCTTGCACACCGGGCAACTGCACAATAATACGGTTGCGGCCCTGACGCTGTACGATTGGTTCAGATACACCCAATTCATTTACGCGGTTACGCAGGGTCACCAGGTTTTGGTTGAGTGCGTAATCTTCAATTTCTTTAACAGCCGCTTCACTCAGCGTAGCGATAAATGAAAACTCGGTTGCATCAGCAGCTGCATTTTGTTTTACAAACTGCATGCCTGGGTAATCACCGCGCAATGCGCTGATCGCCTCATCAACAGATTCTTGTGCACGGAAACGCGCAACGATTTGATTGTCTTTATTCGCCACAATCGATGAATAACGCAATTTCGCTTTGCGCAATTTATCTTTCATATCGTCAGCACTGATCAACTGACGCTTGGCTACTGCCGATTCGCTATCAACTTCCAGCAAAAAGTGCACACCACCTGCGAGGTCCAAACCTAATTTCATCGGCGCAGCACCCAGTGCCTGCAGCCAGCCCGGAGTGGTCGATGCACTGTTCAATGCAACGATATAACCATCACCCAGTGCACGTTGGATAGTTGTACGGGCAAGCATTTGCGCTTCATGGCCCTTCACGCGAACCATTGCGGAATGACCATCTGACTCAGCACCAAAGTACTCGATATTGGCATCTTTCAGCGCTTGCTCAATACGGGTTTGCACAGCCGCATCGATCACTTTTGCACTGGAGTCACCTGATACCTGTACCGCCGGATCAGGAATATAAATATTAGGAATCGAATAAATAAAGCCTATTGCCGTCAGAGCGATCAGCATCAGGTACTTCCACAGCGGGTAGCGATTTAGCATATATATTTCCCAACTTATTAACGGCGGGTTTTGAAGTCGTTTCGATTCGCTGTACCGCTCAAATCGTGTACTTTAATTCGCCTTACTTTTCTACGTGCACACAATCAAATTGCTGACTGCGGTATGGCCTAGGGCGCCGGATTATACCCTTTAATTCGCTGACAACAACGGCGAAGCGATCATTGTGGGGGCGCCGGCGGAACTTCCAACCCTTGACGACCATAAAAATCTGCCAAAAATGCGTCAAAAGTGTTATCGCTCAATGCTTTACGTATATCCGCCATGATCCGCTGGTAGTAGCGCAAGTTGTGAATAGTATTAAGTTGCGCTCCCAACATCTCATTACATTTATCCAGATGGTGAAGATACGAGCGGGAGAAGTTTTTGCAGGTGTAGCAGTCGCATTGAGGATCGAGCGGGCCAGTATCTTCGCGATACTTGGCATTGCGCAGTTTGACAACACCCTCACTGGTAAATAAATGGCCGTTGCGCGCGTTACGGGTGGGCATTACGCAGTCAAACATGTCCACTCCGCGGCGCACACCTTCGACCAAATCTTCCGGCTTGCCCACGCCCATCAAATAGCGCGGTTTGTGCTTGGGCATTTGCGGGGTGAGACTTTCAAGGATACGCAGCATATCCTCTTTAGGTTCGCCGACCGACAGGCCGCCAATCGCATAACCATCAAAACCAATTTCGACCAAACCGGTCAGGGATTCGGTGCGCAGGTTCTCGTACATTCCGCCCTGCACAATACCGAACAATGCAGACGGGTTATCGCCATGGGCAACTTTGGAACGCTTGGCCCAACGCAGCGACAACTCCATTGAATCGCGTGCTTCATGAATGGTTGCCGGATAAGGCGTGCATTCATCAAAAATCATCACAATGTCCGAACCCAAATCCCGCTGCACTTGCATGGATTCTTCAGGCCCCATAAACACTTTGCTGCCGTTGATAGGCGATTTAAAAGTTACACCGTCTTCAGTGATCTTGCGCAACTTGCCCAAGCTGAATACCTGGAAACCACCGGAATCAGTGAGGATAGGCCCTTTCCATTGCATAAAATCGTGGAGATCACCGTGAGCCTTGATCACCTCGGTGCCGGGGCGCAACATCAAGTGGAAAGTGTTGCCCAGAATAATGTGCGCACCTATATCTTCTACATCGCGCGGGGTCATGCCCTTCACGGTGCCGTAAGTTCCTACAGGCATAAATGCCGGAGTCTCGACTGTGCCGCGCGGAAACTTCAAACGGCCACGACGCGCCCTGCCCGTCTGGCTATCTAATTCAAATTCCATAAAACATTGGTTAGTCACGATCTTCTCTCTGGCTTCTGCTACATGAGGTTAAGGAAAAGGTATTAGCTGGACGAGCCCACAGCCTGCCCCACCGGTTGTTGTGCAGCGGCGGGATTGCGGGTGATAAACATGGCATCGCCATAACTGAAAAAACGGTATTGCTGTGCAACCGCTTCCTTGTAAGCCGCCATGGTAAAACCATAACCGGCGAAGGCCGATACCAACATAATCAATGTCGATTCCGGCAAATGAAAATTAGTTACCAATGCATCCACTACCTGGAATTGGTAACCGGGATAAATAAAAATACTGGTCTCACCCTGATAGGGATGTATCGCACCTTTTTGCACGGCATCCGCATAACCTTGCGCAGCAGATTCCAAACTGCGCACGCTGGTAGTACCCACGGCGATAACGCGTTTGCCCGCCGCCTTGGTTGCGCGCACCAACTCACACACCTCGGCCGACACATCCATAATTTCCGAATGCATCTGGTGCTCGGCAATATTATCGACGCGCATATTCTGGAAAGTCCCTGCCCCCACATGCAAGGTCACAAACGCCGTGTTCACGCCTTTTGCACGCAACTGCTCCAGCATCAATTCATCAAAATGCAGACCGGCAGTCGGCGCCGCAACTGCGCCCTGCTCTTTGCTATACACGGTTTGATAACGCTCGCGGTCAGCGGCAACATCATCGCGGTCTATATAAGGAGGCAATGGCATGTGGCCAATACGATCCAAAACCACCAAGGCCGAATCGTCGCCAAGGAATTCCCACTCAAACAAAGCATCGTGACGGGCAACCAATTGCACGCGGGTGCCGTCCTGCAAGATAACCTGTGAATCCACTTTCGGGGATTTGCTGGCGCGGGTATGAGCGAGCACACGGCGATTATCCAGCGCCCGCTCCACCAAAATTTCAACCTGCCCGCCCGATGTTTTCTGGCCAAACAGGCGCGCGGGAATCACACGGGTATTGTTAAACACCATCAAATCACCCGGCTCAACCAGATTGAGCAGATCGGGAAATTGCCCATGGGTAAGCTGCCCGCTCAGGCCATCCAACTGCAATAAACGACTGCCCCGTCGCTCTGCAGCGGGTGCACGGGCAATAAGGGAATCGGGCAAATCGTAAGAAAAATCCTGGCGGCGCATAACAATCAAACAGCTTCAAAGGGAATGGCGTGGAAAAGGTCGGCAGGGTAACCCAATTTAGGGCTGTTGCAAAATCAAGCGCATCGGACTTGCTCCGATTTAATAAAAAGGCGCCGGATTTTGAATCCGTTGCCTCTATTGACTGGTCTTGTAAGTAACTTAGCTCAAAGCTAGCCGCAAAGAGTTAAGCAATTTTTGACCAAATTGCCTAGTAAATGCACCAACTCGATTATCAAAACACCGCTTTATAAAGTTTTCGTAATAAGTGTTTGACACACAGGCGCAAATCATTAAAATGCGCACCACTCGCCAGTGTGGCGGAATTGGTAGACGCACCGGATTCAAAATCCGGCGCCCTTAAAGCGTGTCGGTTCGAGTCCGACCACTGGCACCAAATCCGAAAGGGCTTACAGAAATGTAAGCCCTTTTTTATTGCCTGAAATTTGGGTGTAATAATCCTGCAGGTGGGTGCTTTTATTTCCCTCTCATCTAAAGGCCCTCATCACCCACTTTTTATTGAATCTGCGCGTCACTTTCGTTCAATACGCTTCACCCTTTGAACTGACTATTTCATGTAACCCGCAGCATCCATGCTGGTTTGCTTCAAAACCCTATCTCACAAATTCAAATTTTTTACGGAAGCCGCAGGTCGAGGAGGAGTGATTTTTCCGCCCCAAGAGCATGCCCTGATATTTTTCAGGGCGGTATACTGGTCAAAAATCGCGCGAGGGGCATTACATGTGCGGATACACGAACTGCAAGAAGCCTGTTTCATACAATTTGGAAATTTTTTATGACATCGTATTACCACTACACATCTGCGGAGGGATTAAAGGGAATAATTTGCTCGCAAAAGTTGAGAGCTACAGATATACGCTTTTTGAATGACTATAGAGAGTTTAACGAAGGGTTAACTCACGCCTTAACGAGACTCAACGAGTTGTCCATAAATGCGGAGGGAGACTCTCCTGAGGAAGCTGATTCACTTCGACACTTTTACTCGAGACTAGCCACTCTTGTCGAACTAGAAGGTTTGCGTACGCATTCGTTTGTCACATCTTTTACAGACAAAAAAGACAACCTCAGACAGTGGATGTCGTACGGGAAAATGAATGCCTCTTATTGCATTGGATTCAAGTCAGATTTTTTTGATGCGCTTAAAGGCAAACTTTCAACAACACCAACCTCGGGTTTATCTTACGCATTTGAAAAGGTTAGCTATGAAGGACATCAACACGTAAATTCAATCATTGCCATTGAGAATATAATACTCAGAATTGACGCCGCGATCAGCGGCAATGATGTTGACAACGACGAACTCATGGACGATTTTGCTTCAAAGTTAGTTGATGAAATGATAGAAAAAATAATGTTTGCAGCTTGTGCAATTAAGCCAAAGGAATTCACTGATGAATCTGAGTCTCGTTTAATTTTTCTAACAAATGAGGCGAAAATCGCCCCTCAGAATATTCAAATATGCGAACGCTCCGGAATTCTGATACCATTTATCGATTTTGAATTTGATTACGAGTGGATTGAGGAAATTATAATCGGCCCAAATATACAAACAGATCTAGCTCAAAAAGGCTTAGAGTCTCTTCTTAAGTCGAAAGGAATCAACTGTAAAGTAACTCCGACTACTTGTACGCTTCGCCAATTTTAAATCGAATGGAATAAAAAATGACTAAAAAGGCCGCTGCCGCAGACAATACCGAAGCCGAACCCCCTGTAAGTAGCAAGTTGCCCACCTGCGGGATCGTGATGCCCATATCACCAATCGACGGGTGTGAGATGGGTCATTGGCAAGAGGTACGAGGGATTCTGGAAGATGCTATTAGCACCGCTGGATTCATCCCCAATTTAGTTAGTGACGCAAATGAGAGCGGAGTAATCCAACAACGCATTATTAAAAACCTGTACCAAAATGAAATGGTTATTTGTGATATCAGCGGCAAAAACGCAAACGTAATGCTGGAACTTGGTGTCCGACTCGCTTTTGATAAACCAACGATTATTCTTAAAGACAGTTCCACTTCGTTTTCTTTTGACATTTCACCTATAGAACATCTTATTTACCCTAGAGATCTTCGATTTGGTGAAATAGTAAAATTTAAAAATTTATTGGCTGAAAAAATTACAGCTACCTACAAAGCATCAAAAAACGATCCAAATTATAAGTCGTGGTTAAATCACTTTGGGGACATCAACGCAGTCCAGATTGAACAGAAGGAAATAACCCCAACACAGGCAATCGCTGACCAACTTCGCATTTTGACTTCTGAGATTGCCAGCCTAAAAAGCCCTAAGACTGTAGCGCAGAGATATTTTGACAAATTACGAGTGGATCACCTACTCCCATCTGAGCAAAGTCCTCGAGCGTATGCACCTCGAACCTTTAAGCTGAGCGCATTAACTGACCAAAATGCAGATAAACTAATTTCTGAAATACTACCAATACAGGGGGTTTGGGCTGCCTCGCATAAAAGACATGGAGACATGAGCACAATTGTAGTAGATATCACCCCATATTCAGACCTCTCACCAGTGGTTGAAGTTATGCTCCGATATGCAAGTCACCTTGAACATGATTAGCCGATAGACAAAAGCTCACGAAGCTTAACAGCGAAAAAAGGCGGCCAACTGGCCGCCTTTTTTATTTGTCACTTTTACTGACTAACTTTTTTCCTTCAAAATCACATGTAAACCTTGAATCCTTTTGACCGATTTCCATTTTACATGTTGCATCATTCAGGACGTTAAGCGCTTGCAGTGTTCCGCCCCCCCCTGAAGCGGTAAAATTAAAAACATCACAATCATCATACTTTTTTCATCTCGGCTCAGCTCCATTTCTAGTGTTTGCGTATTGGCTTTAGTTGTGAATTGCCAAGATTCTTTCTCCTGTTATCACGCTCAACCATTTCCAATACCTCGCGTACTGAACTACAACCCATCCAAATGTATTACCGTTATTAGCGTATGGAACGCGTGATATCTCGCTTACCGAAGAGCATTATCCACAAAACCGATAACATATATATAAACAATCCGTTTTACTGATACAGGCAATTTTCCCTAAAGTAGCCACATACAGCTACTTAAGGATCTACCCATGGCATTTGTGGTTACAGAGAATTGCATTAACTGCAAGCACACGACTTGTGTGGAGGTTTGTCCGGTTGATGCGTTTCGGGAGGGGCCGAACTTTCTGGTGATTGATCCGGATGAGTGTATCGACTGCAACTTGTGCCCGGTCGAGTGCCCTGCGAATGCGATTTTTGAGGAGGATGAAGTGCCGGAAGACCAGCGGCATTTTATCAAGCTTAACGCTGAGCTAGCGCAGAGCTGGCCGGCGATTGCGGTGAGGATTGATGCTTATCCTGATTATGAAAAATGGGATGGAGTTGAAAACAAATTGGCGTTGCTTGAGCGTTAACGCGAATTCGATTCAGCGGTTCGCAGCTGCCTCGCTGTGAAAAATTACCCAAACACCAAGGCACTATTTCCTCGAACACGAACGAACACACCTCTACTATAGCAACCAGAACATTAAGGATTCTCAATGTTCTTGAGCAGGCCTAGCTAACATTTACCTGGGCCGTGTTGTTAACCACTAGAAGGAGTTTCGTTATGAAGCCGCAATTATTATTGAGGCTGGCAACAGCCTGTTCCCTTTTTCTCTCCAGCCATACCTTGCTCGCACACAGTGCCGCCGATGCCCCCGAAGGTGGCTTGCGTGAACTGGTAGCCCAGAGCGCAGCAATCGCTTACGGCAAAGTCATTGATATCGAATACCGCAATTCCGAACCCACCCGCGAAGAGCCCAAAGGCGTACCACATACATTTGTGACTTACGAAATTGGCAAAGTATTTCGCGGTTACCTGCCCGAAAAAATTACCTTGCGCGTTCCCGGTGGTGCTGATGGTAGCGGTGGTGTTTACACCGAAACCACTGCGCCAACATTTGCACGCGGTGAAGCAGACGTTTTGTTTATTCCCGGTGGTGGAGCTGGCGATTGCCAATTGGTAGATTGTGTTGAAGGCCGTTTCCGTGTTGTTGATGAGCGTATTTATAGCGGATTTGGTGTACCGCTAGTCGCCGCAGAAAAAACCTTGGAGTTCGGCGGCAAACCACGCTTTGAATTAAACACCATGGAAGTGCCCCGCCCTGCATTCGACAAAGTAATCAAACAACCGGACGCCGCACGCTTTATTGAAGCAAATAAAATCGATAGCAAAGGCTTGGAAGAACTTCGCAAGAAATACGAAGCAGAAGCACCTGCACTCTATCGCATTAACATGAATGTCGAGGGTTACACCAAACCGGATGATTATTCAGGCGAAGCACCAGCAAGTATTGTTAAAAAATATCGCGAACCGTTGATTACCGATGAGTTTTTTAAACTGATCGAACACTTCAATGCTGAACTGGGTCAACCGGATTCACGCGTGGTATTGGCTAGTGCAAAACAGGCATTTACCGTGAAGCCACCAGTGGCTGAATTGATGAAAGAAGTGGCTGTAACGACGCCAAAACCCAGCGCCGAGGAAATCGAATTCCTTAAACAGTCGGATGAGTCTGTTCGCAAAACCGCGACTGTTACTAGCGCACCATTAACCGTTAAGTAATATAGGGAGACATATCATGTTACGGTTTAAATTATTAATTACATCGTTAATTGTATTGCTGGCCCAACCAGCACTGAGTGCATCCTGGTTAGAGTGTAATAGCGACAGCGCCAAGAAATTGCGCTGGGGCGGTAACTCCACTACTGCACGAATTAATACTATTAGTTTTTCCGGTAGCAATCTCACTGCTGCATTGCGCGGCATAGCAGCGACCAACGCCAACCCATCGCCTTTTGTGGTGAACACTGTTACTGAAACTGGTGGTGTAAGCAGAGGCAACGGCCAAAACGAAGTGTACGCAAAAGATATTTCACCACCGGGCGTAGCGCAAATGAATTACCACTGCTATTGGTTCTTCGGCTGGCACTACGGGTTGGATGAGGTGGACATTGTGTTGGATTCATCGCGCAGCTGGACCAGCTCTACCGCCAAAAGCGCCAACTTTGCCTACACAGGAACTGCACTGCCAATTGATGCAGTAATCAATCACGAAGCAGGCCACTTCCTCGGTTTGATGCACGTTAATTGGGAATACAACGTGATGGGCGATTCATGGCGTCATCACCATACCAATGGCACAGTCGCAAACACCTATTTTGGTGAAGATGCATCACACGGTTCACGTGTTCTGTATGGCAATCAAGCGAGTACATTTAACGATGTATCCGTCAGCCACTGGCGTCGTACCGGAGCCGATGGTGAATACTCAAGCCACGACCGCGTACGTATCCGCAACAGTGCAGACACTGCGACCTTAACCTCAATCACCATCGTCGGCGAGCCAGGTTTCCGTGTAACACGCGGCACCACAGTGCGCCCTGAGTTCACGCTGGAGAACAATGGCAAAACTACGCAAAGCAATATCAGTTTTGGTATTTATGTCTCTACCAATGATTTCATTAGCACTAGCGACAGAAGAATTGGCGGTGGTACTTTTGGTTCACTCAGCCCGGAAGATGTACTTACCACCACAGTGGCGGCCGCAATTCCGAAGGACTTGGTAGTCGGGCAAAATTATTGGCTTGGCATTATCATCGACGAGAAAAATGAAATCTCCGAGACCAATAACACCAACAACATGGCTTATATTCCAATGCGGATTCAATAAGCTGGCACTACTCGTATCATGCACGTGTAAAAAAACCGCCGACACAGGAGTGTGTCGGCGGTTTTTTATTAACCCAAAATTTATTCGCCAGCTATTTATCTCACCTGCGGTGACATCCACTCAACTACATCGTTGCTCAGGTCACGCAAACATTTTCGCGTTGCCGAGCATACTGTTGTACCAGTGTTACCTAAATCCATCACATTGGACGATGGAGTAAATTCGTTGAGGGTCACAATTGCACAGGTATGCTTCGCAGTAATCATCTCCTCGCCTTTTATTAAAGCGGCAGTCACCTGAACTTTGGGTAACGACATAGTTTGCTTCACACCAAATTGACGATCCTGCCCGCCCAATACCAGCTGCTCAATATCGATCGCCAATACCGGAATCACGCCGTTGCGGATTTTGTCGGCAGTAGCCACCGCTTCAAGCCTGATACCACCGCCCTGTGCGCGTTCAACCAGGTTACTCACCAGAACTTTATCTATCTCACAAGGAAATTCAGACTGCTTATATTTGTAGCCCTTTACATTGAAACCAATGTTTTGGTTGACGTACACCAAAGGTGCATTGGCGCCCAAGGGAGCAGGCTCCGATTGCGCGGTCGCAAGCAATGAGGATATAAAGAGTAACGGAGAAGCTAATAAAGAGATGAGCAATGATAGTTTTATAGGTGCAAACTTTATCTGTAAGAGTTTCATAGCCTTACCTTTTATGTTGGTGATGCAGTTTATAGTGCTGATGTAATGGCACACCCACCGGTAACTCACAGGATGTGTGTGAGATGAATATATTGCAAATGGCGATGAAAACACTGACCATACAAAAACCTCATGCTTACCTTTTGCTTACCAAATTTTTCCATTTAAAAATCAATAAGATAGAAAATTTTTAAACGCGCACTTTACTTGTATTCGCCAGTCCTTTTCTTGCAAAATTATACCCATGGTCGCGCCTTGCCGTGCGAATCGCGACCCAGGCAACTAATAAGAAAAACTTACCGAAAAAGGTATAACCATGCTGACTGCTACAAGGCTCGGGCTGTAATGGACGCTCATCAAGAATCCAGCTTTATGCTGGGCGACGTAAAAGTCTCGCCCTCGCACAACACGCTTTGGCTGCGCGAACAAAGCCTCAAGTTACAACCCAAGGCAATGGCGGTGCTGCATTATCTTGCGCGCAATTACGACCGCGTTATCAGTAATGAAGAACTCATCGAACGACTCTGGGAAGGAAGGGTCGTCACCCATGGCTCAGTACAAAAAAGTATTAATGCCCTGCGCAGCGCCCTGAATGAATTGATTGGCGATCAAGAATTTATTGCCCATTACTCCAAGCGTGGATATCAACTCATCGTTGAGCCACAATTTCTCGCCGCAGAAACCCCCGACCTAAAAGCCGTAACCAATACCATCGAACCCCCGGCTACCACATCTAGCCGCTGGCGTATCCCACTCAGTGTTTTAGCGCTACTGGCGATAACCATCGCAATCTACAAAGGTGTTAATTGGAATACCCTTTACTTACCGAATAATCACCAAACGGTTTTTAGCTCAACCCAAGGCTACACCAACGAAACCGGACACGAGCGCAGCGCAACGCCGCACCCGGATAACCTGCACGTTGCCTACATCCGCGAAAGAGTAGTGGCAGATCAACCAGGCGCAACCGAAAGCGAAATTGTAATTCGCAATGCGGCGGGAAAAGATTGGCGCATCGCCAGCAGCAACGATGCCTGGTTCAAATTGGCCTGGTCACCCGCCGGTAAAAATCTGGTTGCTATTGAAGTCAAACGACGCGACGGTATGCCACTCGGCAACCAATTCTTCCAACCGCCCAATTTTCTTTATTCATTCCATATTTTTGTGCTGGATCTTGAACAAAACCGTTTACTAGAGAAACAACAACTCAGCCAATGGCAAGGGCAAATCTCCAGTGTTACCTGGTGGGATGAAAATACGCTGGAGATAGTTGCCAAACAGGGCCCCAACTCTGGCAATGGCCGCTATCGCTATTCGATTGCGGATCAACAACTAACGCTATTAGATGAATTCGAAGGTGCAACAAATCCCGTCGCCAGTGCGATTCTCAATCAAAAGACCGCACTTGCCAGTCGTTATAAAAACCGGATTCAAATTGATTTCCTCGACGCGCAACAAAAACCAATCAGCCGAGTACGGCTGGATATAAGCGCCGCAGATATCAGCTGGATTCCCGATGGCAGCGGTGTTCTGGTTTACGCCGAAGCCGAGCGCAAATTAATTGCAGCCTATCTGGATGGAAAACAGGTTGTTATTCCATTGGCAGATAGCAAAGATAAAATTTTTGCACGTCCGCATTACAGCGCTGATGGTTCAGGAATTTTTTATACTGAAGAAAAACGTAGCTCCAATATTTTTATGATCGCCTTCGATGGGGTTAAAAAGCGCCTCACTGAAAATACTGATTTTAACTATGCAGCAAGCTTCTCGCCCGACGGAGAAAAGGTGGTCTATGCCTCAGTGCGCAATAACCAAATTCATTTATGGCTAGTAGAAAATGGGCAAGAGCAACAGCTCACCAAACAGCCTGTGCCGAAAAAAGTTGAGAATATTATCTGGTCAGACAATGGCGAGCACATCCTGTTTAATGCGGATAATCAACTCTTTCACCATAATTTGTTAACTACTGAAACGGAGTTGCTGCTGAGTGATAGTGATAAAATCGAACCTATAGCCTTTTATCCTGCAGGAAACCGAGTTTTTGTACTTAAACACAATGGAGAAATTAGAAACCTGTGGCGTATTGAAGGTGAACAACAAAAACAACTTACCTTTGGTGCAGTTGCATCCGCTGTCGAATTTGGTGGCGATGTATTTTTCCAATATCAGGGAGAAAAAGGGGGATGGGCATTACGCGGCAATAATGACTCACTGGAACGAGTAAACTCTGGCCTAAACGAATACAGCAAATTGCTCAAAGCAGACCAGAAAGGAATTTATTTTATAACGGGTGGAACTTGCCAAGAGTCAGATGTGTATTATCAAGCCTTTACCGATATCGAAAAAACCGTTGCTCTGGCACAACAAAACAGCGCGGTTTCAACTACATCATTTAATATCAATAAAGGATTGTTGCAGACCGAATGTTATTTGCCCGAGGCAAATATTGTGCTGATGAAATGATAAAGATTAGAACAACGCTTAATGCATCAAAAATCCGCAAGTAGATTCCAATGCAAAAACAACAGCCTGCTTTTGCACAGATTCCCTATCGCCATCAAATTGCTTTAACACTGTTTTAATTTCACCTGTGGCTCTTGCCCAGGCAAACCATACTGTGCCAACAGGTTTTTCGGGTGAGCCCCCACTTGGCCCAGCTACACCGCTAATAGCGACTGAAATATCAGCACCGGAGATGGTAATCGCCCCACGCGCCATTTCAATCACAACGGCTTCGCTGACTGCACCTTCTCGCTCGAGGGTTTCAGCCGCAACACCGAGCAGTTTTTCTTTCGCCGCATTGGCATAGCTAACAATGCCATATTCAAACCAGGCAGAACTCCCCGCAATTGCGGTGATCGCCGCAGCAACTCCGCCACCGGTGCAGGACTCGGCAGTCGCAATGTGCCAATTGCGCTGCAACAAATGCTCGCCAAGACGCTGACTTATTTGAATTAATTGATCATCCATTCTATTGCTCCAAAGGTGCGCAGATTTTATGGCCTAGTGTGCCGTCATTTAGGTAGCTATGCCAGCAACACAAACTTTTAAACGCTTACCGCAAGGCCATCTATACTCCAAGCCATAACACTTGCGAGAGATTCAGCGTGCAAAAAATTCCCGGTTATCACATCAAAACACTGCTGGGCGAAGGCGGTATGGCCAAAGTGTATTTGGCGGTACAAAAATCGCTCGACCGGCCAGTGGCGATTAAAGTGCTGGACGCAAGCCTGAATCAAGACCCGCTTATCCAGCAACAGTTTGAGCAAGAATCGCTACTGGTAGCGCGCCTCAATCATCCCAATATTATCCAGATTATCGATAAAGGCATTAGCGAACAGCAACTGCCCTACTTTGTGATGCCTTATGTAAAAAGTATTTCGCTGGAAACTGTACTGCCGCGCAAAGACATTAGTATTACACGCAAGCTGGATATACTAATCCAACTCTGCAGCGCCCTCGCCTATGCGCATCGCAACGGCGTTGTGCATCGCGATATTAAACCGGCCAACATTTTGGTCGATTACGATGGCCGCGCCTATCTGGTGGATTTTGGTATTGCTGGATATTTCACTGCCAATAATGAAAACACCGAAAACAAGAAAGAAATGGTGATGGGTACAGGTGCTTATATGGCGCCGGAGCAGCGCGAAGGAAGCTCACGCACAAATCAGTTGAGCGATATTTATTCGCTGGGTGTACTGATACATGAACTGATGTTTGGTGTGGTGCCCCTGCTTGCGACCGAGCAGACCTATGCAACACAACCGCAAGATAAGTATTCAATTATTACCACACTGCGGCCGCTTATTAATCGCTGCATTGAAGCAAATCCAGCCAAACGCCCGCTGTCAGTCGATGAAGTTCGCCAGCAATTATTACTCATTGCACAAGGACGGCATCTGCAAGTTAATCGCTGGGGAACAGAAGCGACGCGCGATAATATTCCACCTAATTACACCTTGTTAGATGTATTAAAAGAAAATCCATTCGGTGCGACTTATTTGGTGAATGATCCCAACCGCCAACGCTTTTTAGTCATCAAAAAACAAAATCTGGATCATCTTGGCAATGCACCGCAATACGCTGCCAAGCTCACGCAGGTACAACACCCGCATATTGCGCGCATTTACGGTACGGGAAAAAATTCACGGGTATTTATCAGTGCGATGGAATATCTACCCGGTGGTAGTTTGCAAGAACGACTCACCCAGTCGCTCAGCTTTGGGTTGTGCCTGACTGTCGCACAACAACTTTGCAACGCCCTCGCCTGCGCGCATTCCTACGGAATCGTGCACGGCAATTTGCGCCCGAGCAATATTTTATTTGCCGAGAAAAACCATCTCAAATTAACTGACTTCGGATTTCCCGCGCACAACTACGGCGACGATGCCCGCTGGTATCAACCGGCCAATGAACCCACCTCAACCAGCGCCGACGTCTATGCCCTTGGCGCAATCCTGTTCCAGCTGTTTACCGGAAACCTGCCAAGCGGAGAATACTGGGGCTTAAAAAATCGCTGGCAACTACGCAAGCTTCCAAAAAAGCTGCGCTCACTCATTCTGCAAATAATCCATACCAACCCTGCAAAACGCATCGCCAACGCCGAACTCGCGGGTGCCGCATTTAACAACATTCAAGGTGAACAAAAAACACAAGTGCTGGAGAGATCTCTCGGGTAGGTCAAATAATAAAATCAACTATATAAGCCTGACAGGTAAAAATGCATCTAAGCAAAACGATTATTATATTTCTCATGTAGCCTTATCTATAAATAGTGAGTAATCGCAAAAGATACTGGAGAAGGGCTTCTCCTTTTTTATTCAACAGGGCATGCACCTGTTACATTCATTTCTTTCGACGAAATAGCATCTGGCTCTGGGAATACTTTTTTAAATACGAATGCGTGTGGTGTTGGGCCATATTGTTTTAAGTGTTCGAGCCGCTCTTTTGCTTCTTCTACCGTGGGTAAGTGGCCTGTTGGAATCCACCATAATACGGCGTAGGCTTCGTCCATGCGATCAAACCATTCGCGCTTTCTGCGCATGATGTCAGCGTGTGCGGATTTAAAAGAATAATTACTTAACGAGACCACATCTGTCCATACAGACATATTCACAACAACGTCATCGCCAAAATACCGTATTGTTGTTGCATCGCCACCTTCATCTTTTAATCGCCAGACGAAGCCTTCCGAATTTTCGGCAAGCGTATTAATGCGATCCAGATTATTGACGAAATCGGCCATTAATGGAGAATCCAGCGGCTCTTTCATTTTGGCGATATTTAATTGTGCAAGCTGATAATTTTTCATTTCTAATTCCCTTAGCTAAATTCATTTATTCATACAATGCCAAGCTGGTGCATTCGATAGCGCACACTCTTTTACGCTATCGCGCTTTACCATGCGACGTAAAAATTGGTTTAAATAAGTGAACGACATTGGCGGATTTTTAAAACCACTGGCCCAATGCAACTATACTTGATCAATTTTCAAATCAAATAATGGCGGTGTTTGTGTAGAAATACCCAGCCGACCGCCATTCAATAGCACTTGATAAGCGCCATTGCCAATCCAATAGGCTGCAACACGCTTAAAATGTGCCTTAATGATTTTTTGAGCTGCCTTGAATAGTGCTTTTGATATTTCAGAATCATTAACCGAAGCGCTACCAACATTACCAGAAATAATAAAATCCTTATTAATAGTAACTCCTGGCTTAAGAACTATAGAGTCAGGGTTTAGCAACTGATCAAATGCATATTTACTAGAACCCTCAATAAACCTTCCAATCAATGGAGTTTCTTTTTTCAAAATCAAATACTGGGGACCATTTTCGTCACCTGATAGATATGGAATATCCTTATAAGAGTCATATATACATCCAAGCTTCGAATCAAATTGGTTGAATTCAGCATACTTAATATCGATCTTGCTCTCCAACGATTCCAAAATGATTTGGAGATCTTCGTAGAGCGCATAAATATTTATTTGAGACATCCAACTACTCCCTGCAATCTCGATGACATTTGAGCACAACGCCTTGCTCAAACATCTATATCTTCCGCCTTATTAACAACAGGCTCCAATGGCACCAACTCCAGTGTAATACCACTCAATGTAGTTCCCGGTGGCGGCCCCTTACGTGCTGTTTTTACACCGGTGGGCTTGCTTGATGCCTGTGTCTCAGCCAGACGCTTTTGCTCTACTTCGAGAGCCAATGCCGCTTGCCGCTCATCCGCTTTACGCTTGAGTTGTGCGGCCATTTGTCTGCATTTATCAGCTTGGGATTGCATATTTGGCATTTCAGCCAAAGTATCAGCCAATAAATAATATGCATCTGGTAAACCGGCAAACTCTGGATAAAGTTTATGCATACCATTGAGCAATTTAATCGCCAACTTCAGATCACCTTGCTGTCTGAGCAAACCTGCCAGTTGCACCCGCATTGCCGGGGAATTTGGTAGAAACTCCGGCACCACAAATAATATTTGCTTAAATGTAGGTGTCAGTTTATCGAAACGTTTTCTACGATTAAGAAATTCCAGATAGGTCAAGCCATAATCCGCCAACAGTTCCGTTTTTTTACAGGCATAGAGCAGCTCAAAAAACTTTTCGAAGAATATAGGTTCGTTAGGATACTGTTTGAAAGCCTGATAAGAGAGCTTAACGACTTGCTCATAATCGCCCTCTTTTAATAACACTTCGATTTTTGCAGCAAGGTGTTCTGGCCCACTGCGCTTGGGCAGATCTTCATCTTCGTCAGAGCGAGCACTGTAACCAAGTTGCCCCTGATACTGGAACAACATGTACCCCATCAAGTGAAACATCACCACCGTGTAATAATTGGAAACAACTGATTGCAACAAATAAGATACCGCGGGAAATAAAGTGCCAATCCACTCATGCAGAACACCAACAGATGTCATCATGATTAGCATGAACGCAATCAACAAACCATATGGCAAACCTATAGCAGCAATAAGGGCAATAGCAGCAAAAGGGTTCATTGCCTCAAACATATTTTCTGTTTGTGCAAAGCGAATTAAAATCGCGGGAAAAGAAAACACTGCAATAAAACCGACCAAACCACCCAAGCCTGCGCCAAGATAATAGTAAGCGGCACCGGCAATCGCCGTCAGCACGATTACCATCAAGACTAATTGCAGCAATAGTTTTATGCCGCCTTGATAAGCATCCATTACATCCGGCGCTTTCATCTCGCCCATTGCAGTGCGCTCGAGGCAAGTAAAACTGTATTTCATGATGGAACCAGCGGCAAAAAGATACATTAAAACCGAGAGGATCATCAGGAATGGCATCAGAGTCGCAACAACCGAAATAATTGCAGTAATCACGATCAGGCTCATCGAATTGGCATTAACCGGATACTTAAATGCCTCCTTTAAGCGACGCCAAAAAGGTTCAACAGTATTGGCTGACCCCAGGCTTTCCAGTACACCGCCACACACAAAACAGTGCACTACATTATGCTCATCATCGATACATTTATCGCACTGGCAAACATTGCACGCATGGCAAGTATAAGTAGCGCCATCCAATGGATGATATTTACAGTAATCCACGCTCGGCTCCTTATGCGAGTTGTTTAGCTAACAGTTCATAACGGTCTTTCTTTCCCGTTTCACGCAACCGCTGAAACGCAACACCAAGCTTACTTGCGTAAACTGAAAGCGCAGGATTCTTGCAACCACGCTCCAACAATTGCAAAAACATTTGTTCCGCAGAGGCAGGATTTTCCAGCGCAGTAAATTGCATCCCCAACTTCAGCACAGCTTGTTCGGATAACTGTGAATGCACCTCAGGATTCTCTTGCCACACCTTGTCCAGCTTTCTAATTTGCTCGGGTAATAGCGACGGAACCGTTAACAGATGCAAAGTCGCCGGTTGATAAGCTTCACCACGTGAGATTTTTAGTAAGTTGTAGCGAATCATCGCCAAATCAAACCTTAATCCTTGTTCCTTAATCAAGGCATCAACCAGTGCAAGGGCTTTATCAAAACGAAATTTTTCAATTGCCTCGTAAATATCAGCCAATTGCTGCTGGGCAGGATCGATCTTTTGGTCAGTTTCGATATATTTACTGTTAAACATACTGCGATTCAGCAACCATGCTAAACCGATCAGTAAGGCTCCTGCCACAAAACCACCGGCATGTGCCATAAATGCAACATTGGATTCAGCATCATTGTGATAGCTATAAATTTCCTTACCGATATAGAACGGCAAAATGAGCAACGCTGGCGCTCGAAAGTAGCCAACAAAAAAGAAGAACCAGTAAAAGAACTCTATTTTCTTTAACCGAAATACAGCGAGATACATTGCCATCACACCCGAGATAGCACCTGATGCCCCAACCAAGGGTGTAGTGCTATTCCAGTCTGAGGCAACCTGCGCATAGCCTGCTGCCACACCGGAAATAAGATAAAACAGCAGGAATCGCCAATGCCCGATTGCAGCCTCTACAGCAAAACCACAAATGACCAAAAAAAACATATTGCCCAGCAAATGCATTAAATCGCCATGCAAGAACTGATGGGTGAAAAAACTGGAAATGCGCAAATCGCTCGCACGCAAACCGTTGGCGATGTAACTGACAGATTGCAATTGCGCGTGCAAACGGGCTCGCTCGGGTGCCCATTCGGCGTAATAATCAGGAGTAAAGTAATTGCGGTAATTCTGTTGCAGATAGGTATAGAAGGCTTCATCCATTACCATATCGCCAATAATATACTCGACCTCCTCGTCCTGATATTGCTGGCGATATTCTTTTAACTTTTCAGTTTCTTGTTTTTCTTCCAGAAATTTTTCATAAGCTGGCCACTCATGGGAGAAATAATCTTTTGACTCATAGGTAACCATCGCCTCCATAATTTTGGAAGTGTCGCTACTTTGATAGAAAAAGAAGACCATGACATTAATCAGCACCAGCACACATAAAACAATGGGAGCATTGCGCCAATCAAGTTGCTTTTCAGTGGGAACTATAATCATTTTTTATTCTGTATTCCTTTGTGAGTCACTTCGAACAAGCTATTTTTACTAAAAATAGCCCAGAACAGGGTAATCCAGCTTGTCGCGTAGAATTCTAGCCTCCCACCCTGCTAAAGTCGAACCAAACGACCGATTTAAGAGATCAGGTAAGATGGTCGCCCTGCTCATATAATGAGCTCCAGCTAAATATCCAGATAAGACTACCGACTATGCGCCAGCACACCCGTGTGACTTTCCGTTCCCTGTTTCGCATCAAAGTTTATGATGCTGCCAAAGGTCTATTGATTGGCTATGTGGGCGATGTATCGGAATCGGGCTTGCGCTTGCGCAGTGATATAGCAATAGACACCGGGGATATACGCACGCTGCGCTTGAAAATGCGCGTGCGCGAAGACCAAATTCTGCAGATGGATATCCAGGTAGTGTGCATGTGGTCGCGTTTGAACGATAAAACCGGGCACTTTGAATCCGGTTTTACCCTGGTAGGTCAATCCGCTGAATTTTCCAAACTGGTGAATGATTTGCTGGAGCTACGCACCCGCTCCAGCTAACGCGAACCTGCATCCCTGCATTGGCATTAGTAGCTAACCCTTGGCTTTTAACCAAGAGTCCCAAGAATATTCACACCGACTTTATCGGGAATTTCGTTTTGCGATAACACATGCAAGCCGGGACTAAATACACGTGCATAACGAGCCAGTAACGGACGCAATTGTGGAATAACCGTGAGAATTGGCGGGTGCCCTTCTTTGCGCAATTTTTCTTTCACCACCGGCATAGTGGTTTGCAACTGGTTAAGTAAATTGGGCTCGACTGGAATATTGTCGAGGCTCACTGGCCCCGCCTGCTGCGCAATACTCAGTGCGCTAAGCAAGGTATTTTCCAACGCATTCTCCAGAATAAATACGGCCAACTCATTTCGCTCGCCCGCGATATTGGCAACAATCGCGCGGCGCAATGCATAGCGCACATCGGATGCAAGCAACACCGGATCTTTGGTGCTCTCGCTACCTTCCAACAACGCAGTCGCGATACTGACAATATCTTTCAGCGGCACTTCTTCCTGTAACAGTTGGCGATAAACACGATGTTGTTGTGTATAAGTTAATTGTGCGCGTAACGCCTCTGCCAATTTTGGCGATTGCACAGATAACCGCTGGGTGAGCTGGTCTACATCATCGTGTTTAAAAATATCCGGCAAGTTTGCGCGAATCACTTTATTTAAATGGGTAGCAATCACACTCGCGCAATCAATCACTTGATAACCCAAATTTAATGCGCGCGCTTTATCCGCCGGAAGAATCCACACCACCGGCATGCGGTAAGCAGGATCGGTACCGAGCACGCCATCAATCTCACCATAAAGTTCTGGCGATGGAATTGCCATCAAACGATCTGCGTGCAACTCTGCACCGTCAACACGATCACCATTAATATAAATACTGTATTGCGATGCTTTAAGGCGCAGGCTATCGCGAATTTGTACTTCCGGTAATAAAAACCCGAGATTTTCTGACAGAGTTTGGCGCACACCGCGCACGCGTTGCGTAAGCGGCGCACCTGATGCTTCATTTACCAGATTTACCAATTTGTAGCCGAGTGAAATAGAAAGGCGCTCAACCAACGGGATATCTTCCCAACCTAATTGTTGCGCGCGTTCCTGCTCCATGGCTTTACCTAAAGCTTGCACCTGATCGAGATCAGCTGCTGCATCAGGCGTTGTTCGTCGCGAGACTTTCCAGGCGATAAAAGCAATCAGCGCTGCAAACGTAAAGAACGCCAGCTTTGGCATACCGGGAATGAGCGCAATAATCGTCAGGATACCGGCAACGGTATAAAGTGATGAAGGTGATGCAAGCAATTGGCGCTGTACCTGATTGGTAATCTCGGTTGATTCATTAACACGAGTAACAATAATCGCCGCTGCAGTTGAAAGTAAAATCGCCGGAATTTGTGCAGCCAAACCGTCACCAATGGCAAGCAATCCATATTGTTTAAATGCTTCACCGGCGCTCAGGTCATACACAAATAAACCAATTGCAAAGCCGCCGAACAAGTTGATCAACAGAATCAAAATACCGGCAATCGCATCGCCGCGTACAAACTTGGATGCACCATCCATCGCACTGTAAAAATCGGCTTCTTTGGCAATTTCTTTGCGGCGCGCTTTGGCCTCGTCCTGACTGATCAAACCTGCATTGAGATCAGCATCGATTGCCATTTGTTTACCGGGTAATGCATCAAGAGTGAAGCGCGCAGTCACTTCGGAAATACGCTCGCCACCTTTGGTGACAACGATAAAGTTCACGATCATCAAGATCATGAACACAACCACACCCACGATAAAATTGCCGCCGATAACTACTTCACCGAAGGCTTCAATGACTTTACCAGCGGCGTCTGTACCTGTATGGCCTTCCAACAATACGATACGCGTCGATGCAACGTTCAAACACAATCGCATCAAAGTAGCGATCAAAATCACCGTAGGAAAAAGTGAAAACTCCAGCGGGCTTCTAACCGACACACTCACCAGCAATACCAATATCGCCATCGCAATATTGAAGGTGAATAAAATATCCAGCAGCAACGGTGGGAGCGGCAATATGATCATTGCCAGGATCGACAAAATCAGTATCGGGATACCGATGCGGCCACTGCGGAAAGTCGGTGTTAGCTGTTGAATAAGATTCATAAGGTGATTACGCCTTGTTCGCCATACTGGAAGGAATATTAAGATTGTTAGGCAGTTGCGGTTTGCCCCTGCGGCCTTGTTGGTAAGCGCGCAGCTGTAAAATATAGGTCAGCACATGTGCGACTGCGGTATAGAGTGGAGCCGGAATTTGCTGGTTAACCTGAGTCGTAAAATAAATGGCGCGTGCCAGTGGCGGAAGCTCAAGCACTTCCAATTTATGAGCTGTTGCCATTTTGCGCATGTAGAGCGCAGTTTCATCCACACCTTTAGCAAGTACGAATGGCGCTTGCGCTTTTTTGGGATCGTATTTGAGTGCAACTGCGTAATGTGTGGGGTTAACAATGACCACATCAGCTTTTTTAATCACGTTACTGATTTGTCTCTGCAACAATTGCCGCTGCAATTGTTTCATGCGCGCTTTAACTTCCGGACGTCCTTCCTGATTTTTATGCTCTTCCTTGCGTTCTTGTTTGGTCATCCGCATTTTTTTGAGAAAGAAAAATCGCTGCAACGGAATATCGATAAACGAAAACACTACAAACACCAGTAACAGTACCAGCATTATATTAAAGGCCAGCGAAAAACCACCGCCAATAGCATTGAGCAAATCTGTGCGCTGTAATTCAATGAAGCGCGGCACTGCATCGACAATCAACACCCAGGCAACACCCAATAACACTACAATCTTGAGGATAGATTTAAGCAGTTCGCTCCAGTTTTGCGCTGAAAAAATACGGCCTAGCCCAGTGATAGGATTTAATTTACTGAACTTGGGATAGAAATTTTTTGCCGCAAAAACCCAGCCACCGGGAACCAGCGACAACACCACTACAAAAATAGGCGTAATCAACAAAGGCAACAACAAGACTATAAACAACACCAGGTTGTGCGTGAGCAACAGGGTTAAGTCATCCAACCCCACATCGGTGTTATGGAAGTTCACATAGGAAAGCTTAAAACTCTTTTCCATTGACTCGAAAAAAAACAGCACCATGAATTTCAACACAAACAGCGTGACAACTAACGAGATCATGGTCGATACATCTTTGGAACGTGCGACCTGCCCGTCTTCTTTACTCTTTTTGAGTTTGTGTTCCGACGCCTCTTCTGTTTTTTCCTGACCACTATTTTGTTCAGACATTGTGACCCTCCCGCAGGATAAGGCCGATGTTGTCCAACAATGTGCGGGTTAAATGGAGGTAGCTATCTGCCATATTCGGCAAGGTAAGATAAATACACAACAATCCCATTAAAATACTGATAGGAAAACCGAGCGAGAACAGGTTCATCGCTGGTGAGATCCGGTTAAGTAAACCGAACGAGAACTGCACCAAGGTCATGCAAAAAACAATCGGCAAAGTCACCAATACCGCAGCAGAAAAAATCCACGCAATAGCGACTACAAACGTCTGGAATCCGAGATATTGCAAACCGCTGCCTACCGGCCAGTAAATAAAACTTTGGTAAAGCACATTCACGGTGAGCAAATGCCCGTCAATCGTCAGGAATAAAAACACCAGCAACAAAAAATACAACTGGTAAACAATCGATGAAGAAGACACACCGTTGGTGGGATCGTTATAGCGCGCCATTGTCATACCCATTTGCGCCGACACTACCTCCCCCGCCACCATAAAAATCGTGAATACAAATTGCAGCGCAAGGCCGAGCAAAATACCAAACAATATTTGCTCAAAGGTGGTGAGGATACCGCGCAGCGAAAGTGGTTCTATATGGGGGGATTCGGGCAACATAGGCCCAAGTGCGATAGTTATCATGAGCGCGAGTAACACGCGTACACGCACAGAAAACGCTTTGTGATTAAACAGCGGCGCCATACTAAATACAGCCACAAAACGGCAAAATGGCCACCAATATCCCTGCATAGTATTCAGGAATTGCGTGGCTTGCATGAGCGGTTCTGCGGCTGCCATCGGGCTTAACCAACCAGCATGCTGGCCTGTTTGAAGGTTTCGACAAACAGATCGCACAGGGTGCGTACAATCCAGTTGCCGGCAAACACCAACATCGCCAGGGTAATTAACAGGCGCGGTAAAAAGCTGAGCATTTGTTCGTTGATTTGGGTTGCAGCTTGAAAAATACTCACCACCAAACCGCCCAGCAAACTCGGCACGATCAATACGCACACTACTAATCCGGTGATATAAATAGCGTTGGCGACAAATTGCAACGCAAGTTCGGTAGTCATCATGGCAATTATCCCCGACTAAAAAGGCTGAACGCTGGTGGCGAGCGTACCGACCAATAAAGTCCACCCATCAACCAACACAAAAATCATCAGCTTGAACGGCAGTGAGATCATCATCGGCGATAACATCATCATACCCATCGCCATCAACACACTGGCCACGATCAAATCAATCACCAGAAAGGGTAAAAAAATCATAAACCCAAGTTGGAATGCGGTTTTTAATTCGCTCAAAACAAATGCAGGCAACAACACAAAAAAATCGACATCGGCAACGTTGGCTGGCATTTCATCACCACTCAATTGCACCATGGTTTCCAGCGAGTTTTGATTGGTTTGTGCGAGCATAAAATGACTGATGGTTTTTTTAGCAGCACCGAGACTTTGTTCGAGCGTTATCTGATCGTTTTCAAATGGGACGTAAGCTTGCGTATAAATTTCAGTCGCTACCGGGCGCATAACCATCATGGATAAACATAAGGCGACGCCGACCAGCACACTGTTAGGCGGGCTTTGTTGCAGGCCAAGTGCCTGACGCAAAATCGCGAGCACAATAATAAAACGCGTAAAACAGGTCATCATCATGAGCATGGCCGGTAAAAAACCGAGCAGCGTCATGATCACCAGGATCTGCAGCTTTACGCTCAGTTCCTGACCAGTTTCTGTATCATTTAATTGCAGCAGCGAAATATCACCACCGGCTGCCTGTGCCAACATCGGCATCAGCAGCGCGGCGATAAACAATCCGCTGGCAACGAATGGTTTGATGAATTTCATTGTGCGAGATCGTTCAGGCTGGTGCCGCTAAGTTCGACGATACGCAAACCGTAATTGCCGTTGATCACCACAACTTCAGCTTTGGCAAACAGCGCACCGTTCACTTTTACATCAAGTGGCTCGCCTGCCAGTTTGTCGAGCACAATCACGCTGCTCGCATCCACATCCATCAAATCTTTCAATGGAATTTCGGTTGAGGCCACTTCAAGCGTGACATTCACCGGAATTTTGCCGAAGAAGCTCAAATCCTGTTGCGGTAATGGCGCCGGTGCTTCGAGCGCATATGCCGAACTGGCCTGCACATCAATCGGCGCAAGGTTCAGGTCGGAGTCGTTAATGAGACTGTCAAAATCATTGTCGGTCATTGAACTGTTCATGATGTTTTCACGCTCTCAAGCGAAGTTAAAAATAAGGCGCCGTCATTTTCATAGACGGTACCGCGAAAGACTTTTTGCTGGTTGATCATGACTTCACAGCGCTCGTGCAAGCGCACCATGATGATGTCGTCCAGGCGCAATTTAAGGACTTGGGATAAAGGCATTTGCAGTGAGGCAATCACACAGTCGAGTTGCACTGGCAATTGTTTGATCTGCTCAATCGGGTTGCCCAGCAAAGGGGTTGGCGAAGGATTCGCCATTCTGCTGGTCAGCTCATCGATCAATTGGTTATCCATGTAGATAAAAATGGATGACTGGTTATTGGTCAGATGACTGGTGTATTGGAACTCGACGATGTACTCCCACTGGATTTCATCGTAGGTACTGTCATGTGCACTCAGGTTGCCAAACGTCGAACCGGCAAGGATGGTGCGAGCAAATAATTGCGCGATATCAATACCCATCCGGCTACGCATGCGCTGCTCGGACGTACTCACTGGCGGAGTGTCCTGGGTGGGCAATACCACCCCACCGTAGTAGCACTCCAACACTTCGGTCAGTAGTGGCCGGTCAATGGAAAACCCTACCTTCCCCAGCGCCGAACGATAAACGCATTCAGCCGGCGCACCGCGTTGCTCATGCACAACCACTTTGATGAGTTCGAGATTAATCCGGTAACTGCGCAAAAAATAATCGCTGAGAATACGCGGATGCTTACTCGTCAGCTCGCGGATATATACCGGAATCTTGTGATAGTGCCGTCCCAGCTTCTGCGGCTTTAAGCGCGTCAGGCTATCGACAGCAACATTGTGTTGGACTTTTGCATTAGCGCTCATGGAGGGTTCGCCTTCCTTAATATCTTCATACCCCCAAGCCAAATGCAAGCGGGTGCTGGTGACAATAAGGGCCGAGTATAGGAGGCGAAATTTGGGAAATTAAATCAAAAGATATCAAAAGAGATTTTTGATATGAATTACATCACATTGATTTCATTTGATTTTAATTGATTTAGTGAATTTGCGACCCACTGCTATGTTTCGTATGCGAACTGGTAATAGTCGCCAAAACCAATTGTTATGCGTTTCTCCTATATAGAGTACTTATATAGAAGCAGTGTCCGCCGGAACCAGAAAGGCGACTTGATCCAGACACAACTTAAACGCTAACCGATCCAATTTTGCTGCCTGCCTTAATCACCGCAACCGGTTATTAAAGAAGCAGGACAGATAATGAACGAACAGGTAAATCACAGTGAAGTTAACCGTTCAGACAGAAAATTACCTCATCGACGAGCAGACATCTTCCGCTTGTCGCGTTGTCGTGCTTGGCCATAGCGGACACGAGCAAGGTCAGGTTGCGGACAGCAGTTACAGCCTGTTGACCCGTGGACTGCAACGCCAGGGTTGTCAGGTAAGCAGCTATCCCCAAGGTCGCCAGATTGATAGCGCCCAGTTGGCCGGTGCCAACCTGGTATTTCTGTTTGTGGGCAATTTGCCCGCCCATCTTCTATTTGCACAAGTTGGCGGTTTGTTGCGCAGTTTGGGCAACATCAGTGTTATCCCGATTGTGGAATACGCCGATCAGGAAAAAGCCGCTGCATTATTGGAGCTGGGTTGTGTTGATTATTTATTGTCCCCGTTTAGCGAAGGCCAATTGGCCGCGCTGCTCAAGCGCCACGAGTCGGCGCTGACTGCCGAAGAAAGTTTTGTTACTTGCTCACAGGCTGGTCGTCGTCTGTTAGCGATGGCGCAGCGCGTTGCACCAACCCGCGCTCCTATCCTTATTACCGGCGAAACCGGAACCGGTAAAGAATTGATGGCGCGCTACATCCACCGTTTTTCGGCAGACGCTAACGCACCTTTTATTGCAGTAAATTGCGCGGCCATTCCCGAGCCGATGCTGGAATCCATTTTATTCGGCCATGAACGCGGTGCATTTACCGGTGCGACCAGTGCCCAACCCGGCAAATTTGAGCTAGCTAATGGCGGGACAATTTTGCTCGATGAAATCGGCGAGCTGCCCTTGGGATTGCAAGCGAAATTGTTGCGGGTATTGCAGGAGCGCAAAGTCGAACGACTGGGTGGCCGCAAGGAAATCGAATTGGATGTACGCATCATCGCCGCCACTAACCGCGACTTGCAAATAGAAGTAGCTGAAGGCCGCTTCCGCTCGGATTTGATGTTCCGCTTGGATGTGCTGCCGTTGCACATTACGCCACTGCGCGAACGCAAAGACGATGTGCTGCCACTCGCGCAACGTTTTATCCGCAAATATGCACCCCACGAACGCAATGAAAATTTGCTGACGGAAGAGGCTTGTTGCGCATTAATTGCCCATGACTGGCCGGGCAATGTGCGCGAGCTGGAAAATATTTTGCAGCGTGCGCTGGTCATGCGTAACGGTTTGTTTATTCAACCGCAAGATCTTGGCTTGCATACTCCTGCACCACAACCAGCAACACAAACAACAATCAATTCGACTGTAATTCCCTCACCTGTTACTGCAAACCAATCCCTACCCGCGGCCATTATCGAAGGTGGCAAAGCGGCATTGCGCGCGAGTGGAAAGTGGGCCGAGTACCAGCACGTTATCGACACTATCCGCCATTTTGGCGGACACAAAACCAAAGCGGCAGAGAGCTTGGGAATGACCCCGCGCGCGCTGCGTTACCGTTTGAATGCCATGCGCGAGCAAGGCATTCAGATTCCGCTGTAATCACCATTTTTTCAGGCAACTGGCACGGAGAAGAGGCAATGAATTCAATTACGCAAGTGCAGAGCGATCTGCTCGGACGCATGGAGCAAATCAAAACCTTTCAGGAAAATGTAGAAATCAAACCGGCGCAGCTATTCAACGCCGAGCAACCACAAGCGGGTTTTGCTAATGCATTTGAAACCGCGCTGCATTCAGTTGATGCGCAACAACACAAGGCGAGCGAACTGATGGCGGCAGTCGATAGCGGACAAAGTGAAGATCTGGTTGGCGCAATGATTGAAAGCCAAAAAGCAAGCGTGTCATTTACGGCGTTGCTACAAGTGCGCAACAAACTCACTAACGCGTTCGAAGAAGTCATGAGAATGCAGATGTAATGCGTGCATTTTCATTTGCAGATTTCACTTGCACAACATGAGCACTAGAAGATGCTGGAATTAATTAAAAATAAATTGCCCCTCGGCGGGGCAAAAATGGACCCGCGCTTTATGCTCGGCGCCCTCGCCTTGCTCGCTGCGTTGGTTGCAGTCGGCACTGTATTTTATTTATGGCGCGACCAGAGTTCATTCCGCCCTTTGTATGGTGCAGGTGAGGCCTATCCCGCAGCAGAAGTCATGCAAGTATTGGATGCAGAAGCTATCGGCTATCAACTCCATCCTACAACCGGCCAAATTATGGTGCGTGAAGATCAGCTCGCTAAAGCGCGCATGTTGCTCACCGCCAAAGGCGTGCAAGTTGCCGTTCCCGCGGGCTATGAATTATTCGATAAAGAAGAGCCACTGGGTACCAGCCAGTTTGTGCAGGATGTGCGCTTAAAGCGCAGCCTCGAAGGCGAATTAGCGCAAACCATCATGACCTTGAAAGGGATTGATATGGCGCGCGTGCATCTCGCACTGCAAGAAAACAGTTCATTCGTAATCAGCAAACGCGACCCAGCCAAAGCATCCGTCATGCTGCAACTAACACCGGGTTACAAAATGAAACCCGAACAAGTTGCCGCAATTGTCGATCTGGTTTCCAACAGCGTGCCGCAATTGCCGAAAGAAAATATCAGCGTGGTTGACCAGCACGGCGTGCTTTTATCGCGCGGAATTAATCTTGCGTCTACACCATCGCAAAATTGGGAAATGGTCGACGACTACCAAAGCAAAGCAGTTAGCAATGTAGAAGAAGTGCTCGCACCGGTGCTGGGTCACGGCAATTACCGCATCAGTGTTGCTGCCGATATTGATTTCGCACAGCGCGAAGAAACCCTGCAGTCTTACGGTGAAAAACCCCATTTGCGCAATGAAATTGTGCGCGATGAAAGTGTGCTCGACCAACTCGCGTTAGGCGTTCCAGGTTCACTCTCCAATCGCCCTATGAAAGACCCGACTCCACCGGAAGGTGAGCAAGCAAATAACGGCGCACCTGAAACTGAAAATAAAGGTGCTACCTCGCTGCGCAAAGAATCCAATCGCCAAATGGATTACGACCAAAATATTACGCACGTAAAACACGCACCTTTTGCGTTGCGTCGTCAAAGCGTTGCGGTGGTACTGAATGGGTCCAGCGCACCGGAAGGTGGTTGGACACCGGAAGCGCGCGCCGATCTGGAAGCCATGGTGAAAAGTGCAGTTGGTTTTGATGAAAAGCGCGGTGACTTGTTAACCCTGAGCGTATTTCCGTTTGCTGCTGCCGAAGTCATTGAAGATGTAGTGCCCTGGTGGCAAAGCAGCTGGCTGATGGAAATGCTGAAAATAGCAGTGTTTGGCCTGGTGAGTTTGCTGTTGCTATTTATGGTGGTGCGCCCTGCACTGCGCAATTTAATTGGCAACAATCAACAGCGCACAGCAGCATTGGAGCAAGAACAAAATGTCACGCTGACGGGCAACCAAGGTGAGCCATTATTGATGCGCCCAAGTGAAGTGGCGCGTTCCGGAAATATTCTCGGCGAATTAAATCCACTATCGGAAATTCGCCTGCCTGCACCGGGTTCAGGTTTGGAATTGCAAATCGAACACTTACAAATGCTGGCGAAAAATGATCCCGAGCGCGTCTCGGAAGTTATCAAACAATGGATAGGGAGAAATGATCGTGACCTCAATCCAGCCTGATGAAATTGCATCATCACCAAGCAAAGAACTTAAAGTTCGCGCCCGTACTCTCAGCTCGGTTGAGCAAGCGGCGATACTCATGTTGAGTATGGGCGACGATACTTCGTCGGGCGTATTAAGCCATTTTTCGCGCGAAGAAATTGTGGCAATCAGCCAGGCCATGGCGCGTTTGAGCAACGTAAAACAGCCGATGGTTTCGGAAGTAATCGGCCGTTTTTTTGAGGACTACAAAGAGCAAAGTAGCATCAAGGGTGCATCGCGTTCTTACCTCTCCGGCATGCTGGGTAAAGCGCTCGGCAGCGACATCACCCGCGGTTTGCTCGACAGTATTTACGGTGAAGAAATTCGCGCAAAAATGGCGAAAATGGAATGGATTGATCCAAAGCAATTTGCCGCATTAATTGCGAAAGAACACGCGCAAATGCAAGCCGTATTTCTCGCATTTTTACCGCCGGGAATGGCGAGCGAAGTACTCGAATGTATGCCGGCGTCAACGCAGGACGAGCTGTTATATCGCATCGCGAATTTGAGCGAAGTGAACAGCGATGTTATCCAGGAATTGGAACAATTAATTGAGCGTAGTATTTCGGTTCTCTCCAATCAAGGATCACAAGTACGCGGTGTAAAACAAGCGGCAGACATCATGAATCGCTTTAAAGGCGACCGTAACCAGATGTTTGAATTACTGCGCGCGCACAGCGAAGATTTGGTTGGAAAAATTGAAGACGAGATGTACGACTTCTTTATTCTCTCGCGTCAAAACCAGGAAGTGTTGATGACACTACTGGAAGTTATTCCGCTGGAAGAATGGGTGGTTGCACTCAAAGGTGCAGAGCCTGCACTGGTACGCGCAATTCAAGGTGCTATGCCTAAGCGTATGGCACAGCAGATGGAATCGATTAATCGTCGCCAGGGGCCTGTACCCATGAGCCGTATCGAACAAGTGCGCAAAGATATTATGGGTGTGGTGCGTGAAATGGCCGCCAATGGCGAACTGCAAGTGCAGTTGTTCCGCGAGCAAACAGTAGAGTGAGGACGCCAGCATGACGGTCAAGGTAATTAGTGCCAAAGGTCGCCAGTGGCGCCCTTACAGATTCCCGCCTCGCTCCACTCAAGTAGCGGCAAGTTGGGCGGGTGATCCGGCTGCGGTACAACGCGCCGTTGCTGACGGATTTCAGGAAGGGATTGAAAAAGGTTACGAGCAAGGTCTGCTGCAAGGTCAGGAAGCTGGTTTGCGCGAAGGTTTTGAAAAAGGTCGCGCTGAAGGTGCTCATCAAGGTTTTGATGAGGGCCGTGCACAAGGGCGCGCGGCGTTTGATGAAGCGAGCCGTCCACTCGCGCATATCAGCGATCAAGTGCATCGTTTTCTCGGCGATTTTGAATTAAAACGCCGTCAGGAATTATTAGAGCTGGTGAAAAAAGTATCGCAGCAAGTGATTCGCTGCGAACTCACGTTAAATCCAACCCAACTGCTCACGCTGGTTGATGAAGCACTTGCCTCAATGCCATCAACACAGGGCGATATTCACATTCTGCTCAACCCGGAAGAATGTGCGCGCATTAAAGATATTGCGCCGGAGCGCGCTGCGGCTTGGCGATTAATACCCGACGAAAAACTAGCACTGGGTGAATGCCGTGTAGTGACGGATCAGGCGGAAGCGGATATCGGCTGCCAACAGCGGCTGGATTCCTGCGTCGATACCCTCGCCCAACATCTGCATTTATCCGAGGTATAACCCGTGACCGGTGAAGTGGTAATGCTCAGCGATGCGTTGGACGATAACCGTCCTACCTCAACTCCCGGAATGCTGGAGCGCTTCAAGCTTGATGAAGCATTGCGCTCGCTTGATAGCGTGCAACTCGCCAAAGTCAGTGGCCGCCTTGTGCGTGTATCCGGCATGTTGCTGGAGAGCCTCGGCTGCCGCCGCATGACCGGGCAGCGCTGCTACGTGGAGCAGGCCGACGGCACTATGTTAGATGCACAGGTGGTCGGCTTTAACCGCGACATCACCTACCTCATGCCCTTCAAAAAACCCATGGGTCTTAACTCCGGCTCGCGCGTATTTCCTGCGAAAGACGAGGCGGTTTTGCAGATCGATGAATCCTGGCTCGGGCGTGTGCTCAATGGCTTGGGCGAACCGCTCGATGGCCTCGGCAAACTCAGTGGGCGCGATCCCCTCGCCACCGAATTACCGCGCGTAAATCCGTTAAAACGTCGCCCGGTAGAAGAACCACTGGATGTCGGTGTACGCGCAATCAACGCCATGCTCACACTCGGTAAAGGTCAGCGTGTCGGCCTGTTCGCGGGTAGCGGTGTGGGCAAAAGCGTATTGCTCGGCATGATTACTCGCCAAACTAAAGCCGATGTTGTGGTGGTGGGTTTGATCGGCGAGCGTGGCCGCGAAGTGCAAGAATTTATCGTGCATTCACTCGGCGAAGACGGCTTGCGCAAAGCCGTGGTTGTGGTTGCACCCGCCAACGAATCGCCATTGATGCGCCTCAAAGCAACCGAGTTGTGCCACACCATCGCCGCCTATTTTCGCGATCAAGGCAAAGACGTTTTACTGCTAGTGGATTCCCTCACCCGCTACGCCATGGCGCAGCGCGAGATCGCCCTCGCACTCGGCGAACCGCCCGCAACCAAAGGTTATCCACCGTCAGTATTTGGCATGTTGCCGGAATTAGTGGAAAGCGCGGGCAATGGTGAAAGCAGTCGCGGTAGCTTGAGCGCGCTCTACACGGTATTGGCCGAAGGTGACGACCAGCAAGATCCAATTGTGGATTGCGCGCGCGCGATTCTCGACGGCCATATAGTTCTCTCACGCCATTTGGCGGATGTCGGCCACTACCCGGCGATTGATATTGCGGCCTCGGTCAGCCGCTGCATGACGCAAGTTACCAGCCCGCAACACCAAGGCGCGGCACGCGCGCTGAAAGAGTTTTATACCACCTACGAAAAAATCAAAGAGCTGATTCCACTCGGCGGCTACACCCCCGGCATGGACAGCAAAACCGACCGCTCGGTGCAATTGGCTCCATCGATTGAGCGATTTTTGCGGCAGGAAGTGGGCACGGGCGCGGATCTCGGATTAAGCGTCGCCACCTTGCAAAGCATCATCAAATAAACCGGTTAGATAACGATGAAACAGCAAATCGAACTTCTTTCGCGCCTTGCCAGCCTGCGCAACCACAAGGTGCAGCAAATGCTGGGGCAAGTGACGTACCAACAGAATCTCTGCCAGCGCTATCGCAATAACATCACCGGCCTCAGCCGCCTGTGTACTTTTACTGTGCCTATGACTACTCCGCTGCAGCGCAGCAACCAAAACCAGTACAAGATGACCTTGCACAAAATGGTCGAGCTGCAGCAACGGGAACTGTCGATAGCCGAACAAAACCTGAGCCGCATCCGCGATGAACTCATGGCGGCGATGCGCAGCGAAAAGGCCGTCACCCATGTGATCGACAACAAAATGACCCAGTGGCAACAGATATTGGGGCAGCAAGAACAGAAAATTCAGGACGGGCTTGCGGCGCAATCCTGGATGCGCAGCAATGCGCCTTGAGCAGTGGCAAAGGCTCCTGGAACAAATAGAGTAAAAAATAGTTAAATTTTTATTTAAGTCTGGCGTTGGTGCGGTCGCCCTAGTCTAGTAACGGACCTTTACGGCCAAAACGAACAGATCACCAACGCAAAACACGACGCAGGAAACCATTATGGAAATTACCCGGCAGCTACAACCCGGCTATAGCACTCCAACTGACAGTGCATCCGCAACCAATGCACCTGCCAAAGTGGAATCGACCAAACTCGATGCCAATATTCTGGATACCAGCGCCGCCAGTAATGCAACTGCTGAGCCGCGCCTGGAGCAATTGCAAGACGCCATGCGTCAACTGCCCGATGTAAATATGGAAAAAGTATTGGCGATCCGCCAGGCACTGGCACGCGGTGAATTGTCCATCGACTCATCAACCCTGGCGAAGCTGATGGCGAGCCATCATCGTGGGAGTGAGGCGTGAGCCGACGCGAACAACTACTGGATGTCATTGAACAAGACATCCAGCAGGACAGTGAAGACTACCTTGTATTGCGTAAGCTAATGCAAGACCTTTACGCGCAGTTATTGCTGCGCGACTGCCAACAAATTGATCAACTCAATTTGCAAATCAATCAATTGATTGAGCAGTTGCGTACCCGTGCACAACGTCGCAATAAAATCATTACTGCATTCGGCATTATGGCAGGCAACCAGGCAATGCAAACATTGTTCTCGGCCTTCCCTGCTCCACGCGGCGACCGTTTACAAAAACAATGGGCGCAGCTCACCCGCCTTGTTGTCGAATGCAAAGAATTAAATGAACGCAATGGAAAATTGCTGTCAATGCATAACGATATTTTATCCAAGTTGTTAAATGTCGGCGCTGACAGCCCCTTATATACTCCACAGTTTTATTAATTTTCCTACCCGGTTATTCCTCAGTATCAATCGCACGCCTGATTCACCTGCAATGAAACGGTTTTTATTTTCTGCTTATTTCATTTTTGCAGCGTTTTCATCCCATCTATAAGTCATTTTTCATTTGACCTTAATCGTTTAAGCAAAGCGCATTTTTCGTCGCCTTGAACAAACGATAAATCGATTTTTTTACGCGAAACACTGCCAGTAACGGACGCAAGCACAGATGCGGAAATATTACTTCCGCATGGTGCGCACAGTGTTCAGTGCACAGCGCAAAGCGGAAGTTAATCTTCTCGCTTTTCTGCCTGAAACCCGCATGAATACAGGCTTCCGCCATTGGCATTGTTATTGCTATCACCCTATTAACAGGAGCTTTTACTATGGCAATTGATACTAACTACGCGAAATCTATGGCGACCCAGCTCGCGCAATTTGACGTACAAGCGGCTACTACAAAAGCCAATCGCAACGAAGCAAATTACAAAAGCAAATTGAGTGCAGTTACAGCGCTTGAAAGCGCGCTAAAAACTTTTTCATCAACAATAAAAAGTTTAAAGAGTGTTGGATCAAACAGTTCGGTTTTAATAAACACTGCCAGTTTCAGTAGCTCTGATTACGCCACTGCCACCGTAAGCTCAAAAGCGGTAGCAGGCAGTTATGATTTTTTTGTGCAGCAATTGGCATCGCGCCATCAGGTTGCCTTTGAAGGATTACAAGATAGCGATATCGACACCAGCGGTACCTTCACTATCACCCAGGGTTCAAAAAGTTTTGATATCGATTTAAGCAGCATCGACAGCAACAGCGATGGCACCAATTCGCTTGAGGAATTAGCCGCCGCAATTAACGCCGCAACAGACAACAGCGGTGTGAAAGCGACTTTAGTGCGCAGTAATGGGCAGGTATCCCTGGTATTAGCCAGTGAAAAAACCGGCGCAGAAAATGAAATGAGTTTTTCTACCAGCGGTACTAGCGGCGGCGCGTTTGATGCTGCCTTGGCTGGCCCGCGGGTACTGAGCCAAGCAAAAGATGCCATTGTTCGCCTCGGTGGTGAGACAGGCATTGAGCTTACCAATGCATCAAACACCTTCGACAATATTATCGATGGCGTAAGCATGACTTTTAACAAAGCGCATCAGGCTGGCGAAAAACCAGTAAACATGGCAGTTGCACAAGATAAAACGGCAACGCTTGCACAAGCGCAAAAATTGGTTACTGCATTTAACACATTGATGGGCACCTTCGACCAATTAACCACTAGCGGCACCAACGCCAGCGACCGAGGTGCATTGGCGGGCGATTCAAGTGTACGTGCAATTGAATCCATGCTTAACCAGGTCATTCGCAAACAATTTGGCGGCAGCACGCTGATTGATTTCGGCATTACTGCTGATAACCAAGGCAAATTGACCATTGATAGCACTCGCTTCAATAAAGCTATCGCAGAAAATCCGGAAGGACTGGACAAAATATTCAGTGGCAAAGATGCGCTGCTCGATACCATCGACAAAAATATCGCACTTTACACCAGCAGCAGCGGCACTTTAAAAGCGCGCAAAGAAAGCTTGAATCAATCTCTGCGCAAAATTGATGAAGAGTTCGACAAAATCCAAACGACTTACGACAACCAATACGCACGTTATCTGAAGCAATACACCAACATGATGCAAATCACTTCCGCTATGGAACAGACCTACAGTTTGTTCTAACCGGTTTTATAAATGCGCATTGCCTGAACGTCAGTTAACAATTTTTTGCGAGATATAACCAGTGAACGAAATTTACGATTCTTACCGCTCAGTTGATCTTGAGAGTCGCGCTGCCAGCGCATCACCTTACCAATTGGTGCTGGTGTTATTCGATGGCCTGCTCGATGAATTATCCCGCGCACGCGGGCACATCGAACACAAGCGCTACCAGCAAAAAGGCCAGTCACTGGAAAAGTGCCTGAACATTTTGAACGGACTCAATAGCGCACTGGATTACGACAACGGTGGTGAAGTCGTTGCTGGTTTATCGCGCCTTTACGAATACTGCATTTATCGTTTATCCGAGGTAAGCGTGTCTTTATCGCTCGAAGGTTTGGATGAAGTCGTACATCTAACCAGCGTGTTGCGTGAAGGTTGGGATGGTGTCAATGCAGCAAGAAATTGATCGTAAATTGCAGGAGCAATTGGTTGCCACTTATCTCAAATTAGCCGAAGCACTGGCAGCGCAAGACTGGGAAGAAATTGGCAAGGTAAACGTACAAGTAAACGAGTGGCTGCTCAAGATGGAGCAGCACAAGGAACCCAGCGAAAGCTTGGTACAGCTCAAACGCCAATTGCAACGCCTGCATGGCAGCGCACTGGACGCCTGTGTCGATGAGTGCGAAAAACTACGCAAGACCTTGCTCACCCAGCTTGAATATGCCGAAGGCCGTTCGGCTTATACACGTGTAGATATGCTTTAAACCTTTGCAATGCAATACGAGAATTAATTTATGCTTCAGTCAGCAATCACCATGAGCCCAACAGCTCCAGTCAACAGCAAAGCTATGGGCACAGGTGCAAATAATCGCCCTACCCCTGCAGCTCAAGACACCAATAAAACTGAAGCGGATACTGCAAGCGTTTTTTCTACTGAATTACAAAGTGCTTCGGGATTAAAGGATGCAGATCTGGCACAACCTGATGCAGTACTTGTCGACGCACTTACGATTGATCTTGCCGACAATGCGCTTGCAACTGATGCAGGACAATTACCAGCAATCGGTGAAGAAAATAGCCAACAAACCGGACAAGACACAGCCGCAGCAGAAGAATGGATTCTCAATATGCTGGGCCAACAGTCAGCCCAGCTACAAGCGCGTGATTTGTCTCAAGCAATTGACGATATTAATATGGTTCGGAAACAAGACGTGCAGGCAACTATAGTTAGCACCCAAAAACAATTTTTGGAGACAACCACGGTTGATACCCAAACGCAATACATTCAGCCAAATCTATCATTGTCAGTCAGCGCAAATAAAGCACCAGATTTCAAACAGTCATTGGATCAACAAGCGCTTGTAGAGCTGGATCAGTCTGCCACACAAAAACAATCGCGAGCACACCCCACACTTGTTATCACCAACACCGGTGATAGCGACAATACCCAAGCTGCGATTAACGGGCAGATTGTTGATTCTGCCAACGACCCAACACCGGGTTTTTCAACAAATGCCGTAGCCGAGCGCGCTGTTAATCAAACAGCAGATCAAGCTGTTGACCAAACTAAAAACGCAATTACCAATGCACTCACAGATCGTTTAGGTGGCATTGCACCAGCACAAAGCCATGATGGTGCAGCATCGTCTATTAGCAACGCAACAAACCAAACGCTCACTGACGCAGTACCAGAACGCACACTCAAACTGCACGGCACCGAAGCCAAATGGGGCGAGCAAATGCTGCAAACTCTGCGTGAAAACGTTGGCTTACAACTTCAGCATCGTCAACAAAACGCAACTATTCGTTTGGACCCGCCTGAATTGGGCAGCATGGAAATTTTCCTCAGCCATGAGTCCGGCCGATTGACGGTACAAATCTCTGCCTCGCAAGGTGATGTCGCCCGCTTACTGCAACAAACCAGCGACCGGTTGCGCCAGGAATTAGTGAACCAACAATTCGTGCAAGTAAATGTACAAGTTTCCAGTGACAACCATGGCGGTCAACGTCATTCCCAGCAGCAGAGTGCGCAATGGAATGAAGAGCAAATAACACAAAACCACCAAAGTGCGGAAACCACTTCTTCCGGAAAAAACACAACACACAACGACATCCTGGTCACTGTGTAATTTAACTTTTTATTTAATTTTCTAATTAACATCTGGGAATAGAGAGACTTTTATGTCGATGACACGAGTGGTTTTAATCATGTTAGTGCTGAACACAGTCATAGCTTTAGGCAGTGTTTACATTAATTACAACATGTTTACGTCTATACGTGCACAAGCCCAAGCTCCTGCGACAGCAATCAATCCAGATGATCCTAATGCACCTATTGATCGCAACATTGCAAAAGGCGATGCAAAAGAGTTTGTGTTCCATACGGTAGAAAAAATTATTGTCAGTCTGCAAGAAGATGGCCGTGAACACTATTTTGTATTTGACGTGGTGTTGCAAGCAGAAGAAAAAACCGACCCGAAAAAGCTGGAAAGCCTCGACCCTATGGTACGCAGCTCAGTAGTAGCAAAATTATCACAAATGACATTTTCACAATTGCGCGCTATGCCAATTAATGAATTGCAGACTCATTTGGAAAACACCCTACTCGATGACTTTGCCAGCAAAAAAATCGTAGCGCCTTTTGCGCATGTGCTGGTTAGCAAATTAATTGTGCAATAGGCCTGACTATGAACGCGACCTGCGCTGTTGATTTTGATTACAACCCGGAGCGAGCGGTTCCCGCTGCTTTTGCACCCAAGGTTGAGCAAACCTTGTTGATGCAATATTTGCCGCTGGTAAAACGCATTGTTAACCAATTGTCACTACAAGCTAATCAAGTGCTCGACCGCGAGGACATGGAGCAAATTGGTTTGATGGGTTTGCTGGAAAGTTTACGCCGCTACGGCGCACCAGATGAGCAATTCGCCAGCTTTGCCAGCTTGCGTGTACGCGGTGCAATTTTGGATGAATTGCGTCGTCAGGATTGGCGCCCGCGCCAGGTGCGCCAACACACGCACAAAACCCGCGATGCGATCCGCCTGCTCGCGCGTCAACTTGGGCGAGTGCCGACCGACGAAGAAATCCTGAAACACACAGGCATGAGCGACAAACAATATCTCGCGTATTTGCAAGCAGATGCGGGTGAGTCTATCGAGAGCCTCGATGAGCTATTACAAAACGGTAACGAAGATTTCATTGAAAGCCACTCAGGTGTTGAAGACCGTGTTATCAAAGAGCGTTTATTAACCCAGGCGCTCGACCAATTGGATGAGCGCGAGCGAATTATCCTGATGCTCTACTACCAACAGGAATTAAGTTTAAAAGAGATCGCGCTGGTTCTGGATCTCACCGATGCGCGGGTCTGCCAATTAAGTAAACAGGCTATCGCTAAAGCAAGCCGTTACCTGACAGGCAAAAAGTAAATTGGCAACACACATTCACTAAATCATTAATCACTCGATCTAGTTATTAACCGCCGGATAGCAACAAGAGAATTTTATTGTGGAAAAAGTTATTGGAGTCTTTGTTATTATCAGCTGTGTTCTCGGTGGTTACACCATGGCTCACGGTGAGCTTGCTGTTCTGTGGCAACCAGCGGAGGCGCTTATTATTTTGGGTGCCGGCATTGGTAGCTTGATTGTCGGCAATCCCAAAGAAGTGCTCCTGGAAATGTGCACGCAAATCAAAGGGGTTTTCCAATTAAAACGTCGCGGTGAAGAGTTTCAACGTCAACTGTTAATGCTGCTGTATGAATTGTTGGAAATGGTTGATGTCGGTGGTTTGAAGGTACTTGATGAACACATTGAAGAACCACAGCAAAGTGAGCTATTCAACAAGTACCCACTGATTCAAGAAGAAAAAAACCTGATGGCTTTTATCGCTGACAATTTCCGCTTGATGGCGATGGGAAAAATCACCGCACACGAACTGGAAGGATTTTTGGAGCAGGAACTGGAAGCAATGGAACACACCCTGCTGCAACCTTCACGCTCACTTTACAAAATTGGTGAAGCAATGCCCGGCTTCGGAATTCTCGCGGCCATCATGGGGATCATTATCACCATGGGGAATATTGACGGTGCCATCTCTGAAATTGGTGCGCACGTTGCAGCAGCGTTGGTAGGAACATTCCTCGGCATTTTCTTTTGCTATTGCGTAATGGAACCTCTCAGCAACGCCATGGGGCAACGCGTAAAAACCGAACTCTCCGCACTTGAATGTGTGCGCACAACATTGGTTGCGCACGTCGCCGGTAAACCTACTTTGTTAGCAGTGGACGCGGGCCGTAAATTAATTGAGCAGGATGTTAAACCGGCATTCCGCCAATTGGAGACCTGGGTTAACCGCTATGAGGATGAAAGGGACGCAGCATGAAACAGCGCGGCAACGGAACCCAGGAACACGAGATAATCATCAAACGTCGTTCCAAAAAAAATAGTCACGATGCACATGGCGGCGCATGGAAAGTTGCTTTTGCTGACTTCACCTTGGCAATGATGGCGTTGTTTATGGTGCTCTGGTTAATCCAACCGCAAAACAAAGCACGCACTATGGCTGCCGATATGATGGTAAATCCATTAGTCGACGGTGGTGCCGGTGTTTTTGATGGCAACAGTAGAACACCGCTGGATCTGGATGGCATGCCGGTAATGGTGAATTCGCGCAAAGACCAAAGCAATGAAGCTTCTCGCCCACGCAGCACTTCGGAAACAAAAGCATCCACCATGGGCGAACAGGCGGGTGTTACCGACATCAACAGCGATGCACAATTAGGCCGCTATGATTTGCGCGAGCTGGCGAAATTAATGGAATCTCTCGCATTGCAATTGGATGCAAAAGCCAACGTTGAAGTACAGATTGTCCCACAGGGGTTACGCATTTTAATTAAAGATGATGCCCAGCGTTTTATGTTTGAACGCGGCAGTGCAAAACTCAATCCCCACTTCCAGGTATTGCTCGGCAATCTCGCTGGCATTTTAGCCAAAGTGAACAACAAATTAATTATCAGCGGCCATACCGATGCAACGCCCTACAAGATGGAAAAGGGATACAACAATTGGAATTTATCGGGTGACCGTGCGCTGCGTGCACGCAATGTGATGGTGGATAACGGTTTACCAACTACATCAGTACTTCAAGTTACTGCGCAGGCAGATGGTGCCCCGCTCAAACCTGACGCACCGGAAGATGGCGCAAACCGCCGAATCGAAATTTTATTGCTAACGGCACAAGCAGAAGAGTTGTATCACGAGCTGTTTGATAATTCCCAACCACGCGTTGACTATTCAGCAACCAGTAATGATTTAGTTGCAGCCCCTACTACCAATTGATTGAATAAAATACTATTTCCTTGTACAACAGTATTTTTATTCACAGCGCATGCATTAATCAGGAAAGCATGCGCGCAGTTGTTCTTCAGTAATTGTTTCGAGCTGATCTTCATGGACGGTAAGCGCTTTTCCGATAGCATTATTGGAAACACACAGGGCTTCATAATAAGTCCCTGCTACACGCCAAAAAATAGTTCCCGGCACATTGCTCACTTTAACCAAACGCATGGTTAATTTGTGCGTGCGCGCTTTTAAATTTTCCAAGCGCTCGGGGTTATCTCCCGCATAAACTATACCCAACTCACCAACATTAATTTGTTCGTGAACCGGTACATCAACGCCTGCGCGCTTAGGATAAAAAAGATACGTACCCACTCCCAACCCCAATGCCAGAACACCAGCCAACATGAGCGGCCAATTGAATGGTTTGTGCGTGGGAGTATGAATAACAGCTGCCGCGGCATAATTAATAGCCGGTTCAGCAGATACATTTGCAGTAGTGAGTTCAGGCGCTGCTGAATCCTGCTCTGTTACACTTTTAGTTGGCGATATGTTGCTTGAAAACGCAGCCGGTTGATCGTCTTCAATCACAGCGGATTGCACATCAGTTGCAACAACCTCAGCAACAAATAATTCCGCAGGCACAGTGTCAGCCGAACGGCTGACAAAATCAGGGTGAAATAAATAACCGCGGCGTGGCAGTGTTTGGATAATTTTGCGTGCTTTTTCATCACCCAGGATTTGACGCAGAGTATAAATTTGTTGATTGAGACTGCCCTGCCCCACTACGCGCTCGGGCCATGCATAGGCAATCAAATCCTCACGTCCAACGGCATCGCCAGCAAATTCCAGTAAGCGCTCCAAGAGACGACTACCGGCATAACCCAGATCAAATTTTTGCTTGCGCGATTCATCCACCACCAACAATTTGTAAATGCTGGGATAGAAAAACGCGCGGCAACCTGGCTGGCCGGTTTTAATGGTAATACAAGCGATAGTCGTGGATGAATCGCCTATTAAGGTCTCATTCGGCATGATGTTCCTGCTCTGAGATGTGTTCATAATCCATGCGGTTTACTCCGAACTACATTGATGCTGCACCAGTTCGGTACTGGCTAGTCCGCATTTTTAGGGCGATTCGAGAAAAACTCACAATTTTGCTTAAATAAATCCACTCAAATTAACAATACTTTGCATAAAAAATATTGCAATGAAAAAATGATTATTAAAACAGCATTTATTGATCTGAATTAAACAATAACGTGAATCAGTGTGGCATGTATTACGAAAACTTCCAGCATTCTTAACGAAAATGCCGCATAAAGAAATAGGTAAAATTACGCAGATGATGTTGCAGATAAACTATTGCGGGGGTTGAGCGAGGAAAAAAGATGCCCTGTAAAAACAGGGCATCTGGCTGGACAGCTCTGTGTCGTGTATACAAATTAACCGAGCAGAGACATCACCATGCCAGGCATTTGGCCAGCTTGTTTCAGCATGGAAATACCCGATTGCATCAACATGGAGTTTTTGCTCATGTTGGCACTCTCTTTGGCGAAGTCTGCATCCACGATACGACCTTTAGACATGTCAGTGTTATCTTTCATGTTGGCCAGGTTGTTAGCAGTGTGGTTCAAACGGTTAATATTTGCACCAAACAATGCACGCAACTCACCAACAGCATCAATTGCAGTTTCAACCAACGTAATGTTGCCGTTTGCGTTGGTGTTTAATGCGGTAGTTGCTACCTGGGTAGTTGCCAATTCAACACCCGGAGTACCAGCGGTAGTATAGGTGTCAGATACAGCAGCCAGTGCAGTACCCAATGCAGTCAATTTAGCACTTACGTTCAATGTCAGTTTTTCAGTTGCACTGGCACCGATCTGGAAATCCATACCTGCTGAGAATTTACCCAAGCTACCGTTAACGGTAGTGCCGTTACTGAACAAGTTAGAGCCCGCAAACTTGGTATTTTTGATGATGTTGGACATCTCCTTACCCAATTCATCGTACTCACCTTGCAATGCAATCAAATCTGCACCGCTGTTGGTGGCGTTCGATGCTTGCGTGCTTAGGTCTTTCATACGTTGCAAAATATCGGTCATTTCATTGAATGCACCTTCTGCAGTTTGCAGCAGGGAGATGGAATCACCCGTATTACGAATGGCAACTTCCATACCGCGTGATTGTGCATTCAAACGTGTAGAGATTTGCAGACCAGCAGCATCGTCAGCCGCTGAGTTAATGCGCAAGCCAGTACCCAAACGTTGTTGGTTAGTGCCTAACGCGTTGTTAGTTTTACTCAGGTTAGTCTGAGTAATTAACGAAGAATAGTTAGTGTGAATCGACAGAGCCATGGAATTATTCCTGTGCTAAGTAAAACGTGAATGTAACAACCTGTTTCGAAGCTGGCCATGTTTGCCTGCTATTTACTTAAAGCGACCAAATTGCGTCGAGACTTAAGGTTGATAAAAGAAAATATGAATACTGGATGCGTGTTCTCCGTACATTAACCGAGCAGCGACATCACCATACCCGGCATTTGTCCGGCTTGTTTCAACATGGAAATACCCGATTGCATCAGCATGGAGTTTTTGCTCATGTTAGCACTCTCTTTAGCGAAGTCTGCATCCACAATACGACCTTTGGACATGTCAGTATTGTCTTTCATGTTCGCCAGGTTATTAGCGGTGTGATTCAAGCGGTTGATGGTTGCACCAAACATTGCGCGAACAGAACCCACATCATTCAATGCAGTTTCCAATGCGGTGATAGCTGCACCGGAAAGTGCTGCAGTGCTGAGATCCAATGCGGGAACATCGGTATTCAGTGTGGTATCCAGATCGCCGATTTCAGTGCTGATGTCAAATGACAAGGTTTCCGCTGCGCTGGCCCCAATTTGGAAATTCACGGCTGCAGTAAACTTGGCGGTAAACAGGTTCTCGCCTGCGAACTTGGTGTTGGTAAACACATTGTTAATTTCTGCAGCCAATTCGTCGAATTCTGTTTGGAGTGACGTGCGGTCATCCGCTGAATTGGTATCGTTCGCTGCTTGCGTAGCAAGATCTTTCATACGCTGCAAAATATCAGTCGTTTCATTGAACGCGCCCTCTGCAGTTTGCAGCAGCGAAATGGAATCGCCAGTGTTGCGGATAGCGACTTCCATACCACGCGATTGTGCGTTCAAACGAGTAGAAATTTGCAAACCGGCCGCATCGTCAGCAGCAGAGTTGATGCGCAAACCAGTGCCCAAACGTTGTTGATTAGTACTCAAGCTAAGGTTGGTTTTGTTCAGGTTAGTTTGCGTAACCAGCGACGAATAGTTAGTGTGAATTGACAGTGCCATGTATCTATTCCTGTGTTGTTAATGGAAAGAACAGTGTTGTTAAAGGACTATGCTATAAATGAAAACGATAAGCTGGCATATATCTGCCTGCTACAAGCGTAAAGCGACCTTGAGGCCGCGAGACTTAAATAAAAAAACCCGCTAAAAAGCGGGTTTTTTCGTAAAACATCCGAACCAATTAACCGAGCAGCGACATAACCATGCCAGGCATTTGACCTGCTTGTTTCAGCATGGAAATACCTGATTGCATCAACATAGAGTTTTTGCTCATGTTTGCACTTTCTTTGGCGAAGTCTGCATCCACGATACGGCCTTTGGACATATCAGTGTTGTCTTTCATATTCGCCAGGTTGTTTGCGGTGTGGTTTAAACGATTGATGTTTGCGCCCAAGGTCGCACGCAAAGTACCCACGTTATTCAATGCAGTTTCCAGGTTGCCGATAGTGGTGCCTGAGTTGGCTGCTGTGTCGAGTGTGTTCGCTTTAATGGTGGTGATAGAACCAGTCACTGCGGTCAGGCCAGTGCTAGCGTTCAATGCCAATGTTTCGCTGCTGCTGGCACCAATTTGGAAAGTCATTGATGCAGTAAATTTACCGCCTGCTGCAAATAGCGCTTCACCAGCGTATTTGGTATTGGTAATGATGTTAGTCAGTTCATTGCCCAACTCATCATATTCTGCTTTCAATGCAGTGCGGTCTTCAGTGCTGTTGGTATCGTTCGCTGCCTGGGTAGCCAGGTCTTTCATACGCTGCATGATGTCGGTCATTTCGTTGAATGCACCTTCTGCAGTTTGCAACAGAGAAATGGAATCGCCAGTATTGCGAATGGCAACTTCCATACCGCGTGATTGTGCATTCAAACGTGTAGAGATTTGCAGACCAGCAGCATCGTCAGCCGCTGAGTTAATGCGCAAGCCAGTACCCAAACGTTGTTGGTTAGTGCCTAACGCGTTGTTAGTTTTACTCAGGTTAGTCTGAGTAATTAACGAAGAATAGTTAGTGTGAATCGACAGAGCCATGGAATTATTCCTGTGCTAAGTAAAACGTGAATGTAACAACCTGTTTCGAAGCTGGCCATGTTTGCCTGCTATTTACTTAAAGCGACCAAATTGCGTCGAGACTTAAGGTTGATAAAAGAAAATATGAATACTGGATGCGTGTTCTCCGTACATTAACCGAGCAGCGACATCACCATACCCGGCATTTGTCCGGCTTGTTTCAACATGGAAATACCGGATTGCATCAACATCGAATTTTTGCTCATGTTGGCGCTTTCTTTAGCGAAATCTGCATCCATGATGCGACCTTTAGACATGTCGGTATTGTCTTTCATGTTCGCCAGGTTATTAGCGGTGTGATTCAAGCGATTAATGTTCGCACCGAAATCTGCACGCAATGAACCGATTTGATTGAGTGCTGTTTCCAGCAAGGTAATAGTCGCGTTGGCGGTATTAGCAGTGATGGTCGGCGGTGTGGTGGTCAGGTCAACATCGGCGATTTCAACACCGGTAGTGCCATCTTCATAATTGGTGGAAATAGCAGTCAAGGCAGCGGTGAGTGTTCCGAGCTTACCGCTAGCATCCAATGCCAGGGTTTCAGAACTGCTGGCACCAATCTGAAAGCTCATGGTGTCGCTAAATTTTCCTGCGCTACCGTCGGTGACTGTGCCATCACTGAAGAGGCTTTCACCTGCGTACTTGGTGTTCTTAACGATATTTGCCAACTCGTTGCCGAGTTCGTTGTACTCGGACTGGAGCGCCGCAAGGTCGTGTGCACTGTTGGTGCCGTTAGCGCCTTGGGTGGTTAAATCTTTCATACGCTGAACAATATCGGTCATTTCATTGAATGCACCTTCTGCAGTTTGTAACAAGGAAATAGCATCGCCAGTGTTGCGGATTGCCACTTCCATACCGCGTGATTGAGCGTTCAAACGAGTAGCAATTTGCAAACCGGCAGCATCGTCAGCAGCAGAGTTAATGCGCAAGCCAGTACCCAAACGTTGTTGGTTGGTACCTAAGGCGCTATTGGTCTTGCCCAGGTTGGTCTGGGTGATCAACGAAGAGTAGTTAGTATGAATCGACAGAGCCATGGGAATATTCCTGTGCTAAGTAAAACGTGAATGTAAAAACTGTTTCAAAGCTGGCCATGTTTGCCTGCTATCGACTCAAAGCGACCAAGGGGTTCACAAACTTAAACCCTTAAAATAAAAATGCCCCGTACGAGACGAGGCATTTGTGTATTGCGAGGGTTAAAGCTAAAAGGTGCTGGTAACCAACCCCGCCTCCAATACTTTAGCTTCAATGGTTTTTTTACTACTGATGTTGCGCACGCGAATCACCTCACCTACAGCGCCGTTCTCCAAGGCTTCGCCCTGAATACTTGCCGCTATACCGTCTTTATTCGCCACAACCGTCACTTGCTGGCCGCGCTGGATTACCCAAGCCGGAGCCACTAATGCCGGAACCAATAATTGCTCAGCGCGAATCCGGCGCTTGGCACCCTGCCCGACCACCTTATCCAGACTGGAATAAAAACCGCTGTTGTTTTTGGTGATTTCCACCTCGCGCACGGCAAGCTGGCGGTTGCTAAAAGTTTCACCACGATTAATCACCTGCTTCGCCACCACGGCAGATACATAGACCTTTACCTCGGTTAACACTGCAACTGACCAACCGCCATCACTACACATCAAGGTAAAACGCTGACGGCTCCAATTGCGGTTGTCACCCCCATCTTTAACGCTTAGCGGCTGACTGCAAGATGCAAGGTTATTGACGCTGGTTTGTGGCGCGCTTGATTGGGTAAAACGCAATCCTTTCCAGCCTTCGGTAGCTGCTTGTTTTTCCAGACGCTGCTGCAAGTGACGCTCAACAGCGCGATCAATTTGTTGCTGCACTCCATCCTGCGCGGAGGCACCCATCGCGCAAAACCAACTCAGGATGATCCCCCCCAAAACGACAACAACAGCATCTTTTCTGCTGGTGACACATGCGGAAGTGCAGCTTCCCCTTGCGCGGGTACGCGCTGGTGAATGCGGAAAAAACACGGTCAAACTACGCCAGATCAATTTCATAAATATTAATAAATTCAACAAGTTAAATAATTTTTCAGGAGCAGGCACGGTTCCTGCAATTCCGCTGTACTGATCAATCTTTTTCAAGGTATTGGGTTATGAGTATACGGATAGAGGACGCAATAGGCATCCACAGTCACGCACTCGATTTACGCGTACAGCGCAGTGAAATCCTTGCGGCCAACCTGGCAAACGAAGGTACACCCGGCTTCCAGGCGCGGGATTTCGATTTCGCCGGCGAAATGCAGCGGCTCGATTCCGCCATTAGCGGCGGCGCTTTTGGCGCGAGTAATTCCCCGGAATTGCAGTACCGCATACCAACCCAGGCCGCACTTGATGGCAATACCGTTGAGCTGAGTACGGAGCAGGCCGAGTTCTCTAAAAACTCGATGGACTTCCAAACCAGCCTCACTTTTCTCAATTCCAAATTTCGCGGCCTTAAACAAGCTATTGAGGGACGTTAATCATGTCATTTGATTCGATTTACCGTATCGCCGGTTCAGCCATGAACGCGCAAACCGTTCGCTTGAATACCGTCGCCAGTAACCTGGCTAACGCTGATTCCGCTGCCGCCAGTGCAGAAGATGTGTATCAAGCGCGCAAGCCGGTATTTGCCGCGGTATACGGAAACAACGAGCTGACCCGCGGCGTAGGTATGGGCGGCGCCCACGTACAAGTGCTGGATGTGGTGACGGCCGGACGCGAGCCGGATCGCCGCTACGAGCCGGATAATCCCCTCGCCAACCGCGATGGTTATGTTTTTTATTCCGCGGTCAATGAGATCGAAGAAATGACCGACATGATGTCGGCCAGCCGCAGTTTTGAAACCAATGTGGAAGTGTTGAACCGCATTAAAGGCATGCAGCAAGGCCTGCTTAAATTGGGAGAAGCATGATGGCAGCGGTCAATAACGATGGGCTGAATAACCCGAACAATTATCGCACTGACGGCAGCGTAGCCAAGAGCGTAAACGTCAGCGATGCGACCCAGATGGAGAACAACTTCATCGCGTTGATGGTGGCGCAAATCCAAAATCAGGACCCGACTAATCCCGTCGATAGCACCGAGTTTCTCAATCAATACTCGGCGATGTCGCAAGTGAAAAGTCTGGAAAACATGTCCGAGCTGAGCAAAAACAATCTGGTGTTGCTCGACAACCTGCAAACCCTCACTGCATCAGGATTGGTAGGACAGGAAGTAAACGTCAGTGTGGAATCCCTGCAATTGGATGGCGCGCCGGTAAAAGGCCAACTCAATTTGGGTTACGCCTCATCGCCAACGGTTATCACCCTTACCAGCGCTAGCGGCCAGAAAACCGAAGTGCAATTGGGCACTCAGGTTGCGGGCAAAGTGAATTTCACTATCGACCCGACGGCGCTGGGTTTGGCTCCGGGTAAATACAGCATTAGCGCCACTACCAGCAGCGGTGAATATCCTGCGATTGAAGTGACCGGCAAGGTCAACGGCGTGCGCGTTAGCGCGAATGGTCCGGTGATGGATGTCGCTGGTGCTGGCTCAGTGCCCTTCTACAACATTACCGAGTTTGGTCAGACATCCCTCAACGGGTTGCTCTAGGTTTTCCATCACTAATTTTCACTATCAAAAAGGATAAGTCCTATGAGTTTCAACATTGCACTGACTGGCCTGAACGCGGTCAACGAACAACTTAACGCCGTAAGCAACAACATCGCCAACTCCGGCACTACCGGTTTTAAATCATCGCGCGCGGAATTCGGCAGCATCTACGCCGGCACCCAGGCGATGGGTGTAGAGACATTAGGTTTGACCCAAAGCATCAGCCAGGGCGGATCGCTGGTGACCACCGGTCGCAGCCTTGACCTGGCAATTTCCGGCGGCGGATTTTTTGTCACTAAAGCCAGTAATGGTGATTTGAGCTACACCCGTGCCGGTGTATTTGGCACCGACAAAAACAACAACCTGACCAATGCTGCCGGCCAGTTGTTGCAAGGTTATCCAGTCGACCAAAACGGTACTCTGCAAGTCGGTAACGTGGGCAATCTACAGTTGAAAAATGCCAACCTGCCAGCCAAAGCGACTGACGAGATGAGCTTTGTGATGAACCTGGATTCCAACGAAGCTGCGCCACCAGTAGCGCCGTTTGACCCAGCCAATGCCAATACTTTCAACTCGACTTACACCACCAAGATTTTTGACTCACAAGGTAAAGAACACACCCTGACCCAATACTTTGTGAAAACCGGTGCTAACCAATGGCAAGCGCACTACTACGCTGACGGCGGCGCGGTAGGCACTCCACAAAACCTGACCTTCAACACCAGCGGTGCACTGACTGCACCGGCAGCGCCAGTGAACCTCACCTTCCCGTTCGCCGGCGTTAACGCGATGAATATCGACGTGGACTACACCGGCACCAGCCAATACGGTTCTGACTTTGTTGTTACCACCAACGCCGCTACCGGTTATACCGCAGGCGAGCAAACCGGTCTGGCAATCGAGAAAGACGGCATGATCTACGCCACCTACAGCAACGGCGAGCGCATGTTGCAAGGCAAGGTGGTGTTGGCAACCTTCGCCAACCTCGATGGTTTGAAAAATGAGAGCGGCACCGCTTGGAGCGAAACTGCTGACTCAGGCGGCGCAATGATCGGCTCACCCGGTATCGGCTCACTCGGCACCCTGACCGCTGGCGCACTGGAAAGTTCTAACGTCGACCTCACCCAGCAGTTGGTGAAATTGATGGAAGGCCAGCGCAACTACCAGGCCAATACCAAAGTGTTGTCGACCGATAAAGAACTGACGCAAGTCTTGTTCAACGCCATCTAATTTCGCGTTCTTTTACTTTCAGATGTTATCGAAGGGCTGATTTATGGACCGTTTGGGATACACCGCAATGACTGCCGCCAGTCGCACCTTGAACTCGTTGCAAGTGCATGCGAACAACCTGGCTAACGTCAACACCCCCGGCTTTCGCGCTGATTTGGATATGTCCAAAGCCGTTGCCGTAGAAGGTTACGGCTACGACAGCCGCCATATGGCGCTGATGAAAAATGAAGGTGTGAGCCTCGCTCCCGGTGCGGTTGCCACTACTGGCCGCCAACTGGACGTTGCCATCCAGGGTAAGGGACTTATCGCGGTGGAAACTCCCAACGGTGAAGCCTACACCCGCCATGGCAGTTTGCAGGTGGATGCCGATATGCGTTTGACCATCAATGGCCGCGCGGTACTGGGTGAAGGCGGTGCGCTGGTATTGCCGGAGTACGACAGCCTGAACATTGGCAGCGACGGCACTATCTCGGTAATGCCCCGTGGTGACACCCAAATGACCGACGTTGGCCGCATCAAATTAGTGGACGAACCAGCGAGCAACCTGGTGAAAGACCTGAATGGTCTGCTGGTCACCAAAAATGGTGAGCCAGCACAAGTCAGCGAAGAAGCACGCCTGCTTTCGGGCCATCTGGAGCAGAGTAATGTGTCAGCCATCGACCAATTGGTGGCGACCATGAGCCTCAACCGCTTGTTCGAAACGCAAGTAAAAATGATGAAAGCTGCCGAGGGTTTATCCGACGCAGGTAACCGCATGATCCGCGGCAGCTAAGAGGAGTAATCGCAATGAGTTCAGCACTTTGGGTAAGTAAAACCGGTTTGGCCGCGCAAGATAAAGCCATGGCAACCGTGGCCAACAACCTCGCCAACGTGAACACCAACGGCTTTAAAGCCGACCGCGCCGTATTTGAAGATTTGTTCTACAGCGTAGAGCTGCAACCGGGCGCACAGGCCGATCAAGTCAACACAGTTCCCTCAGGTATCCAACTCGGTAGCGGTGTACGTCTTATCGGCACCCAGAAAGTCTTTACCGAAGGCAATATCCAGGCAACTGGCCAGCCGATGGATCTGGCAGTTGTAGGCGCTGGTTTCTTTCAAGTTGAATCCCCTTCCGGTGAAACTCTCTACACCGAAAGCGGCCAATTGCAACTCAACGCCGAAGGCATGCTGGTGAACTCCCAAGGCCTGCCACTGGTACCTGCGATTGAAGTACCGACCGGCAGCAAGAGTTTCACTGTGGGTAGCGATGGCATTGTGACTGCGATTCTGCCGGGCGATACCCTGCCCTCTGAGCTCGGCCAAATTACCCTGACCAACTTTGCCAATCCGGCTGGCCTTGAAGCACTGGGTGGCAATCTCTACCGCGAAACCATCGCCAGCGGCGAGCCGACTGAAGGTGTAGCCGGTGAAGACGGTTTGGGCACCATCAAACAAGGCGTATTGGAAGGCTCCAATGTGCAGGTGGTTGAAGCCATGGTGTCCATGATCGCGATCCAGCGTTCTTATGAGGCCAACGCCAAAGTGTTGGATGCTTCATCCAGCATGATGCAATTCCTCAACCAGCAGGTTTAATCGACTATGGGCGCGTCTCCTCTGTCTTATCGATTCATCCCCTCTCTGCGCGTAGCAGGTGTAGTGGCGCTGCTGACTCTGGTCAGTGGCTGCCAGCTGATGCCCGGACGCGAGCAAGCGGAAAACGAATACGAACCGCTGGAGCTGGACTACAGCTTGCCTGCCACTACTAGCGGCGGGCTTTATCGCGCTGGTTACAACGGCTCGTTGATGCAAGATCGCCGCGCCTTGCGTGTAGGCGACATACTCACCATCGTGCTCAACGAATCGACCCAGTCGAGCAAAAGCGCGGGCACTAGTTACGACAAGAGTTCCGGCGTCGGCATAGGCGCACCGACCTTGTTTGGTGAGACAGTTGATGACATCGCCAGCAGCGCCACCTCCAACCGCGAGTTCAGCGGTTCGGCGCAAAGCTCCCAGCAAAATACCTTGCGCGGTGCGATTGCGGTGACTGTACACCGGGTGATGCCCAACGGCACTTTGTTGGTGAAAGGCGAAAAAGGATTGCGCCTTAACCAGGGAGATGAATACATCCGCGTGACCGGTTTAGTGCGCGTCGATGACATCAATCGCAACAATCAGGTGTCATCGCAAAATATCGCCAACGCCAAAATTTCCTACTCCGGACGCGGCACGCTCAATGACAGCAACACCGCTGGCTGGTTGTCGCGCTTCTTCACTTCACCACTCTTCCCACTGTAACGCTGAGTGATTTTATGCCGAGTATTCGTATGCATAACCGTTTTTCCCGCCGTCTCACTGGCTTGTTTGGCGCTTGCCTGATGCTGTGCCATTTGCCGTTACATGCGGCTGCACTGATGGATCTGGTGGATATCGAAGGTATCCGCGACAACCAACTCATTGGCTACGGTTTGGTGGTGGGGCTTGATGGCACTGGCGATAAAAACCAAGTGAAGTTCACTAGCCAGTCAGTCACTAACATGATCAAGCAATTCGGTATCAACCTGCCGGCGAACATCGACCCCAAATTGAAAAACGTGGCGGCAGTAACCGTCACTGCCAATATCCCGCCCTCGTATAGCCCAGGCCAAACGGTGGATGTGACTGTTTCCTCCCTCGGCGATGCTAAAAGCCTGCGCGGCGGCCAACTCCTGATGACGCAATTGCACGGTGTAGATGGTGAAGTTTATGCCTTGGCGCAAGGTGCGCTGATTGTCGGCGGTGTAAACGCCCAAGGCGCCAGCGGTTCAAGTGTGGCGATCAATACCTCCAACAGCGGCTTGATCCCTAACGGCGCAACGGTTGAACGCATGATCCCAACCGATTTCGCCGAGCGCAGCGATATCGTCCTCAACCTGCGTAACCCCAGTTTCCAAACCGCCAACAACGTGGTGGATGCGATCAACAAACGCTTTGGAACTACGCTTGCGAGCGCCGACAACTCTACCAAAGTGACCCTGCTTGCACCGAAAGTAAAAGGCCAGCGTTTGAGTTTTATGGCGATGCTGGAAGGCATTGAAGTCGCGGAAGGACGCAATCGCCCGAAAGTGGTATTCAACAGCCGCACCGGTACTGTTGTAGTCGGTGAAGGTGTGCGGGTAAAAGCTGCCGCGGTCAGCCATGGCGCCTTGACGGTGACCATCAACGAGACCTCGCAAGTCAGCCAACCGGGTGCTTTCTCCAACGGACAAACCGAGGTAGTGCCCAACTCGGATGTGCAGGTATCGCAAGAAACCAACGCCATGTTCAAGTGGCCGGACGGCACCAGCCTCGACAACATTATCAACACCATCAACAGCCTCGGCGCCTCGCCGGACGATGTGATGAGCATCCTGCAAGCGCTGGAACAAGCTGGCGCACTTAACGCTGAATTATTGGTTATCTAGGACGTTTTCAAAGGCCACGCCATGAGTATTGTTTCCCTTTCCCAGCCTTACAACCGCTCCGCTATGAGCGGTAGCAATGTCACCGCCAATAACGGCGCTAACCAATTGCAGGTTGTTGCTGAACAATTTGAAGCCCTGTTTTTACAGCAAGTGCTTAAGCAAATGCGTAAAGCTGGCGATGCGCTGGCGGCTGAAAACCCGATGCGCAGCCGCGAAATGTCGACCATGAATGATTTTTACGATGGCGCGCTTGCCGATACCCTCGCCAGCAAAAAACAAACGGGAATTGCGGATTTACTGGTAGCCCAGCTTTCAGGCAAAGGCAGCGGCATGTCGCCCAACGAAGCAGCCAAGATAGCGCGCAGCAGTGACTTGCCCCAGCGTTCATCCAGCCAACTATCGTCCAATCAAACACTGCGCAAGTGGCAGCAACCGCCCTCAACGGCTGACCTGCTCGGCATCAGCCCGGCGCGCAGCGATGTACCGGTGAGCGCGACCACATTTAATCAACTGGTTAGCAGCGTTATTCGGCAGGAATCCGGTGGCCGTGTGGATGCTGTTTCACCAAAAGGCGCATTGGGTGTTATGCAATTGATGCCAGCAACCGCTCGCCATATGGCCGGTGAATTAGGCATCGCCTACGACCACCAGCGCCTGACGCGCGATGCTAGTTACAACAAACAATTGGGCAGCGCTTTTCTCAGCAAAATGCTCGACCGCTACGACGGTGAACCTGCACTTGCCGTTGCCGCTTACAACGCGGGTCCCGGTCGTGTTGATGATTGGTTGCAACGCCACGGCGATCCACGCACTGGTGATGTAAGCACAGCAAATTGGGTTGCACGCATTCCGTTTGAGGAAACCCGCAACTACACACGCAATATTTTGCGCGATTTAAATCAGCAGCAAACCATCGCGAATTCTGTGTCGGTAAAAACACCGCTGGCGAATACACAAATCGCTACACCATTTAATTCCACCGATGGTTCTGTCGCCTTGGAAGAGAAGACGCAGGAGCCTTTGATTACTCCACCTCAGGAGACGCAAACCTCCCGCCCACTCACACTGGAAAATACCTATCAATCCCGCTCTGCTGCATTTGCGCAAGTCATCAGGATTGATCGCACCGAGACCGAGCTATGAGTAATATCAGCCAAATCGCCTACAGCGGAATTAACGCCGCACAAATTGGCCTGACAACAACCGGTCAAAACATTGCCAACATCAATACCCCCGGTTACAGCCGTTTAAATACGGTGACGGAATCGCTCTCGGGTATCAGTAGCTTGAATGCCGGTGGCGGTGTGAAGGTGACCAGCATTCGTCGCTTGTCGAGCGAATTCCAAAACCAGCAATTGTGGCGCGCGACAACCGAGCAGCATTACTACAACAGCTCGCAGCAATATCTCACTGCACTGGAAACATTAATGTCGGGCGACGGCGCGAGCATCAGCTCCGGCTTGGATCAATTTTTTGCTGCACTCAGCGAAGCCAGTGCTACACCCGGCTCAATCGCCTTGCGTCAGCAAATCATCAGCGAAGCAAAAAATCTTGCGCAACGCTTTAATGGTTTGAATAGCAATATCGATGCACAACTCAATGCATTGCATGAACAACGCACTGCTATGGCAACAGAAATTAATGGCCTGACAACCAACCTCGCGCTGCTCAACAAAAAAATTATCGAAACCGAATCGATTAATGGCGATACTTCTGCCCTGCGCGACCAACGCGAGAGTTTGGTAAACCAGTTATCGCAATATGCCTCCATTCGCGTGGGAGAAATTGCAGATGGCTCAATCAGTATCTCGCTTGCCAACGGCCAACCACTGGTTGCTGGTAGTACTGCAGGTCAGTTAAAAGTCAGCGAAACCATGTCGGGCGAACAAGAAGTTGCATTGAGTTTTGCCGGCACCAGTTTCCCACTAAAACAAGACAATTTTGGCGGCGCCTTCGGTGGACTCTACAGCGTGGAATACGACAATTTGCGTCCGATGAAAGCGTCATTGGAAGAAATGGCCGAGCAACTTGCCGATATGGTTAACAACACTCTCGCCACTGGTTTTGATTTGAATGGCGCAGCAGGCCAACCACTGTTTGCTTTTAATTCCGGCAGCAGTACCGATTTGTTGTCAGTCAATAATCTCAATCCAGCGGAACTTGCACTTTCATCCGCAGCGGGCGAAACCGGCAATAACGAAGTGTTACTCGATTTGCTAAATCTCAAGGGCCAAACTATTACGCTCGGGGCCAGCTCGGTCACACTCAACGATGCCTACGCTATTTTGCTCGGGCAAGTCGCCAGTGCCAGCCGCCAAAATCAAGCTGATCTGGATACGGCAACTGCAGTTACCGGCCAAGCGCAATCGCAACGCGATGGAGTAAGTGCAGTGAGCCTTGATGAAGAATACGTCAACATGATGACGTATCAGCAAGCCTATCAAGCCAACATGAAAGTAATCAGCACAGCAAACCAATTATTCGACAATATGCTGGCTGCGTTTTAATTCGCTGCTAGCCAATTTAATTCGCTGTTAAAAAAAACAATCGTCAAACAGGATAATCACCATGCGCACCACTAACGCACAAGTTACCGCCATCATGAGCAACTCCATGAACAAAAGCTCCGTGCAACTGGCGAAATTGATGCAGCAAATGGCGAGCAATAAACGCATCCAATTACCGTCTGACGATCCCATTGCGAGCGTGCGTTTGTTGCGCATCCAACGCGAAGAGGCGAGCCTCACCCAATACACCACTAACATCGCAAACGTATCGGGCAATTTGTCGATACAGGAAACCAATTTGATTTCCACTTCCGATACCATGCTGAATATCCGCGATCGTTTACTCTGGGCCGCGAATGGATCAAATACCAGCGAAGACCTGGCTGCAATTGCCAACGAATTAAAAAGTTTGGAAAAAACCATCCTGAGTTTCGCCAATGTGCGCGATGAAGAAGGTCGCTATTTATTTGCAGGCACGCTCAGCGACCAACCCGCTGTTGAGTTCGATGCGGTAACTGAAACTTACAGCGTGATCGGCAATAACAAGCACCGTGAAGCGGCAGTAGCCAACGGTGTACTCGTCACCGAAAATGTCACCGCCGTTGAAGTTTTCGGAGCAGGCATGGATATGCTGAACGACCTGCACGGTTTAATCACAATGCTGGAAGATCCCGCGCTGGATGCAACTGATCCGGCGGTAAGAGCACAAATCGACAGCACTATTGCACAGCTCGACCTCACCCACTCGAATTTATTGGGTGCAGTAACTGAGTTGGGCGGGCGCCAAAACACCTTGGAGCTCTTGAACGAAAGTAATAGTCAGGTCAGTCTTACCAATAAAAAAATCGAAGGTGAACTTTCAACACTGGATTACGCCAAAGCGAGTATCGATTTAAATAATTACCAATTGTCTCTGCAGGCCACACAAAAAACCTATATCAAGATTAACGGATTATCCTTGTTCAGCTTGCTGTAAAACCCGAGCGGAATATTCGTTAGAAACATTGATTAGAAATACTGATCAGAAATCTGGTGAGATAGTTGGTTAGAGATTCGGTGAGAAAATTGCCCCATGAAAATTGAAAAACAGCTTCCGGTAACGACTGCTCTCGATCCGCGCGCGACTACGCATGCGCCCCTGCCCGATCAATCATTAAAAGCTCGGCCAGCGCGCGAACCACTGCCGCAACATAATCGGCCGGCGGAAACACTGAATCACAAAGAGTCGGGTTTTAGCCTGCAGCTCAACCAACAATTGTCGTCAATGCAAGCGGCAGATCATTATCTGGGTGAGCTATCGGTACAGTTGTCGGCACTTAAACTGAATATCAGCCGCCAGCTCAGCAACGCGCAAAGCAATAACGAGCGCGATGCAATTAATCGTCGTCTGGAAAAATTGAATGAGTTGCTGAAAGAACGCAGCAAATTATCCGGCGAATCGCTCGATGCCACGCTCAAGTTGCGTCTTAATGAACCGCTGCGCAGCCGCGTTAGTTTGCAGGGATTGGAATCCATTGATGCCATCCAACGTGCGGGTCAGGAGACATTGATTTTCACCGCCGGACGCAGCTTCGCCGAACCGGTTGCGGTGGTGCTGGAAGATGGCATGAACACCGAGCAGATCCTGCGCCGCCTCAACGGTAGCCTCGGTCAAGAAGGTGTACGCGCAGAGTTGGATCAGGACGGTGCACTGAAATTCTCTATCCCGGAAAAAGACTGGGCAAAAATGAAGGACCAGTTGCGTATCCAGGGTGAGGGAAAGCTGTTTGCCAAAGGCAACTTCACCAAAGTGGGCAGCTATGAGGATAGCTTCGGCGGCTTCCCTGCCGATATCAATCAGGATTCCCAGCGCGAGTTGCGCCAATTGCTGGAATCAGTCGTCGCCTCACTGGACCGAGTGACTGCCCTGCGCGAACAATTAAGCCAACGCCAGGCAGATGTGCGGGAATTTCTCGCCCGTCAGGAGAGCTTGGACGAACAAAACTGGGCACGCACTTTTGCCGATGCCGTATTCAACTTGCAGATGCGCAAGCCCTCGCAATACGCGGTGGTGTCGCAAACGGTCATCGCCCAAGCCAACCTGACGCGCTTCGCTGTCGTTAGCCTGTTGTCGTAAATTTAATCAATATTTAACAAATAGCAGTGCCCCCTCGCCTGCTATTAGTGTATCTTTGCGCGCCATGTGGCGCATTTTTCAACATTACTGCGTGAGGTTTGATGTCATGCTCGATGTTAAATCGGCCCCATATAAGAAAAGTACTCTGGCTAAAGATGGTCATCCAACAGATGACCGCTCGCTGGCTGTTCATACTTTTGGAAAGACTGTAGCATCCCGACCTGCTAAAAACAGGTATCGCAGTCTTTGTATCTGGCTGAGTAAAAAAATCGTAGCGTTTCTGGAATCCCAACACGCGGATCTCGATTCGGGACTAAAGTTACAAGAAGCTGGCCGGAACTCCAAAAAAGCGGGATGCGCTAACCTGAAGGGGCGTCATCGAGGAAAATTTATGGTGTATATACAACGAGATAATCAAGGCTATTTACTGCGTGTAGAGATGGACCCGTTTGAGGGAATGACCGATAACCTGGCCATCGAAAGTGAAGAATTACAAAACTGGTTGCGCACACGCGAAGAAATGAAAGCCCGCCTGACCAGCCTGCACAGCACTGATATGGAAATGGGCCGCGTACTGGAAGACGTAGTCAGCGTATTGGTAGAACAAGGTGTTATTAAATATACCGACCTGCCTAAAGCCGCCCGTGAAAAACTCGATCAACGCGCCGTCGCTCGCGCCGAAATCGAAGGCCTGAACGACGCGCTCAACGACAATCAATAACTCTCACCTGCGCGATCCATACTGCCCCGGGAATCTACTCGGGGCGACTAAAACCCTCTCGCACCCAAACACATTCTTTGTCTCCCGCTACTCGTTTTTACAACTCAATCTAAACTGAATAAGCCTGTAGCCCCCGATCAAACGGCATTACTGCTCACCCAACCAACGTCACCATTAGTAATATAATTGGATGATTACCCTCTCGCCTATTGACAGTTCTTTACGGCCAAGTAGAATTAGACGATAAATATGATATATAACAACAAACACGAGAGGCTCTATGAAACACAACTCATCAACCCGCTTTGCCCGTACCAGTCTGTTTTTGGCAATCAGCTTACTGACTCCCCTCGCGGCACATGCACAAGACAGTGAAACCATCGACGAAGTAGTCGTCACCGGCAAATTCCTGAAAAGCCTGCAATCGGCAATGGAAGTGAAGCGTAACTCCGCCACTGTTGTGGAAGCGATTTCATCCGAAGACATCGGTCAATTGCCCGACGTTTCTATCAGTGACTCGCTCAAGCGCCTACCCGGTTTGGCGCAAGACCGCGACCGCGGTAACGGCAGCCAGATTTCGATCCGCGGTATGGGCGGCATGCTCGGCTTCACCACCTTGAATGGCCGCGAAGTGGCGATTCTGGAAGAGACCCGCAACATCCGTTACGACCAGTTCCCTTCCGAGCTGATCAACTCCGCGCAAGTCTATAAAACCCCGCAAGCGTCTATCGCTGAAGGCGGCGTATCCGGCAGCGTAAATCTGGACACCATTAAACCGCTCGATTACGACTCAACCAAAGTAGTCGTCGACCTGCGTGCAACCTCATTTGATTTGGGCAAAGACATTGACGATGCCGCCAGCAGTGGTATCGGCCAACGCTTCAGCATCTCTTATATCGACCAATTTGCCGACGACACAGTTGGTGTAGCACTCGGCTACTCTACCCGTTCCGAACCAATCGCCACCCAACGCGCTGAGTTGTGGAACTACGGTGATACCTGGCATAACACCCAATGGAACGACGAACTTGGCGCTAACGTAATCGCACCTTGGGGTGGATCTGCATTAGTGCGCGGTGGTGAAGATGAACGCCAAGGCGTAATGGCCGCCATCCAATGGCAACCAAACGACAATTGGGAAATCGCCTACGACGGTTTCTGGTCTTCGTTTGATGTATCCGAGCAACAACGCGGTTTTGACTTCCAAATCGCCAACACCTTTGAAAACCAATGGGATTTAATCGACACCATCCCAACCGCCTACAGCAATACTGATTTGGGAGCGGGTGCAGTAGATTTGCTGTCTGGCACAGTGGGCTTGAGCAGCCTGCGCAATATCAATGAAGAGTACGTCCAGAACGACGAACTCACCAGCCATGGCCTGAACGTAAAATGGAGTCAGGATTTGTGGACTGTTGCTGCCGACGCAGGCGTGTCCGAAACCAGCCGCGACAAACGCTGGGCTTCTATCCGCACCATCGTTAACAATCCCGGCCGCGCGACCTTTGGTGCGACGGGCGATGGCCGTATGACTTTCGATCTACTCGATGCCGACTTGACTGACCTCGCCAGCAACAGCATTGGCGATATTCAGGTTCAGCCCGATGCCGAAGGCGGCGATAAACTCACATCATTCAAACTAGATGTACAACGCGACTTCGATGACGGCTTCCTCAAAGCAATCAAAGTGGGTGTAGCAACTTCTGCGCGCGACAAGTTTGAACACAGCCAAATCTGGACCCAAAGCGTTACCCAAAATGCCGGCGGTGCAATTCCAACGAACATAGTGATCGATGCAAAAAGCGATAGTTATTGGAAAGACTTACCTGATTATTTAAGTCTTGATCGCGGTGCTTTGATCAGCCATTACTTCGGCAGTTTGAAAAACCCAACGCCTGGTGATGCAGACGATCTGATCGCCAGCTGGGATGTAAGCGAAGATATTTTCGCGCAATACATTCAAGTTGATATGGCCACTGAAATTGCTGGCTTACCTCTGACCGGTAACATCGGCGTGCGCAACGTGGACACAGAAACAACTTCACGCGGTTATCAACAAGGTGAAGATGTTTGGGTAGAAGTAACGCCTGGCAACTGGCAGCCACAAGCGGTGATCGAAGCTATTGCAGTTGATCACGACTACAACGATGTACTGCCAAGCACTAACTGGACATTAGCACTCACCGATGAGCAGTTAATCCGTTTCGCTGCCGGCAAAACCATGGCACGCGCTCCCGTGAATATGATGAGCCCAAGCCTCAACCTTAATCAGGATTTGTGGGGTTCAAACCCGGGTGAATCTACTTCTGGTAATCCCAAGTTAAACCCATTCCGCGCCGATCAAGCAGACCTGGCGTACGAATGGTATTACTCCGAAGGCTCACAAGTTGCGGTGAATCTTTTCTATAAAGATTTGGAAAGTTTTATCGCCCGCGCAGCTGACGCAGAAACCGTCGTGAGCAACGGCAAAGAGTACAAAGTATCGCGCCCAATTAACGGCAGCGGTGGTTACATTCGTGGCTATGAATTGCTGTGGCAACAATCATTTGATTTCTTGCCTGCGCCATTCAATGGTTTGGGTATTTACACCAACTACTCGCACAACGAATCCAACGTTGAACAATTTGTACCGCTTTACAGCGAATACAAAGCACAACTCACCGGTTTGTCTGAGGATGTTGCCAACTTCACGCTCTGGTATTACTTGAATGGTTTTGAAGCTCGTACCTCTTACAGCTATCGCAGCGCATTCCAACGCGATATCAATCTGGTAATGGGCGAAGAAGGCATGAACGATTCCGAAGGCTACTGGGATTTGAGCTTGTCCTATGAATTCAACGACCATTACAAAGTGTCGTTCCAGGTACAAAACTTGACTAACGAACCTTACAAAACCTATGGTTTGGAATCCAACAATCCAGCGCACATCAACAAGTATGAAGAGTTTGGTACTCGCTACTCAATTGGTTTGAATTGGAAACTGTAATTCGCACTAATTAGTCTTATTGAATGTTGTTGGAACTCTCCCCCCTTATTTACGGCTGCGTTGGCAGCCGTGTTTTTTTGTGGGTAAGTTATTCAGAATGGTGAATACGAGAACAAGTAATGAACAAAATATTATTGCCAATCGCACTGTGTATCACACTCTGCGCTACAGCAAATGCTGCCGATAAAACAGCGACCAAACCATTTTTTGTCGGTGCAGACCTTTCCTACGTAAATGAAATGGAAGACTGCGGTGCAACCTATTTTGACAAAGGAAAAAAGCAGGAGCCGTTTGCACTTTTCGCACGTAAAGGCGCCGATGTGGTTCGCGTGCGCCTCTGGCACAATCCTGACTGGACAAAGTACTCCAATCTCGCCGACGTGAGTAAAACATTGCAGCGCGCGAAACAAAACAACATGAAAACCCTGTTGGATTTTCATTACTCGGATACTTGGACAGACCCGGAAAAACAATTTATTCCAAAAGCCTGGGCACATATAAGCGATACCAATGAACTCGCCCAAGCGCTCTACGCCTACACCACCGATACATTAGCTGCTCTCGATGCAAAAAATTTATTGCCGGATATGGTGCAGGTCGGCAACGAAACCAACATTGAAATATTGCAGCAAGAAAAGTCCATCGTACACGGTATTCCCAACTGGCAACGCAATGCCACACTGCTCAATAGCGGCATCAAAGCCGTACGTGATTACAGTAAAAAATCCAATAAACCAATTCAGATTGTGTTGCACATTGCCCAGCCCGAAAATGCACTCTGGTGGTTTAAACAAGCGAGGGAGAATGGTGTAAACGATTACGACATCATCGGTCTTTCCTATTACCCCCAATGGTCTACTTACAAACTCCCGCAGCTGCCAGACGCCATTAAAGAATTGAAAAACAGCTATGACAAAGACGTAATGATTGTGGAAACTGCCTACCCTTGGACACTGGAAAATTTTGATAAGGCAGGTAATGTCTTGGGTGAAAAAGCAGTGCAACCAGAGTTTCCGGCCACAGCCAAAGGCCAACTACTCTATCTGCTAACCTTAACGCAATTAGTAAAAGCCAGGGGCGGCTTGGGTGTCATATACTGGGAGCCGGCTTGGGTCAGCACCCGCTGCAAAACCCTGTGGGGCAAAGGCTCTCACTGGGAAAACGCCAGCTTCTTCGATGCTCATAACCACAATAGTACCCTGCCCGCATTTTTGTTTTTCTCGGCAGATTACACCGAATAAATGTCTGCCGTTAATAAGATCGATTTAAGTGAAATATAATGAGAAATAAAGTGAGAGATAACATGAAAAAAAATCTACTACTCTTAAGTGCATCGACACTCGGTGCATTGGCACTCGGTGGCTTGCTAAGCGCTTGCTCACCATCACCACAGAAAACATTTATCAGTGATAGTAATTACGATAAAGACTGGCAATTTTTTCGCAGCGACAACGCGCTCGATTTAGCCGCAGCACAAAAACAACAAGAGTGGGAAGCAGTACAAATCCCACACACACCCAAAATCGAACCCTTAATTGTGAACGAACAATTTCAGGGTGATGCCTGGTATAAAAAAACCATTACCACCGATGAAAGCTGGAAAGGTAAACAAGTTTCCTTAAAGTTTGAAGCGGCCATGAATGTTGCCGAAGTCTGGCTTAAAGGTGAAAAGCTAATCACCCATGTTGGCGGTTATTTACCTTTCACAGTAAACCTGACCGAAAATTTGAAATGGGATGCTGAAAACACGCTGATGGTGCGCTTGGACAACCGCGACAACGCCACCACCGGCCCAAAACCCTTAAAAGATTTGGACTTTAATACTTACGGCGGAATTTATCGCCATGTTTATCTTCAACTGAATAATGATTTGCATATTACTGATGCTATAGCTGCAGGAAAAACCGCAAGCGGCGGCGTTTTTGTTACCTATCCAAAAGTCACTAAAGAACAAGCTACTATCAATATCAAAACCCACGTCTACAACGCCCATATCGACCCTAAAAAATTCCGCGTTGTACAAAAGTTATTGGATGGCGATAAAGTCATTGTTGACCAAACCAGCAATTTGCAAACAGTGAAAGGAAAGAGCGATGCAGAAAATACCATTGAGTTGTCGCTATCTAACCCGCGTCTTTGGTCACCCAAAACTCCCAACCTTTATCATCTGCAAACACGCGTTTATGAAGGCGAATCTCTGGTAGACGAACAAACTATCCGCATTGGTGTACGCGAATTCAAATTTGCTGATGGGCAGTTATTTATCAATGGAGAAAAAACATTCTTGCGCGGCGTAAACCGCCATCAGGAATATCCATACATTGGCTACGCCACTTCTGATGCAGCCGATTATCGCGATGCCGTGAAAATAAAATCGGCTGGCTTTGATTATGTTCGTTTGTCGCACTACCCTCACTCCCCTGCTTTTATGGCAGCTGCTGATGAGCTTGGTTTGGTATTGCTTGATTCTATTTTAGGCTGGCAATATTTTTCTGAAGATCCTGCATTTCAGGCTCAAATCCAGCAAACCTGCCGCGATTTAATTCGTCGCGATCGCAACCATGCATCAGTAGTCGCATGGGAATGTTCATTGAATGAATCCTGGATGACCGAACCTTTTATCGACTCATTAACCAAAATTGTTCATGAAGAATATCCCGGCTCACTTTCCGCAGGCTGGCAGGAATATGGTTACGATATTTATTTACAAGCGCGCCAACATCGCCTTGAGCACTACAAAACCCCAACTAAACCCTACGTTGTTAGTGAATACGGCGATTGGGAATACTACGCAATGAATGCCGGCTTAAACCAAACCGAATGGGCAAACCTGCTGCAGGCCGACAGATCCAGTCGCCAATTATTAAGCGATGGTGAAACGCGTTTATTGCAACAAGCAGCAAACCTTCAAGAAGCGCACAACGATAACTTTAATACCCCCGCATTTGCGGACGGTTATTGGGTAATGTTTGATTACAATCGCGGCTATGCACCGGATCTGGAAGCTTCGGGCATTATGAGTATTGATCGCCTGCCAAAATACAGTTACTACTTTTATCAAAGCCAGCGCGACGCGAGTGAAGTATCTGATAAATATGCATCCGGTCCAATGGTATTTATCGCCAGTGAGTGGAATAAAAATTCAGATAAAAATATTCGCGTATTCAGCAACGCCGATGAAGTCGAGTTAATCCTAAATGGAAAAATAGTCGCAAAACAAAAACCGGACACCAATGCCAACAGCAACAACTTGAAACATCCACCGTTTACCTTTGCATTGCCAAAATTCGAAGCAGGTGAATTGAAAGCAATCGCTTATATCGCAGGTAAGCCAGTGGCTGAACATAAAGTTGTCACCGCCGGTGCAGCAACAAACTTACGCCTGACAGTGGACACCAGCGGCAAAGCACCACAAGCAGGTGTAAATGATGCGATATTTGTTTACGCGCAGTTAGTCGACAGCAAAGGCAATCCGGTGCGGGATAATAATGTACCGATCAAATTCAACGCCGATGGAGCAGCACAAATTATTAGTCCAGTAGAAGTGCTAACCACCAATGGTATTGCCAGTGCGTTGGTTAAGATTGGCGATTCACTTGAGGATATTGATGTAGGAGCAGAAAGTAACGGAATTACATCATCGAGCGTGGATATTCGTTAATTATTTACTTGTTGCCAGACTTCAAATGCTTATTTGAAGCATAAAAAAACCGCGCTCAGCGCGGTTTTTTTATTCAAGCTTGTTAGGCAGCACGCTTACGAGCAAAGCCTAATGCGGCCACACCCAGACCAAATAGTGCAAGACTAAACGGCTCAGGTACTGTTGTATTTTTTACATTAGTGAATACGAATTGGTGATCGTTGTAGTCGATGTCACCTAAATTTGGCAAATCCTCAAAGCCAATATAGGTTCCAGCTGGAATGTCACCATCTCCACCCCAAGCTGTGGCATAAGTGTGGTTTAAACCATCAGAGTTACTGGTAGCAAGGGAATACCAAGAGCCTGAAGTAGTTAACACTTGCAACTCAAATACTAATTCAGCACCTGCAGTTACATTACCGAAAACATAAGAATCGCCATAAGACGAAGAGTGATTTTGCAAACCATAACCACCAACCTGAACTCCATCAGCCCACAAGCCAATTCTACTGGTATAACCAGCGCTGGTTGCAAAAAAATACGCGGTAATCTCGCCATCTGCTTCAGCAACAAATGAGTTGGCTGGGGCTGGCGTACCAATATCAGGATACGGAATTGTGGCAGCTTGAGCAGACATAGTGAGTGAAGCACATAAAGCAATTGCGGTCAGACTTACTTGTTTTAACATATCTATTCTCCATGAATCAAAAGGGCATTAGCTAAAAGTTCAAACTCATACGAACAAAAGATAATTTGCAATAGCCATGCCACATCAAATAAATGATTAAAATCAGAGAGATATTTGTAGACTTTTTTGAGAAGGAGGGGAAAAGCGTCAAATACTTCGACATCACCAAATTGAAAAAATAAACCAGCAGAAAGGTCTGCTGGTCTAAATATGTTTTAAAAAAATTAGCGCTTAGCTCGACTTAATCTTTCAACGACAGAAATCATCAAATCAATCTCTTCGCAGGTATTATAAAACGCAAAACTCGGGCGAACAGTTGTTTCCAAGCCAAAACGACGCAAGATTGGCTGTGCACAATGGTGCCCCGAGCGCACAGCAATACCTTCGCGATTCAACTCAGACCCAACTTCTTCTGTTTTATAACCAGCGAGTACAAAAGACAGCACACTTGCCTTGTTCGCAGCAGTACCTACTAAACGCACACCAGGGATTGGCTGCAAACGTTGAGTTCCGTACACCAATAAATCATGTTCGTAACGCGCAATGCGATCCATTCCAATCCGCTCGACATAATCGATTGCTGCACCCAAGCCAACAGCGTCGGCAATATTTCCAGTGCCCGCTTCAAAACGATTAGGTGCATCCTGAAAAATAATACGATCAAAGGTCACATCAGCAATCATGTTGCCACCGCCTTGCCAGGGTGACATTTTTTTCAAATGCTCTGCTTTGCCGTAAACAACACCGATACCGGTTGGCCCAAATACTTTGTGACCGGAGAACACAAAAAAATCTGCATCCAATGTCTGTACGTTAACACGCATATGCGACACAGACTGCGCTCCATCAACAACCACTGGAACACCGTTAGCATGGGCGATATCAATTATTTCTTTGATAGGTGTGACAGTGCCCAAGGCATTGGATACTTGGGTAACGGAAACCAACTTGGTACGACCGTTAATTAACTTGCTGAACTCTTCTAATAAAATTTGTCCGGTATCATCTACAGGAATAACACGCAGCTTTGCACCAACACGTTGTGCAAGCATATGCCATGGAACAATATTCGCGTGATGCTCCAATTGCGACACGATGATTTCATCGCCCTCGCCCACTTGCTGCTGCCCAAAGGTATTTGCTAATAAGTTAATACCTTCAGTTGCACCGCGCACAAAAATAATTTCATCGGAGGATTTAGCACCGAGAAATTTTGCAACTTTATTGCGCGCACCTTCATAAGCATCAGTTGCACGCGCGGCTAACTCATGCGCAGCACGATGAATATTGGAGTTTTCATGCTCGTAAAAATAACTGACACGATCAATAACACTTTGCGGCTTTTGTGTAGTCGCAGCATTATCGAACCACGCCAATGGCTTGCCATTTACGCGCTCCGATAAAATCGGAAAATCACGGCGAATCGCATGCACATCAAAGCCGGAATGTTCCGCAGCAAACTGTCCTGATTTTGCGGTGTTGCCAAATACCGGTTGCGCACCGGAATCAAGAAAATAAAAACGCGAATCAGGTGCGGGAGTTGCAGCTGGCGCAGGTGAATTAAACTTGCTAAAGCTGAATTCAGCCGCGAGTAATTGTTGAATGTCCGGCTCACCGGGTAGGTGCGCAGCATTAGGCGAGACTCTGTCCGAGCCCGTTTGCGGCTTGTGGTAATCGCCGGCGTTGGATTCCAATCCATGAGGCACCTGCAAATCCGGAATCGCTTGTGATTTTGCTGGAGCGTTAGTCACAAAACGATTGTCTGCCAACAGATCACGCAAATCATTTTCGTCCGGCAAACCAAATGCATGCGGTGAAACCTGATTTACCAACTGATCAACCTGCAAATTTGCCATAGGATAATTGCTGGCATTATCAGCAAAATAATAGGTCGGCGCAGGAACTGCAGCGATATGCTGCTCTGTCGTTGGTGAAGTGAAAGATGGAGTTTCGCTGGTGCGTCCGAGTTGCGGGCGCTGCTGGCCATTAGCAAAACCTGCCGCCGGAATACTGGGCTGCAAACCAGACACAATCGGCAAGGCTGCTGTGGGCAGCGACTGAAATATTTCGTTGGCCATAGCGGCAAGAGATTGGAGGTCAGGCAAACCTGGATGCTCGGACATATCAGCACTCTTTTAAATGTTCGCTAACCCGCTGCACAGTTTTTTCCGGCAGCGAGTTGTTATCGATGTCAAACCAGTTTTCGCCAGGGCAATTAACCCCGGCGTTATTGTGTGTAAGTATCCAGACTATTTATAGGTATCTGGATAGTCGTGATACTTACCTACTTCAACATCTTCCAATACTGCAACGGCATCTTCCGTAAGAATCGCCAACGAGCAGTAAAGTGAAATCAAATAAGAGGCGATAGCATTGCGGCCAATGCCCATGAAACGCACAGATAAACCAGGGCTCTGCTGACCAGCCAAACCAGGTTGATAAAGACCCACTACGCCTTGGCGTTTTTCACCAACACGAATCAATAAAATTTTGGTTTTACCATCTTCATCAATCGGCAATTTATCCGATGGAATTAATGGTACGCCGCGCCAGGTAATAAATTGTGAACCGAACAAACTCACTGTAGGCGGTGGCACACCACGGCGGGTACATTCACGGCCGAAAGCAGCAATTGCTAATGGATGCGCGAGGAAAAAACCCGGCTCTTTCCATACTCTCACCAACAGCTCATCCAAATCATCCGGTGTAGGTGCACCAGTCAATGTCGAAATACGTTGGGTTTCATCAACATTTGCCAACAAACCGTATTCAGGGTTGTTGATCAACTCGCTCTCTTGACGCTCTTTGATAGTTTCAATGGTCAAGCGCAATTGTTCTTTGATTTGATCATGGGGGCTGTTGTACAAATCAGACACGCGCGTATGCACATCCACCACGCTGGTTACCGCATTCAAAAAATACTCACGCGGTTTATCTTCGTAATCAACAAATGTTGGTTTGATTTCCGACTCATCGCGCTGTGAGCAAGTCACAGTGACTTGACGTGGATTCTTAACGCGGTTCAAACGGAAGATACCTGCCTCAACCGGAACCCATTGCAGGAAATGAACTAACCACCGGGGAGAAATTGTCGATAATTGCGGTGTAGTCTTGGTGGCATTGGCAAGCTGCCGCGCAGCATTATCACCAAGCGCTAATTGAACTTCATTTTCGGTGGACATCCCGAGGCTCCTTTAAATTCGTGTAGGCAGGATAAAAAAAGAAATTAGTAGAAGAAAAATCTATATAAGAAAAAACACTAAGCTAAGATCGCATCGTTCTAAGATGCGCTCAACCGGCTATAGCCGTCAAAAAATAAAAGGATAAGATTGCAGCGAAAACTGTTGGCTAACCAACAGTTTGCAGCAGGGATTTTTCTTCACTTGCGTCAGCTAACTTTTCTTGCCGTTCACTGCGGGCAATTAATTCTGATGCGGAAAGGTTTAATGCATTGGCAATTTTATTAATGGTTGCGAGCGAAGGTACTGCAACGCCACGCTCAACTTCACCCAAGTAGGTTCGGTTAAGGCTGGCGCGGTCGGCAAGCACCTCTTGGGAATAACGACGTTCGTCACGCAATTGCTTAACTACACGTCCAAAATAAATAGCAATGCTCATACGTTCGCCTCTTGCGGTACTAAATTACGGGAACTAGCTTGGGTAATACTGCTGCCAGCGGGAACGCTGCGGGTAAGCCACACGTTACCGCCGATGGTAGAACCTTTTCCGATAGTGATACGTCCGAGTACCGTAGCTCCCGCGTAAATCACTACATCATCTTCAACAATCGGATGCCGTGGCAGGCCTTTTTGCAAACCACCGTTTTCATCAGTAGGAAATGTTTTTGCCCCGAGGGTTACAGCTTGGTAAACGCGCACGCGCTCGCCAATCACAGCCGTCTCACCAATCACTACACCAGTACCGTGATCGATAAAAAAGCCACTGCCGATTTCGGCCCCAGGATGTATATCGATACCCGTTAGCGAATGAGCCAGCTCCGCAACAATACGAGCGAGCAACAAAACACCCAACTGATAAAGCGTATGGGCCAGACGATGGTGAATAATGGCAAGCACACCCGGGTAACACAGCAGGACCTCATCGACACTGCGTGCCGCAGGGTCGCCTTGGTAAGCAGCTTGAATATCAACATCCAGAATGCGGCGCAAATTTGGCAGAGCAGCGGCAAACAAGCGCACGATATTGGTAGCTTGTAGCTTTAATTCAGCCTCGTTGATGGGATTACCTTGCTGGCGGGCAACATAGAACAGTTCCAAATGCACCTGTTGGAGCAATTGGTTTAATGCAGCATCGAGCGTGTGCCCGACATAATAATCTTCACTTTCCTCACGCAGCTCCTGCGGACCTAAACGCATGGGGAAAAGTGCACCGCAAAGATCGCGGATAACTTGTTGCAGTACATCGCGCGACGGTAATTCACGCAATCCCGGTTCACGGGTACGCCCACGCTGGTTACGCCAATCGTTGCGGGCATTGCGCAGCTCCTGCACAATTTTATCCAGCTCCCAATTAGCAGCGTTGGTGGAATTAAAATCCGGGCTTTTGTTAATGATGACGGTCATCGTTATTCTCGTTCAAATCCATGTTTAAAAATCAACAGCTGATATGGAGGGATTGCTCCGCCCTACCCAACCCACTAGTCCTGGACCCAGGGCAAGCCACGTTGACGCCAGCCACCGCTAGCACCGCGCTGCTGCTTCTCATCCAGATCCCCTTCAAAACCTTCACGGACATTGAATACATTTTTAAATCCAGCTGCCGTCGCTGCCGCCGCCGCTGCTGCCGAGCGCTTGCCGCTGCGGCACAGCAATAGGATCACCGCATCTTTAGGTAACTTATTTTCCAGTTCACGTAAGAAACGGGGATTCTTGATCAATGCTGGGCCGACCTGCCATGCAACATGCAAGGTGTTAGGAACATGACCAACGAACTTACGTTCTTCCGCTGCACGGACATCGACTAAATGTGCATGACCACCAATAAATAGCTTCCAGGCCTCATCAGGAGGAACCTTGCCTGCGTAAGCCAATCCTTCAGCTTCACCTTCATTTCTTGCTGCAATCAATATTGCCGGCAACTCCACATCTGCCACTGGAGCAGCAGCGCTATTCAATTGAATAACCGTCATAAAATTTCCTCTATCCCATTAAGTGTTTACTTTTCAACACTCGCTTGTAATGGCACGGATATCGTGTTCAACGGTGCAAATATAATGACGGGCATAGACAATGGGAAAGAATATATCTGTATATCCTTATAATCATGCGACACAGAACCTGACTGTTCTAATACCCGTTATAAGCTGAGAATATTTAATTATTTTCCTAACGGCGATTGCCTCTCTAAGATGTCCAGCCATAGCCACTTATTTTTACGAGACGCAAGGCCACGAAATGCCACTCACCGAATTAATGAACTACTTTAATGACCAACTGCAGACGCAAGCGCGCACTAAATCATTGCCCAAAACCGGATTTTTCAAGGCCGATAATAGTTATTGGAGTCGTTTTGGCAGTTTAATTTTGGGAAGTAAATTCGAACCTATCCACACCTTCGCCGACGATACGGTGATTGGATACAACAGTGATTTACTGGTGCGCTCCGCGGCTGGCAACTCGCTCGATATCGACAGCATTTTTAATTCGCTCGATAGCAACGACCAAATCATTCATTTGGATCGCTTGGTGCGAACCCTGCACTCGCTAAATTATTTGCAACAATTTGATGGGCGAAAGGATTTATTATCGCTTCAAGTACAACCGCGCCACATCATTAGCGTCGTGAGTGATCACGGAAAAACCTTTGAAAAAATATTGAGTGATTGCGGCCTGGGACCAGAGCGAGTGCTATTGCATACCCGCCTGCTAGACGCAGCCACACTGCCACATTTCCAACAGGCGCTAGCGAGTTATCGCCAGCGTGGTTACAAGATTGGCATCCATCTTGGCAATGCACGTGAACTGGAATTGTTAATTAATCTTGGATTAACGCCTGATGTTATTTTTGCAGACCACCCGGCCCTAACCCAATTGCTAGTAGAGAAACCTTTGCCGGCAGAATTTGATCCCAGCTTGCGGATTCTGATTGCGAAAAATCCTGGCATAGACGCCGTTACCAGTAGCACACTTGACGGCTATTTATTTAACACTGAAGATACATTTACATTGCCCCAATCGGCATTTTCTTAACGCTAGATGAGTGAGTGATTGACGCTGCCATGTGCCAGTTATTAGGAATGAGTTGCAAAAAACCGACAAGCATTGGCTTTTCATTTGAAGGCTTTCGTGCGCGCGGCGGCTTGACTGACGAACACAAAGACGGCTGGGGTATCGCTTTTTTTAACGAAACCAGCGTCGATGTCTACGTCGATCATGAACCAGCAGCCGAATCCAAATTGGCAGAACAGGTTCACCGCGCCGATATCAAATCAAAAACCATTCTTGCTCATATTCGCAAAGCAACTGTTGGCGAAGTAAAGCTGAGCAATTGCCATCCGTTTAAACGCAACCTGTGGAATAGCGAGTGGGTGTTTTGCCACAATGGTGATTTGAAAAATTTCGCACCTCCACTAGACGGTCAATTTCAACCACAAGGCGAAACTGACAGCGAACTGGCATTTTGCTATTTATTGCAACAGCTTGAGAGTGAACTGCCGAACGGCGCAACCAATGCTGCGGATTTGTTTAACGTACTGGATAGACTCAGCCGCACAATTGCAACCCACGGTACGTTCAATATCATCCTGTCGAATGGTGAGTGGCTGTACACCTACTGCTCCACTAGCTTGGCTTATGTAGAGCGTAAATATCCATTCACTACAGTCACGCTGATTGATAAAGATTTATCATTGGATTTGAGTCAGTACACCACTCAGGAAGACAAAGTCATCCTGATTGCGACCAAACCCCTGACCTCAAATGAAAATTGGCAGATTTATGCTGAACATGAATCTCGCCTGTTCAAAGATGGCGAACTTTTACTTGAACGCAATCAATTGCAAGCAGCTTGATTTAATTGAAAGCTGCTTGATCCATTAGAACTCAGATTAAACGATCAGCAATAAAAATGGGGATTTACGACCTGATCATAAATCCCCATTTTTATTGCCTTAAATAAGCCTTATTAATAACCCAAATCAAGGCTAGCCTCTGGTGCGGCCACGATAATCCAGGCCAGCACGGCAGAAATAATCACAATCAATACCAGCGCCAACCAAATACGTGATGAATCAATGGTTTTAGCTTCGTGCAAACCATGCACCGGTTTTTTTCCGGTAACCATCGCTTTGATCAAGTTTTCGCGCTTCACAAATACATAAAATAATACAGCGCCCACATGAAACACTACCGCACCCACAATCCAATAAAACAATTCTTTGTGCACTGCAGTGAGTTTCAAACTCAATTCATGAGATACATAACCGTAGAGCGGACCAATATTGAATATCTCATCGTTGGCGAACAGACCGGTAACCGCCTGCAATAGCAGCACTAACAACAAAGTTAATACCATTAGCGCACCAAGCGGGTTGTGCCCCGGATAAGACTTCGCCTTACCCTTGGTGAGATGAAGCGCGTAGCGAATACTTTCTATCGGATGTCGGACAAAGTTAGCAAAACGCGCATGATGGGTACCAACAATGCCCCACAAAATTCTAAACACCAACAGGATGACAACAAAATAACCAGCCCATAGATGATAAGTAAAATAACTTACTCCCAACCAGTTAGTCACATAGGCAGCAATAAACGAGACAACCAACAGCCAATGGAAAACCCGCGTCGGCAAATCCCAAATTTTAAGATGGGTATCAACAGGACTATCAATAGCCGTTGTACTTTCAACTGCATCCACAATTTGTTCGGTCATAATTGGATTTTGCCAAATTCTATCAATGAGTTTGAATGAAAAACGATTCACCCTGCATGCAAATCGCTCTTGGTGCGCTAAAACAACAAGAGCGATTATCAGGTTAACTATCCCTAGCTAACCCGCCTTAACAATTACTTTTCCTTATAACCGTCATGGCAACCTTTGCAACCTTCAGCAACTGCTTTTGCTGCCTTTTTAAAAGCATCAGATGCGGTCGATTCTTTAGCAGCAATTTGTGCAAGCGCAGCCGCATTTACCTGAAAGTCTTTAATTTGCTTATCAAAGTCTGCTTTTTTTGTCCAAACTTCCGGTTTGGATTTAGTGTGCGGTGCACCCAAATTTGATCCCTCTGGAAAAGTGCCGTCCAACAACAAACTTAAAAATGCCACACGTTCAGCACGCTTAACAATATCCGCTTGGTTGTATGCAGCCTTACCTTGCAGAACCTCACCAATTGGCTTGAAGTTATTGGCAATTAACACAAATGCAGCTTTGCGAACTGCAATAGCTTGTTTGGCTGCTGCAGGATCAGCCGCAGCTGTTTGGGCCTTGGCATCATCGGCAGCAAACGATCCTGCACTTACCGACACCAACAGAGCAGCACCCAAAAGTTTTAATGCGAGAGCTATTTTCGATACACGAGTCATTAACCATTTTCTCCTATTCATATTTAAAGGCTAACCGGCAAAACCATTATTGATTTTTAATTCACAACAGGTTTAGTTGAAGGACGATCCTGGATCTTCGCAACTACAGCGTTAAACCTGCTAAAAATCTTTTAGCAAATTGGCTACAGCAAGGACTATGCCGGAAAACTCCGACGCAATTCTTTCTATCTAAACGTACAAAACATCAAGAATTCATAACTTAACTGGATAATTTGCATACATCCTGATGGGTTTTCAGCAGAAACCAAATGAATTCCGGACTGCATCGATGTATCGATAAAAACAAGCTGCTGAATAACAATCAGTGCAATTTTGCGAATTGTTTATTAATAGACAGCAACTGCACACAGACGGATGTCTATTAATAAACAGGGAAGGTTTTCACTTAGTGTGATGCATGCAAGGCGATTCAATTAAAACAACAGTAGCTGCGAGCATTTCAACAAAATCAGTTGAGCATAAAGCAGCAGGGTTCCATCTATTGCTTTTTCCAATATTGGTATACCGCTTGCTGTGTCGACAGCGGAAACATCATTTATTAAGGAAACGAGCAATGAAAAATATTAAACAGTTTTATAGCGTCGGCCTGCTGACACTAACCAGCATTACGCTTCCATCGGCACTGGCTGCCGACAACAATGCACTTGAAAAAGCATATAAAGCACTAGGTGCAGACAAGCTCTCTTCATTGGAAATCAACGGTTCAGGTAGCTGGTACCAATTCGGTCAATCACCTGCCCCCGGCACTGCATGGCCGGCATTCAATGTGAGCAGCTACACAGCCTCAATTAATTTCGATACCGCTTCAGCCAGAGTTTTGCAAACGCGCAAGCAAGTGATAGAAGCTAATCGTGCCCGTCCGGTTCCAGTTGAACAAAAGCCTGATCAATATGTAAATGGCGATATCGCCTGGAACATTGCAGTGCCGCAAGGTGCTCCAGCGGGTACCGCAGCTACTGCACAGGCACAAGCTGCTGCGGTTGAAGAACGTCAAGCAGAAATCTGGACAACACCCCAAGGATTTTTAAAAGCAGCGCAAAAAAATAATGCTGTGGTCAGCCAGGAAGGCGCCAGCACACGTGTGGAATTTACGCGCAAGAAAAACAAATACGTCGGACGGATTAACAAAGCAGGTCAAGTTGAGCGCGTACAAACATGGATTGATAATCCGGTACTGGGCGATACCCCAATCCAAATTACTTACAGCAACTACAAGGATTTCAACGGTATTAACTTCCCATCCCAGATCGTAAAAACTCAAGGTGGCGCACCGGTACTTGATCTTAAAGTTGCATCGGTAAAAGCGAATGTTGCGGCAGATTTCCCTGTGCCTGAAGCGGTAAAGAGCAATCCGAAACCAGCTATTGCCGTGACCAGCACAGAGTTAGCCCCCGGCGTTTTTTACCTGCAAGGCGGAACCCATCACAGCCTTGCGATTGCGCAGAAAGATCACGTAGTTGTCGTTGAAGCTCCGCAAAACGAAGAGCGTTCTCTGGCAGTGATTGCAAAAGTAAACGAGCTAATTCCAGGTAAAAAGATTACTCACCTAATCAACAGCCATCAGCATTTTGACCACTCTGGCGGTTTGCGCACCTATGCCGATGCGGGAGCAATCATCGTTACTCACGAGTTAAACAAACCATTTTATGAAACTGCATGGAAACAACCGCGCTCGATCAATGCCGACAAATTATCCGTATCTAAAAAAGCGGCTAAATACCAAACCTTTACCGACAAACTGGTATTGGATGATGGCCAGCGCAAAATTGAAATACACCAAATTAAAGATAACGGTCACAACGACGCGTTTGCATTAGTCTATTTACCCAAAGAAAAAATCCTTATTGAAGCAGATGCTTTTACTCCACCACCACCCAATGCCCCGGCACAAACCTCAGTTAACCCATTTGCCGCCAACCTTTATGAGAATATTAAACGTTTAAAACTAGACGTAGTGCATATCGCTCCGCTGCATGGTCGTCTGGCAAAACTAGAAGAGTTAAATTCATTCATTACTGTTGCGCAAAATTAATTGGCAATATATTAAAAGTAAAAATTTAAAATCGAAAAGGCACAACTGAATATTCAGTTGTGCCTTTTTTATCAACGCCATTTTATTAACCAAAGTGCATTGTTTAAAACATAATCTGTTTGCATAACATCAAATCAACAACATCAAATTAAACACATCACCAATGCAATAAATAAATTAACGATAAAAATTTTAAAATTAAAATTAATTTATATAAAAATCATAATCTTATAAAAATAAATGGCCATCGAATTATTTGGTATACCGCTTGCTATTACAGCTCGTCGATATAATTTAATAGTTCTGGAGAACGAGATGATTGATAGTTTCAACACACACACATACAAATCAAAAAAATCTGTTAAAAACAAATTTCGCACAAAACCTTTATCAGCACTATTAACCAGTATTATTTTATTTGGTGCAAACGTTGCTTATGCGCAAGAAAATGAAAAACAAGAACCGCTCTCGGAAGAGACAGACGTTAATGAACTTTTAGAAGAAGAACCGACTAGCGCCGGAGGAAAAATAAGCACCGACGTGCAAGAATTGGTAACTATTGGTGTAAGAGAAATTGTTGAAAGAAAATTAGCCAATGTTCATGAGCAGCCGTTTTCACAATCCATTATTTCCGGAGCAACGCTTGATCGCGAACTAGGTCTTGATTATGAATCAATGTCCAAACGATTAGCGAATGTTACCTTTAACCAAAGTAATACACGCGGGGCGTCACTTTCAATTCGTGGTGTAGGTAAGCGCGCGTTCGCTGAAGTTCAAGATCCGAGTGTATTGGTTATACAAGATGGCGTTAGCTTTGGTCTAACTGCGCTGGGCAATTTCGATTTTTACGATATAGAAACTGTTGAAGCATTTCGCGGCCCACAGGGAACCCTTGGAGGAAAAGGCGGAAGCTCTGGCGCAGTATATGTCACCACTAAGCGCCCTACTTTTGAACCCAGCGCAGAACTGAGTATCGCTTATGGCGAACGCGATTCGCTTATCCTTAAAGGTGCCTACGGGGGCCCGGTGATTGATGATCTTTTAGCATGGCGCGGCGCATTTGTAGTTGATAAACAACGCGGTGCTTATGAGCAGCGTTACGATGAAAACTACAGCTTGTACAACCGCAATCGCGTAAGTGGTCGCGTACAATTTTTATTAACACCGACTCCCAAATTGAATGCACTGTTAAGCGTTGACTTGGAACCACGCGGAGCCCAATTACAAAATGGACTTACCTTTTATAAGGATCAACCAGAGCGTTACGAAAACGGCCGTCTCACAGACCCTAGCGGCCTAAATGCAAAAGCAAGACTTGCAGGATTTATTCAAGAAACAGTAACCAGAGATCCACTTACCAACGAAATTACCAAAATCACCGAGACTCCCATCGGTCCTCGCTCTTGGTTTGTGGGGCGAGACTTCGGAAAAAATAATGTTTATAGCTATCAGGATTATATTGCCAACGAAGCAGATGAAACCGTTTATTTCAATGAAAATCAGGGACAAACGGTTTCCAATAAAGGAGCGTCACTCAATCTTGACTATGCACTGGATCACCATAAATTAAACTCTATTACCGCATGGCGCGCCTACACATTCGATGCCCACAATGATGAAGGTACACCTTTTGATGTAAGTGTTGATGGCGGTGGCGGTGTTTTTTACAAACAATACAGCCAAGAGTTTTCAATTGAATCTGAAAAAAATGGAAGCTTTGATTACATAGCCGGTTTATTTTTCTTTCAAACTGAAAACAGAATCAGTTCAAAAACCGGATGGGGTTCTGATGCAGGCGCCTGGTTTGCCACTACCGCCCAATACAATACATTGGAACGTAATGCCGGTGTAAACCGTGGCGCCGGTCGCGCGCTGCTGCAAGATTCATTAGACAATGCGCGTCGCGAAGGCAATACGTTTGTAGAAACAGAGAGCAATGCGATTTACGGAAATGCAAACTGGCATTGGCATGAATCGGCAACACTTACAGCAGGCTTGCGCGTAGGCTCTGAAGATCGAACGACAGCCGATGAGCTTTTAGTACTGAGTAATGGAGCCGGGAGCTTATTAAATCCATCCTCTGTACGTGGTGTTGCACTGGGTGGCTTTGATGTTATAGGTACAGCAATCACCATTCCTGTCGAATTGCGCGGACAACTCGGTAGTATCACTCAAAAACGCGACCAGTTTGGTAACGCAATTGCATCAACAACTGTATACAGCGATAGCAATAGCCTTGCGCAAAAACAATTAGCAGATCAGGTTGCTAATAAATACTACGGCACAACTATTACCGGCGTTCCGGGAGAGGCCTATGCCAGCTTAACTGCAGCACAAAAGGCACAAGTCTCTGCCGCAAAAACATTGCGTGCGAGTCAAATCGGCCAATTGGTTCCTTATGTGGAAAGTAATTATGACGATACGCTTTACACCACTTTCTTAAGCCAGTCTTATGAATTCAATGAAAATGTGCGGGGTTATGCCACTTGGCAATACGGCGAAAAATCCGGTACTGCATTTAATATCAACGGTGAACCTACTGGTGTAAAACCAGAAAAAACCAATGCATATGAACTGGGGATAAAAACATTTTTGTTTGATAATGAGCTGACCCTGAATGCCAACTTATTTTTGATGGATATTGAGGATTATCAACAAGCCATTCGTACAGTTGATGATTGGACTACTCAAGACAATATCAACAACGGTGTCGTCCCTTCTCTGGCCTATGTCACCTCACAGGGTAATGTGGACGGTGTGCGCGTTGAGGGTGTCGAGTTTGATGGTATCTACACTGGTTTTGAAAATTTCAGTATACGTTTTAGTGGTGCTTATAATGATGCCTATTACACCGACTTCAAAAATTCACCAAAACCTGCAGAACTAAATTATCTAGCTGATCCTTTTGTCGATCAAACCGGAAAAAATTTACCTGGCGCAGCAAAATGGACAGTTAATTTCGGAGTTGAATATCGCGTACCGGTTCTCAGCGCTGCTGAATTCCATACCAGTTTCAATACGGCCTATACCAGTGATTATTTAAACCTGGATGACTTATCCGAATACAGCTATACCCCGGGTTATAGCCGCACCGATGCATCAATTGGTTTAAGCTCGCAAGACGGTAATCTGGATGTGAGTTTGATTGTTAAAAATGCCTTTGATGATAGAACCCATGAAGAAGGTTGGAATAGCTATGCACCTTGGCCGTATCCACGCTGGATTGGTGTTGTTTTCACCGGAAAGTTTTAATGCAACCTGTTAGCTAAAGAGAAAATAATCCACCTAATGTAGTAAACCGGATTCTCAGGAGAGAATATTGCAACGATTGAACCTCCAAGTTGATTTGATGCAAAATTCACGGACGAAGAAAAAATCGCGACCTTGCCGGGCAAGGCCGCGATTTTCTATTTTTGCCATAACCTGCAATCAATAATTTTAATAGGGAAAAAACATGACAGACTCGCTACGCATTTCGTATGAAGTACTCTGCCAGCGATTAGCACAACGCCTGCATGAAGCCGGCATTCCCCAGCAACAAGCGCTTTTGGAAGCCACCATCATGGCTGAAGCCGATTTACAGGAAGTCCCCTCTCACGGCGTACGTATGTTGCCTGGTTTACTCTCAGCGCTGGCGGATGGCCGCGTAAAATCCAATCCCGCTTTTTCATTAGAGCGCGAATTAGGCGCAATCTGCGTGTTGGATTGCGGTAACGGCCCCGGGCGATACGCCGCTGTGCATGCGATGGAACAAGCAAAAACTCGCGCGAAAAAATTTGGGGTCGGAATTTGTCTCGCCAAACGTACCACTCATTGGGGGCGCGCCCATGCCTATGCGAGCCGTGCTGCACAAGATGGTTTTATCGGCATCTGCACTACCAATGCAATTCCCAGCATGGCGATCGGAGGCGCAAAGAAGCCAGTGATTGGCAATAATCCGCTCGCAATCGGAATACCCGGTATTAATAACAGCGAACCTATAGTGCTCGATATGGCGATGAGCCAGGCTGCGGTCGGGAAAGTCGGAACATGGCTGCGCGAAGGAAAATCGCTACCGGATAATTGGGGTATTGATGCACAAGGCAATCCCACCAATGATGCCAACGCAATTCTTGCCGGTGCAGTGTTACCAATGGGCGAACACAAAGGCGCAGGGTTGGCAGTTATGATTGAGTTGCTTACTGCCGCACTGGCGGGCGCAGCGTTTACCCAGGAGCTATTAGTGGGCGATCAAAGCGGTATAGACCCTAACTCCAGCAAAATATTTATCGCGCTTAACGTCAATGCGTTTATCGAATTACCGGTATTTAAACAGCGAGTGCGGCACTTTCTGGATTATTTAAAATCCGAGGCAACACCCTTTAATTATCCTGGCGAGCGCGGTTGGCAAGTGCGTCAACTTAACCTGCTCGATGGTGTTCCGCTACACAAGGAAATCATTGCACGCCTGGAATCAGTAGGGGTAAATCTTCGCGGTGTCTTTAAGTAGAAAGAACAAATAGAAACAGGGGAATTAAATCAGTGAGGAGAGAAAATAAATAGAGGAGAGAAAGAAGAGAATAATTGATAACGTCCCTGTTATCTTAATCTACAAAAACCAGATTGCAGCGGGTGTATTGATTAACCCGCTTTTACTAACTGCTGAACTTTTTCCAATGCCGCTTTAACATTTTCTGCTGGTGTTACGCCGCCAATAGTCGCTGCAATTTTTCCATCAGGGGTAATGATAAAGGTAGTGCGCTCAGCAAAACCGTGCTCAATTGCCTTACCGCGTGAATCCACTTTACCTTCAGCAGCTTCACGGACATTCAGCTCAAATGAACGAGCTACTTTTCCACCAACATCCGAACCTACTGCAAATTTCCCGGCACAATATTCAGGGTCAGCAGAGAAATCATTAAGGCGTTCAATACTATCGAGTGACACACCAATAACAGTCGCACCAGCGGCAGCAAATTTTTCACTGTTCACCGAAAAAGTATGTGCCTGGATGTTACAACCGCCGGTATAGGCTGATGGATAGAAATAAACCACCACTGGACCTTTCTTTAAACTTTCGGCTAAAGAAAAGTTGAAGGGTTTGCCGGCCAGTGACGCCTCCAGATTAAACACTGGCGCTTTATCACCTTCTTTTAATGCTGCAAATGCTGATGTGCTCATTAATCCCACCGATAATCCTGCAATCAAACCCAATGTTAATAAACGTTTCATAATCTGTACCTTATTAGTGAATGCTATAACTTGAAAGAGAAAGACGTTTACAAGCTCGAAATATAATCGTTTAAGGCCTTAATTTCATTATCTGTTAACTTGGCGGTGACTTTATTCATGACGCCATCGGTGCTATTGGTACGCTCACCGTCGCGCCAGTCACGCAGCTGTTGATCCAGATAGTGCCAATCCTGACCACCAATGACCGGAATAAGTTCCACTGGCAATCCCGCAATTGGTGATGGTTGATCTGACGCCACCCCTTTTCCACTCACACCGTGACAGCTGGAACATGCCTGAATCTGCCGAGCGGCATCGCCCTCGAGGTATAATTTCTTACCCAGGGCATTACTCCCTGCCCCATCACCTTTCATAATTGGCTGCGCTGCATAGTAGGCAAATATATCCGCCGCAGTTTCATCATCAACCGTTCTGGCCATCATCGCCATAAAATCATTATGGCGATTGCCGCTGCGGAAATCCGTAAATTGCTTTAGCAAATAGGCAGGATGCTGCCCCGCCAACTTGGGAATTTTGCCGGATTCATTATTAGCGTGGATATTACCATCCGCGCCGTGACATTCCTGACAACGCTCATCAGCCGATGCAATTTTTCCATTATCCACACTTGCACTATCGAGAAGCGAATAATCAGGCTCCTCGGCCAGCGCAGATGATACAGATAGGAAATAGCAGACTAGCAGGCATAACCTGATAAGAAGACTACGCATTAGCAGCATGCTTAGTCTTCTTTATAGAAATTATGGCAGGTTTTGCACGCGCGGGATAAATCGGTCGCTGCATTCGCTGCGCTATCAAAATCGTTTTGTTCAATAAAAGTAACAATTTCGCTTGAGAATTTGATGCTTTTTTTGGACAAATCAACCGCTTCTGCAGAATCAGCTTGGGCAGCAAAATGTTTTTCTACCACTATGAACAATTCATTCAGCATTTTTGCATCTGCAATGGCAGCGTCTGCTTCACCAAGTGCAATGTTCGACGATAAACTGTCATTGGTGTCTTCGATGTTTTGCATCAAATCCATATCCATTTCAGTTTCTTCAGCAACGCTGGTGATACTGATAAGGAAACTACTACTGATCGCGATTACAATTAAACGTAAAGCACTTCTTAAACGTGAAATATTTGCTAAACGTACAACACCAACATAGTTACGCATAAAGTCCCAAACATATTTTCAAAAATGGGGGCAGCATCGCTGCCCCAAAACATTACTACGATGAATTAAGCCAGAATTTCCTTAACCACTTTACCGAACACTACAGTAGGACGCTCTGAACGGCCGTTGTTAATGAAGGTAGTTTTAAGGTGGTTCAAACCTAACAGGTGCAATACAGTCGCGTGTAAATCGTAGGTATCTACTGCAGTGTCTTTATCCGCAACCTGAACACCCAACTCATCAGTGCCACCGTAAGTGAAGCCAGCTTTCAAGCCGCCACCAGCCATCCATTGGGTGTAACCCCATGGGTTATGGTCACGACCAGTACCGCTCTCACCCCATGGCGTGCGAGAAAACTCGGAAGTCCATACCACCAGAGTTGTCTCCAGCAAACCGCGCGATTTCAAATCTTCCAATAAACCGGCGATTGGTTTGTCTACCATTTTTGCCATCAAGCCGTGGTTTTTATCCAGGTCATCATGCGCGTCCCAGCTGGTGATTTCAGTTTCACCGTCCGGCGCACCACTCACAACCTGAATGAAACGAACACCGCGCTCTACCAAGCGACGAGCGCGCAACAAGCTGGTGCCGTAGCTACTGGATGTTGCATCATCAATGCCATAAAGTTTTTTGGTTGCATCAGTTTCTTTGGAGAGATCAACCGCTTCCGGTGCAGCAACTTGCATGCGGTCGGCCAAATCGTAAGAGCGTAAACGCGCTTTCAATTCAGTATCCAACGGACGATTTTCCGCACCCAATTTATTCAAACGGTTCAACAAATCGAGTGAGCTACGTTGTTGCGATGCAGAGCGCAATTCAGGACGATCCAAATAATAAATCGGTGAGTCACCCGGGCGGAATGCAGTACCTTGATACACCGCAGGCAAGAAACCTGAGTTCCAGTTAACTGAACCAGCGCGTGGCTCGGATGCACCGTTGTACAGAACAACGTAAGGCGGTAAATCCGGGTTAGCTGAACCCAGCGCATAGGAAGTCCATGCGCCCAGTGATGGACGACCTGGGTTCAAGTCACCGGTATTCAATTTCAAAATTGAAATATCGTGAGTTGCACCAATGGTTACGCTTGATTTGATAAAGGTGAGTTTATCCGCGTGCTGCGCAAGGTTAGGTAGCAGGTCAGAGAACCAGGCACCGCTCTCGCCGTATTGTTTCCAACTTCTTTTGTTAGAAACAAACAATTCATTTACACCACCTTGTGTACTGGTCTTGATACCTTTCAAGAATGAATCAGGAACACCTTTACCTGCTTGCTTTACCAATTCCGGTTTGTAGTCGTACAAGTCCAATGTGCTTGGCGCGCCGTTCTGGTGTAACCAGATTACCGATTTAATTTTCGCCGGAAAATGCGGATCTTTTGGTGCAAGCGGATCAATTAATTCAGCGGCTGATGCGGCTGAAACATTGAGCCCTGGAATAACGCCAGCCAGTGCCGCACTGCCTACACCCAAGCTGCTATTCTTTAAAAAATCGCGACGTGATTTATTGTCCATTGCATTACTCTCTTGGTAATAGTTGTTAATCTTGGTGATAGTTGTTAAATAAAATTTGTTCAGCGAATTGCGTATCAGAAGCGATACGCAAATTCGTTGGAGTTAGCTACTGCGTGTACCAGGTCCACAAAAGCGGCTGCTTTGAATGGATCGAGATTTTTGGTGTCCTTCAATCCGGTAGGTACAGCTACTTCAAATTTGTCAGTCCAAACCTTGTTCTCTACCAATTTTTCCTGCTCTTTAAGGAAGTCCTTGAGCGCAGCCTTTTCGGTGCGGTTTGGTTTACGTGAGAACAGAATTTCATACAGCTTATCCAGTTGCGCATTTTCATTTGAACCTGCTTCTGAAATAACGCGACCGGCAAGCGCTTGTGACCAACTAAATACAACATCGCTATTAAACAGAGTCAGTGCTTGCAGGGCAGTTGTACTCACATCGCGCTTGTGGTGCGGCTTGGATGGATCAGCCGGATCAAACGATGCAGTCAGCGGATAAGGCAAGCTGCGACGCACAAAGGTGTAAATACTGCGGCGCTTGTGATCGTTAGGATCTTTTGCTTCTTCCCACAATGCACCACCTTGACCATTGTTTAAGGTATTACCCGCAACCAAACTGGCTGGTACTTTCGGGAATACTGCCGGGCCACCGATAGTTTCATCCAACTCACCTGATGCGTAGAGCAATGAATCGCGCAGCTCTTCTGCTTCCAAACGTTTGCGTGGATAAACCGCTAACAATTTATTGGCAGGATCAACCGCAACTACATCAGCACGCTCATCAGACTTCTGGCGATACACCGCAGACAATACGATTTCACGTTGCAGTTTTTTCGGGCTCCAATCGTTTTTCACAAACTCGGTTGCCAGATAATCCAACAGTTCTGGATGAGTTGGCTTTTCACCGGCGCGACCAAAATCCTCTACGATGCCGGAGATACCTTTCACAAACAATTGCGCCCACACACGGTTGACATACACACGAGTAGTCAATGGGTTTTCTTCACTCACAAGCCAGTTAGCTAACGCAGTACGACGACCGGTTGATGTTGCAGTTGGCGTGATTTCCAAGTGCGTCTTGCTACCAGCCCAAAGCTTGGGCAAACCAGGCTCAACTGCTTCCAATGGACGCTCGTGGATACCGTTAAAACGTACATGGGTCTCTGGCGCTTGTGTGCCTAACTCAGTGAGCGCGGTGTAGGTTTTTGAACCACGACGCGGACGCAGGTTGTCGTATTTTTTCAACTCTTCAGTCAGTCTTTGGTATTCAGTCCAACGCTCAATATTAGCCGGGTCAAATTGCGGGTGATGCTTCTCTGAAGTCTCACGCAAATAGGCTGCAATATCGCGCTCGGATGCCACTGCATTCAAACGGGAGTTAACCCATTTATCCAACGGAGTCCAAAGCTCTTTTGATTTGAAAATCGCGTCGCGGCTGTCAGTCAAATAACGTTCGTTGTGATATTTACGTCCTTTCTCACGCACTTGATCCAAAATCGCTTTTTGCTGATCAGTAACCGGCTTGATCGCTGCCTGATAAGTTGCTTGCGCGGTAATAAAATCAATATCCCATTGGGTTTCAGTACCTTTCGCTAACTCAACGCGCTCATTGGCAAAGGCGTTAGCAAAAAACGCTTGCAGCTGGAAATACTCGACTTGACTAATCTTGTCGATTTTATGGTTGTGACATCTCGCGCAACCAATAGTAGAAGCAAGGAAGGTTTCGCCTACCAGATCAGTCACGTCGGTAGCAATTTGGTAGTGACGCTGAACCAAATCGCGCGAGTTAAAGTTATCTGGATAACCTGCCAACAGACCGGTAGCGATTTTTGCTTCCTGACTCTCTGGCCAAATCTCATCGCCCGCAATTTGTTCACGAACGAATTGGTTAAAAGGTTTATCTTCATTGAATGATTTGATGACGTAGTCGCGATAGCGCCAGTTATTCGGACGAGTTTGGTCATTTTGGAAACCAGCACTGTCTGCGTAGCGGGCAAGGTCCAACCAGCGACGCGCTTGACGCTCACCAAAGTGCGGCGATGCCAGTAGACGGTCTACCAATTTTTCGTACGCATCCGGCGAGCGATCGTTTTCAAAAGCTTCTACTTCTGCCGGTGTTGGTAACAATCCCAACAGGTCCAGAGTAACGCGACGAATGTAGGTCGCACGATCAGCTTCTGCCGATGGCTTCAAACCATATTCATTCAAACGTGCCAGAACAAAATTATCGATAGGAGAACGAACCCACTTGCTACCATTTGCATCCGGTACTGAAACACTGGCATTGATTGGTACATAAGCCCAATCTTTAACAGCATTACTGGTAATCGGTTTAACTTTTTCTTTCTTGTCTGCGGCTGCAGTTTTTTTCTCAGAAGCTTTAGTAGCTTCTGCTGCAATTACAGACCCGGCTAAAAACGCGGATGCCGACAGGCCAATAAGTGCGACCTGAATTATTTTCTTTTTGTTCATCAACTCACTCCTAAAACAGATGATGGCTTCTAGACCAACACCATCGGGAACACCAAAGCGACAGGATTGCTGGCATTAACAGTTACTGCAGCCATTGATTTATCAACAGCTGCGAAAGACATAGCCATAAAAGCAACTAGCGAGCCATGTTTTGGAAGAGAGCAAAAATCGAAAACATTTTTGCTCATAGTGGATTGAATTTATTGATAATTTTTTTATTAAAATATTTTTAGCCTAGCGTAAAAATTTCTGCCTATAGACACCAACAAACGCTTTGCTGATGGATAAAAAACATCAAACAAAATAACTGCATTCTTGGCAACACAGAATTTTTAACAGCCAACAGTGACCTGAAAGTAGGTACACAATCAGGTATCGCAAACTGATTATTTTTAAACACTTTGCAACAGCAAAAATACGGCAAAAAACAGCTTGATTTGACTATACAAAAAATAATTTATTCACAAACCAAGCGATTGTTTTGTATGACTTTTTTAAAATCAAAAACCAACTCAAAAAAATAGTTAAATTTTCAATGGCATACAAATTGCCAAACTCCTGTTGTCGTCGTAATTCGAAAACCAGGAGTCTCTTGATGAGCATCGTTAGTAAAAAATCAACACCCGTAAAAAATGCTTCCTTTTCAACACGCAAAAATCGCTTTTCTTTATCACCTTTAGCGTTTTTTGTTGCCAGTGTTTTTGTTTCATCAGCCGCTGTTGCACAAACAGCAGATAATGCGAATTCTACCGCTGCGCAGAATGCAACTTCTCAAAATACTGCTGCACAAAACAGTACAGCCCCGGCCGCCGGGCAAAGCGAAGCCAAGAAACCATTGGTATTAGGCACAGTGACAGTACGTAGCCGTAACCGTATTGAGAAACTGCAAGACGTTCCCCTTTCGGTATCAGTTGTGCAAGGTAAAGAACTTGAGCGTTTGAATGCTACAGACATCAGCGCTGTAACCCAACGCCTCGCAAACATCTCCTGGAACCAGGGTAACCAACGTACCAGCAGCCTTGCGATTCGCGGTATCGGTAAGCAAGGCCAGACCGAAGCACAAGACCCTGCCGTAGGCTTGATTGTGGATGGCGTGAACTATGCCTATAACGCACTCTCATCCAGTTTCGATTTCACCGATATCGAAACTGTTGAAGTAGCACGTGGCCCGCAAGGTACATTGCTTGGCAAAAACAGCAGTATCGGCGCGATCAACATCACCACCAAACGTCCATCATTCGATTCTGACTTCGCTTACTCGTTGACCCTCGGCGAGTGGGATACAGTGCAAGGCCGTTTTGCTGGCGGCGGTGCAGTAATCGATGATTTGTTAGCATGGCGCGGCACACTCAGCGTGAGCAAAGGCCAAGGTGATATTAAAAACGCGTACAACAGCGACGAAAGTATTTCTAACAAAGAGCGTATTTCCGGGCGCGTACAATTTTTATTAACCCCCACCGAAGATTTTAGCGCACGCCTTGCAGTGGATGTACAACCACGCTCGGGTGAACGCACTAACGGCCGTACGATTTACACACCAACACCAGACAAGTATTCCGATGGCAGTGCTAACCCTAACAACTCTGACGCAAGTAAACGTTTAGCGCGTCGCTGGTTCACTCAAAGCCCTGGCTACAATTATGAAGATTCATATTTGTACGGCGGTGGTGAGAATGAATACAACACCGATGGCCGTCGTCCACTAATCACCGGTAGTAACGGTGCTACAGTGGAATTGAACTGGAAGCTGGATACCCACACCATCACCTCCATTACCGCTTATAAGGACTATCACTTTAATGCGGTGAACGATGAAGGCACGCCATTTGATATTCAGCGTAACTCAGGCGGCTTCTTTAATGACTATAAACAAAAGAGTCAGGAAATCCGGTTAAGCTCACAGCAAGGTGGTTTTGTTGATTATCAAGCCGGTTTGTTTTATCTGGATGTAAACAACGTTGCTGAATATCAACGTGTTTGGGGTAACGACGCTGGTGCCTGGTTCGCCAGTGCCGCGCAATACACAACACTGGATAGAGATGGTGCTGGCCGCTACCTGTTAATCAACTCTCTCTCGGGTCTGGATATGGCTTGGAACAGCCCTGCTGGTTTCCAGGATATTAACAACGAGAGTACTGCGGCATTCGCTCAATCTAACTGGAACTTCACAGACAAGTTTGTGCTGACCACCGGTTTACGTTTTACACGTGAAGAGCGCACCAACCGCACTGCAACTTATATCAAAGACAATGGTTTCGGCGGTGAGCTGAACCCGGCAGTAGTGAACGGTGTAAATCTTGGCGGATTTATTTCTAACAACAGCGGCGTGCTGGGTGCTGGCAATAGCAACGAACAACTTCTGCTCGCTGACTTCGTCGCTAATAAATATTTCGGTGTAGCTACCACAACTACTGCAGGTGCGGCCTACAACAGTTTGACCGCCGCGCAAAAAGCACAAGTCGGTGCAGCTAAAGCCTTGCGCCAATCGCAAATCGGCGTGGTATTTGATGAGATTGACGTTGAGCCTTACGAAAAAACCTTACCATCATTTGTACTTAGCCCCACCTACAAATTCCATCAAAACCTGACTGGTTATGTCTCTTGGCAACACGGTGAAAAAGCCGGTATTGCGCAAGCAACCAACGGTATTTCCAACCTGGTAAAAGAAGAGAAAATTGATGCATTTGAAATAGGTTTGAAATCGTTATTGCTAGATAACACGCTGGTATTCAACCTGGCATTGTTTGAAATGAATATCGATGACTATCAACAAACAAGCCGTGTTTTCGACGAATACACCACAAACCTCAATCGCCAATCTGACCCTACGGCGAACGATGTTTACACCAACGCGACAGCAAACATTCCTGAAGTACGCGCGCGCGGTATAGAAATCGACAGTATTTACTCAGGTATTCCTAACACCACAATTCGTTTTGCCGGTGCGATTACCGATGCTGAATATGTCGAATTCACTAACTCGCCACAACCTTCAGAAAATGGTTATACGGGTGCTCCACAGTATCAGGATGTCAGCGGTGAAACCTTACCGGGCGCTTCAAAATATTCATTCAACGTTGGTGTTGATTACCGCTATCCGGTGTGGGATGGCAAAGAATTCCACACCAGTTTGAACGCGCAGTACAACAGCAAGTTCAATTCGGATAACTCGCTATCAACTTATGGCTGGATCGAAGGCCGCACACTGGTGGATTTTTCTATCGGTTTAGGCAAAACGGACCAAACTTTCGATGTGAATCTGGTTGTGAAAAACCTGTTTGATGATGACACACCAAGCACACGCACCTGGAACAACTACACTCCAGCTCACCCGCGTTGGATAGGTGTGACTTTTAGCGGCCGTTTCTAATACCTGCAACCGCTTTAGTTAAAGCGGTTGGATTTAATTAAAACGTTACTAAAAGTTTTCTTCGCCATTGCCATGCAGTGGCGAAGATATTAAGGAGCACTACAGTAATGCTAACCGCAAAAAGAAAATCGTATCTTTCATTTTTGAGCACGGCTATTTTTTCAAGCTCATTGATATTAGCGGCCAATATCGCGCAAGCAATTCCCAGTGTATATCCAACCGGAACGACCATTTACAATCCCGCCAAAGCCTATAACTCTTACGTGTTATTTGCCGGACAAGACAAAAAAACTCACCTGATTGATTTGAATGGCAATGTCGTTCATGAATGGAATTACAACGCCTTTCCACCAGTATTAATTGATCCAGCGCTTAACAACGGCAAACGCGGTCATGTGCTGGTTCAGCTATCAGGTGATACCGGTGGCCGCGCGAATGCAACTACACAATCTATAGGGGAAGTGGATTGGAACGGTAAAGTTGTTTGGCAATGGGGCGGTGCCGGTGCCCAGGATGCTTATGCCAGCAATGGTACTGCGACTGACGCAAGCGGCTACGGCACCAGTATTCGCCAGCATCATGATTGGCGTCGCCTGCCTAACGGCAACACTATTATCCTCGTAAACTACGTCATTCCTGTTAAAGGTTGGAAGGCTGACAAGTTACTGGAAGATGGTGTTTACGAAGTAAACCCTAAGGGCGAAGTTGTTTGGAAATGGGCTGCCTTTGAACATCTGGATGAGTTTGGCTTTAGTGAAGCTTCGCTGAAAATTCTGCGCGAATCACTTACGCGCAACGACAAAACTATTCCGTTTGATTATTTGCACTTCAATAATTTATCCGTTGTTGGCCCCAATAAATGGTATGACGCCGGCGACCAACGTTTCCATCCCGACAATTTGTTATTCGATGCGCGTGAAGCCAATATCATTGGCATTATCGATAAGAAAAGCGGAAAAATTGTATGGCGTATTGGCCCGGATTATCCACCATCAATTGGCCAATTTAACCTGCCCCGCCCTGTTGACCAAATTTCCGGCCAACACGACGCACACATCATCTCCAAAGGTTTGCCCGGCGAAGGTAATGTATTGATATTTGATAATCAGGGCGCAGCCGGATATCCGCCAGTTAATATCGGCACCCAACCGCGTTCGCGCGTACTGGAAATTGATCCGGTGAAAAAAGAAATTGTGTGGCAATACACTGGAGTTGATTCGGGCAAACCGGGCTACAGCTTTTATAGTTCCTACATCAGTAGCGCACGCCGTTTACCTAACGGCAATACACTAATCGATGAAGGGATGAATGGCCGTTTATTTCAAATCACCAGTAAAGGTGAAATTGTGTGGGAATACATAAGCCCTTACTTCAGCACACCGAAACCGGAAGATGCACAACAGTTCTCCAACAATACTGTGTATCGCGCACAACCTGTTCCCTATGATTGGGTTCCTGAAGGAACTCCGCGGTCAGAGAAACCGGTTAAGGCGATTGATATCAAAACCTTCCGCGTTAATGCAACCAATTAACACCCACTATTTACAAACAGCTTGCTAACCAACTTCATAACGAGCGTTCACTAAACACGGATGTTTTCTCCTCTGCTGCCGGCGGGTTTCCTGCTGGCAGATTTTTCCGCTCATTCCTTTTTGCTTCCGGATTTATCTATGAATCGAATTGACCACAGCCGCCGCTCTTTTATTTCACGCATACCAAAAGTGTCTGCCGCATCCCTGGCCGCAACCGGCCTGCTTGGCGGCAAATGGGCTTATGCAAAGACCGCCGTAAAACCAAATATTATTTTTATCCTTGCCGACGATCTCGGCTATGCCGATTTAAGTGTGTATGGGCAACGCCATTTTGAAACACCGCATTTGGATAAACTCGCCAAACAAGGTGTGCGCTTCACCCAGGCTTATGCCAACTCTGCCGTATGTTCTGCAACACGTTTTGGTTTGATTACCGGCCGCTATCAATATCGCTTACGCGGTGGATTAGAAGAGCCACTCTCCAGTTCGAACAACAATATTGGTTTGCCGGTAGATCATCCGACCCTGCCATCACTACTGAAAAAACAGGGTTATAAAACGGCGCTCTTTGGTAAATGGCACCTCGGCTCCTTACCTACTTTTGGCCCTCTCAAAAGCGGGTACGATACATTTTTTGGTAACTACGGTGGCGCGCTCGATTATTTCACGCATAAAACCAATGTCGGCCCCGATGCAAAAGAAGGATTGTTTGAAGGCGAAGTACCAGTGGAAAAAGTGGGCTATTACACTGACCTGATCGCAGACCGTGCAGTTGATTACATCAAAACCCATGACAAAAAAAATCCCTTTTTGTTATCGCTGCATTTCACCGCACCTCATTGGCCTTGGGAAGGACCGGAAGATGAAGCCGTCGCACAAGAAATTAAAAGCCTGTTCCATTACGAAGGCGGCAGCCTTGAAACTTACGCCAAAATGGTTAAGTCATTGGATGAAGCTGTCGGTCGTGTATTGAAAACACTCGATGCCAATGGCCTCGCGAAAAACACTATTGTTATCTTTACCAGTGATAATGGTGGTGAACGCTTCTCCGATACCTGGCCATTTACCGGCCAAAAAACTGAATTACTTGAAGGTGGCATACGCGTTCCGGCCATCGTTCGCTGGCCAGCAGCAATTAAAAGTGGGCAAGTCTCTGAACAGGTCGCCATTACCATGGATTGGCTGCCCACGCTGTTATCCGCCGCAGAAGGTGCACCTGACCCAGCCTATCCAAGCGATGGCGAAAACTTGTTGCCCATCCTGTTCGGCGCGCAGCCCGTTAAACCACGTACACTTTTTTGGCGCTACAAAGGCAATAACCAACGCGCCATACGCTCAGGTGATTGGAAATATTTAAAGATCGCCAATAACGAGTTTTTATTTAACCTTGCAGAAGATGTGCGTGAACGCGCCAATTACGCCGAGCGTAATCCGGAAAAATTTAATGAGCTTAAACAGCAGTGGGAAAGCTGGAATAAAACCATGCTGGTTATTCCGCAAGAAGCCAACACACACGTAGTGGACGGCACATTGCAAGCGGATCGACATGGTGTTATTAGCACTAAAAAATGAAGCAAGCAGCAAGGATGCTGGATATTGTTGCGTCCCCCCCAAGCAGATTCATTTGAGCATTGAATAATAAAACACTACTCATATTCTCAGCTCTTACTTAAATTAATTTAATAGCCGTAGTGTTTTATTTGGAGCGTTATTTATTAAGGCAGTAACTTTTCTGGTAATGGTGATTTTAAAAAACCCGGATTTATCGTTAATATCACATCATGATCATTAATTTTCCAGGCAGTAAATATCCCTGAAGGCAATTCATAGGAAAAGCGTTTTTCATAAAAAGGTTTTATATAATCGCAGTCCCACCCTTCCAAATTAGTACAGACGCGAAAATCCTTAAATCCCATATTTTTCAACACTGGCAACCAATACATCGGCGGCGCAAAGCCCTCTGAGAATCTTCCACGTATTCCGTGCTCCAAATTGAACTTAAGGAAAACTTTTTGTGATTCACTCATCTCTGCAACAACGAACAAACGCTGTACTGTTTTTGGATCATAAGGTAAAAGCTGGGAAAACTCTTCTTTCATACTTTCTGTATTAGCACGATACCAATCAATACCATTATTGGTAAGAACTGACATTCTCAGCCCCAATAAAAAAATAAGGCTTAGTCCAATTAACGCCATATAATTACTGGAATACTTTCGCAATAAAAATGCGGATATCAAACCAATAAAGACCGGGGTTAGCGTACGCTCCTGAATGTATATACCTAAAGGCAGTGTGGACAAATAAACGCCAGATGCGCAAAAAGCTCCCAACAACATCACTATTTGGGAGCGCAAAACAATAGAGGAATAGATCCCCCAACTAATAACGGCAATAACCAACACACTGATCAACACCAGACTAATCCGCAATAGCTGAGATGACATGGCCAGATATATTCGTTGGAGATTCTCAGCAAGGCTCGCCAAATCAGTTATGTAATTCGGATTACGCCACTCTGCAACTTGGATACTATTACCCGTCAACTGCCATACGATCAAATTGGTGATCAGATAACCAAAACAAAAGGCTAAGATCCACAGGAAAAATACAAGCACTGCTCTTTTATAATCAAGATCCTTCAAAAAAAGCAGGGGTAATACGAAATAAAATACACTGAACGTACCGAAAAGCAGTACCGCCATTAAAGGAAAGAAAACATATATCGATATAAATCTAGCTAGCAGCGAAGCAAAACCTAGCAGTAAAAAGCCTGACACCAATGTTTCTGGCCATTGCAACTGCACCGGAATTACTGGAATCTGGCAAATCAATAGGCCGAATATTAATGAAAACCTGTGTTCGCCGGTATAGTTATAGGCAACTCCATACCCAAAAGTAACAACGCCTAAATAACTCAGCCAGATCGCCACCTGACCTGGGACAAGACGCAAACAATCAAACAAAAAATAATTGATCCAGCGCCCCTCTTCCGACAACTTGTCCGCGTAAGAGTCCACGTAGTACATAGAGTCCTGTCGCCATATGTCTATCGGCCAATAGTTACATAAGGTAAATACAAGCATCAAAAATAGGAGACTTGCAATAATTAGCTCGACATTACGCCTAAAGGTAGCACTTCCCTCGAAAGCCTCAAAAATGCCAAATCCCTTATTTACAAACACCACATCAGAGTGCACAAAATTCCCCAGGTTTTTCGCTAAAAAGTTGACTCAATCTGTTAAAAATACAGAATTAATCAATAGCAATAACCTAGCCACACCCTCAAAAAGGACATCGATATAAATTAAGAAAAGGATAAAAATATAGAAAGGTTTTATAAAAATAATAAAACCGCATAGAAAACAAGATCAAATAGCACAAGGGTCGTCTTGTTCCGATAGAACAGATAAGGAGGCATGGCGCAGATCTTTTTTTATCTTCGATAGTTAGCTAACTTAGCGCTAGCATGCAGAAAAATAAACACTTAATTGTGACATTTTAAACACCACTGCTGATTATAATGCAGTACAAATGAAAGCATTAAGAAAAAATAATTTCCTTAATGTGGAAACCTAAATCAGACTGAAAAGTATTTTATAATTTCGAAAAATGATTTTTAATATATGAATTCCAAAATATTCACCAACTAGTGATAGGATGTGAAATAAAAATTTTCATCTTGGGATATAAGCACCGCTCATAATGCAGCTAATAGCCATCTCGCCAATACCCAGGACAATCACACCTGTATCTTTCACTATTGCGAGAGGAAGATCTTCCAGCTTGACTTGCAGTACTTCATACAAGCTTGGATCAGGTGCTTTAACAAAACAAGCTCTACGATTTTTAGACGACCCTGCTCCGAAATATAGCTCCTTACATACATAATCGGCACCCGATGCTTTCAACTCCTCTTCAACATTTACCGACGTGCCATCCTGTACAACTTCGATATATTCTTGCGGCGGAGTTTTACCTAGGGATTCCGCAGTTGATTGGCAGCCCGAGATCATTAAGAACAACACAAGTAATATCGGAGTTATTATTCTTTTCATTTTAGTGTCCATTTCAATCCTTCCTCCACATGAGGTTTCGTAATCCCTCAGGATAACTAAAGACACCGCGCAACGCTCTTTCAATTTCCCATCTGAAACACACTGTTACAAACCACATCGTTAAACTCGTAATACTCCACGAAATGCTCTTGCCGCATAATAGGAAGACGCACCGTTGTGATAAACAAATACGTGGTCATAACGACGATCACAAAAAAGTGCGCCATCAAGCTTTCTAATCTCTGCGGGTGTTTTAACCCAGCTGGAAGTTTTTAGGTCAAACTCACCTAGCGTTTGTAGTTCGCGATACTGTTCTTCTGTCAAAAGCTCAATACCCATAGCAGTGGCCATATCGATAGCACTGTTGGCTGGTTTATGTTCTTTCCTTGAATCAAGCGCTTCCCGGTCGTAACAAATGCTTCTGCGACCTTTTGGGGTTTCCGCTGAGCAATCAAAGAAAATAAATTCGCCCGTCTTTTTGTCAAACCCAACCACATCCGGCTCACCGCCGGTTTCTTCCATTTCGTTTAATGATTTAAGTTTTTTAGGGTTTTCTTCCAAGCGTGCTTGCACTTTGTCCCAATCGATGCCTTTATGGCGATTGGTGTTTTTCTCAAAGCGGGCTTTCAGTATTTTGAGCAATTGTTCGTATTGTTTTGTTTTCATACAAATTCACCCCATTGAAATTCAATTATTGATAGATTGATGGATATTGTCTTCTCAATCCCAATGCTTTAACTATCACATTCTCAAGTGAATACTCACCCCAGCCAGTTGCACCACATAACCTTCGCGAATGTTCATCGTAGACATATTTCGATGTAACCAAAACCTCACCCTTACGAAGATCCTCAACGGTTGCAGACTCAACAATCAGATTAACCTTTTTAGAGTAGGATTTTCTTTCAATATATATAGCAATATCGCTTTTAATTTCATTGACGTGATTATATTTCTTAGATGAATACCTAACGTAAGGAGTATTTTTTTCGGGATTTTTATCAGTATAAGTGTAATTATCCTCCTCACCAAAAATCAAATAACCACTATTAACATATGCAGGAATGGAAAATCCTCCCGAGGTCTTTTTCCACCAGAAAAAATTTCTTTGGTACTCCTGAACAAAATCATTCAAATATATGCTCTCCACATTATCTGCAGAAGAAAATACTTCTGTACGTGCATCTTTACACTCAAGATCATAAATACGATTGCGTTCAGATTGAATTAAATATTGTGATTCCTTACCGATGTAGTAATAGTTATATATCAAATTATATCCCACATACATTGGAATAATTATTGATATGGGAATGAGAAAGGATGGCATTCCAGAAAATCTCACCGCCTGACCGAACAATAAAACAGCTATCGATAAAACCCAAAGAAAGTACCCCCATCCCAATGACGTAACATCCTCCTGAAAATCCAGATCAGGAGGGGCAACTCTTTTATCGAAGATGAAACTCATTGCAAATAGAAGGGCGAAAACGCAAAACATTATCGTACGAGCTCTGTTGTACTGACCAAGAGCCATCCAATATAACGGATTCGCATACCAACTAAAGACCCCTGTAAATATGCCTAGTGCGCCGCTTGCCAAAAGCTCCATTGAATTCTGAGGCTGTCGGGATTCACCTAAATAACATGCAGGAAAAAACAATGCAGAGATATATAAAACAACGGATAAATATATATGGAAATTTGAAAACGAAATACTTTTCATAAACTCTATTCCTTTTTTAATCCAGCAACGAAATCAACTACTCTCCCGCTCAATCAACTCACACTGCAAATGAAAATGCTCGGGTGATTCTTCTGGCTCTGGCAAAGCACCGACCAACTCCAGAATCCTGCGTGCGGCGACTGCGCCGATTTCTGTTGCGGGTGGGCGGATGGTGGTGAGGCTTGGGTAGAGTTTATCAGCGATGGCGTAATCGCCAAAGCCGACGATTGCGCATTGGGTGGGTATTTTTATTCCGGCGCGTTGGGCGGCAAGTAATGCACCGCAAGCGAGGTTGTCGTTGGCGAAGATGATCGCATCGGCAGGATTATCGCACTGTATCAAGGCTTTAAATGCTTCTTCGCCCGCTTCTAATGGTGCTTGTGCTTTAGGTGTGTAGGCGCGGCTTTCGCGATTGTGCTGTTGCATTACTTCAACGTAGCCATCGCGACGCTCCAATGCGCTGAAGTCGCCTACGATGCTATTGGTAACGAAAGCGATGCGCTCATAGCCCTTGTCGATAAGATAACGCGCGGCCATGCGGCCTACGTCTTCGTGCATAAAACCGACTTGGATCGGTGCGCGCTCTGTTTGCAAATCCCAGGTTTCCACCACCGGAATGCCCGCTTGCGCGATCATCTTTTCCGTTGCCTCGGTATGGAAATAACTCGTCAGCACCAGCGCGGCGGGCGACCAGCCGAGAAAGCTGCGCACCGCATTCTCTTCCTGCTCGGGTGAGAAATAACTCGATGCCAGCATCAGCTGATAGCCGTTCTGGTTGAGGATATCGCTCACGCTCTGGATGGTATTGGCGAAGATCGGACCGGAGATATTGGGAATCACCATCCCTACGATACGCGAGCTGGCTGACGCCAAACCACCCGCAACCAGATTGGGCACATAACCCAGCTCGGCAACGGCAGCGGCAATCTGCGCACGCAGCTCCTCTGAAACAGAGTCTGGCTGCTTGAAGTAGCGGGAAATGGTAATTGCCGAAACGCCGACATGGTTGGCGACCTGACGGATAGTAGTGCGACCCGCATTGCTACGGCGCTTGCGGGTAGGTGTTTCTTTGGGCGACTCGTTAGAGAGTTCGGCTGAGAATTCGGTGGATTCTGACATATGCTTTTATCGTATATAAGGATAACCAAGTATTCTTTTGAAACTTAAGTGCCATTCATTATATTGCGCAAATGTTACCGGTAACAAGAAAAGTATTGCGCATGAGTATCTCCAACATCATTTCCAGCTTCAGCTTGTTCTCCCGCCCCGATGCGGTAGTTGAATCCGCCAGTTATGAAAACGAGGCGGTGAGCACGCCCAATACCGGCGCATCTAAATCAGCTGCACTTAAAACTGCCTTGAACACTAATGGTGAGCGTTTCCCCCTCTCATTGCGTGAATTAGGCAAACGCTACGACAGCGAACGCCAGACTTTGGCGGGCGTAGATCTGGAAGTCAACGCCGGTGAGTTTGTAGTGCTGGTTGGCCCGTCTGGCTGCGGGAAATCCACTTTGTTGCGGATGGTGGCTGGACTGGAAAGCGTGAGCGAAGGCGAAATCCTTATCGGCGACCAAGCGGTTAATGACCTGCCACCGAGCGAGCGCGATATCGCCATGGTGTTTCAGGATTACGCACTCTACCCACATAAAACTGTCTTCGAGAACATTGCTTTCGGCTTGCGCGTACGCGGGGCGGCAAAAGATGAGATTGAACGTCGCGTTAACGAAGTTGCGGCGCAATTACAAATCACCGAATTTTTATCGCGTAAACCGGCAGCATTATCCGGGGGACAACGCCAGCGTGTCGCTATTGGCCGCGCCCTCGCCCGCCATGCGCGCTTGTTTTTATTTGATGAACCACTCTCCAACCTCGATGTAAAACTGCGTAACGAAATGCGCGTGGAAATTAAAAAATTGCATCAGCAATTTGGTATTACCACGCTCTATGTTACGCACGACCAAATCGAAGCTATGACGCTAGCTGATCGCATTGCAGTTATGGCGAATGGCAAAGTCGAGCAATACGGCACGCCCGATGAAATTTATAACGAGCCAGCAACTACGTTTGTGGCCAGTTTTATCGGCTCGCCAGAAATGAATTTATTGACGCTACCACTGCGTGAACAAGCCGGTGCTCGCGGTGTTTTACTGGGCGATTTATTCCTGCTACTGCCAGCAGAATTTTCTGCGTATCAGGGTGATGAGATAGTGGTTGGTTTGCGCCCGGAAGCTATTTTACGTGCGCAAGACCAAACAGAAACAATTACCGCTTGCATCTTATTGATTGAGCCGCTCGGTGCAGAAACAATTGTGACCTTGACTGTACACGGTCAACAAGTGACTGGCCGCTGGGCAGCGGATCGCAATTTAGCAACGGCAACTACGCTGCCTATCGCCGTGGATAATCAACGCCTGCATTGGTTTGATCCGCAAACGCGCGTGAATTTAGCGTTGCAATTTTCCAATGATGCCACTTCTGCAGAGGCGCAAGCCTGATGAAGTTGCAATTGATTAAATCATTGCTCGCGCTTGCACTAGTAACTACAAGCTGGTTAGTGAGTGCAGCCGATGCACCCATCGAATTACGTTTATTTGCTGGCGGTAATACCACACGCCCCGATTTATTGCGCAAGCTGCTGGATGATTACCAGGAAAAAAATCCCGGTGTGCACATCCAAATCAGTGTAGGCAGCGCGACTGCTGAATTACAGCGCAAATATTTAACCACCCTGCTCAACGCCAAAGACTCCACTTACGATGCCTTTATTCTGGATATCACCAGCCCTGCGCAATTTGCAGCTGCCGGCTGGACTGAGCCGCTGAACAATTATCTGGGCGCTAACGCGGAACAATTATTTACCGAATATTTACCCGTTTATCGCGAAGCCAATTGGTTTGGTAATCGTCTTGTCGCGCTACCAGCTTATAGCGATGCGATGTTCATGTATTACCGCAAGGATTTACTTGAGCAGCATGGCATTACTCCGCCTGAAACCTGGGAAGAATTAGCCAGCGCAGCGCGCACAATCCTTACTGCCAATAATGATGCAAACCTGCAAGGTTTATCGATTCAGGGCGCACCGATTGAAGGCGCAGTTTGCACATTCCTGCTGCCTTATTGGAGCCAAGGTTCTGATGTGATTGATCACGATGGGCACCTGAGTTTTAACCGCGCACATGCCACTAACGGGTTTCAATTATGGCGCGATCTAGTTGCACAAGGTGTTATCAAAAAAACCGTAGCCGAAATTAAAACCGGCGATACCTTAAATGATTTCAAAGCTGGCAAAGCGATCTTCGCCATCAATTGGGGCTTTGCTTGGGACAGATTCCAGCGCGATGCTGATTCACGCGTGCGCAACAATGTCGGCGTTATTCGTTTGCCCAAAATTACCGGCGGCGAACACGCGAGTTGCATCGGTGGCTATCAATGGGCGGTGTCCGCATTTTCCCGTCACAAGGCAGAAGCCGCTGCACTGGTGAGTTATTTAGGCTCAACTGAAGTGTCTACTTATCTCGCATTAAAAGGCGGACTATTGCCAACACGCACCGCACTGTATCGCGATGAAACATTGAACGCGCAGATTCCCTGGCTGCCGTTTGCCGAACCCGTTTTGCTCACCGCCAAATCACGCCCGGTAACTCCGCGCTACGCAGAAGTATCCAATGCAGTTCGTTCGGCAACATCTGCCGTATTGGGCGGCTCGATGAGTGTAAGTGAAGGTGTGAACGATATCGAGCGTCGTCTCACCCGCATTCTGCGCAGCTCAGCTACAACTAAAACGGGAGATGTGCAGCCATGATCAGCGCACGCCTCGTTAATTCAAATTCATTGCGCCGCAGCGATCGCTGGCTCGGGTTAGCACTGGTTACACCAGCAGTAATTTTATTGCTCTCACTGGTAGCTTATCCATTAGGACGAATTTTTTACGATAGTTTTTTCAGCTTGCGTCTTACCGATCAAGCGCCGGGAATATTTATCGGTTTTGAAAACTATCTCTACGCATTGGAAGACCGCGATGTGCGCTCTGCTTTTTTTGTCACCCTTGCACTCACACTGATTACTGTGCCGGGTGCCTTGGTATTAGGATTATTGTTAGCACTCGCAGGCAATATTAATTTCCGTTGGCGCTGGCCAATTCGTTTGGCCTTGCTACTGCCGTGGGTATTGCCGATGAGCTTTACCGGAATGATTTTCGCGTGGTTTTTTCACAGCGATTACGGTGTGGTGAATGATCTGTTGCGCCGCTTCGGTTACCAACCTGTTGCATTTCTACTTTCACCGGGCTGGGCATTTTTTACCGTCGCGGTTGCTGTCACCTGGAAAACCTCATCATTTGTTGCACTGATTTTATTGCCGGGTTTGCAAACTATTCCACAGAGTTTATACGAGGCAGCTGATCTGGAAGGTGCGAGCCGTTGGCAACGCTTCCGCCATATCACTCTCCCTTTGTTGATGCCAGCCATTGTGGTTGCACTGATTTTCCGCACGCTGAGCGCAGTGCAAACATTTGATATCCCCTATGCAATGACTCAAGGCGGTCCCGGTCAGGCAACGCAAACATTGGCGATGCTAGTGAATACTGTGAGCATGGAATATCTGGATATTGGTTATGGATCATCGTTAGCCGTGTTGCTGTTTTTAATGTCGCTGATTATCAGCCTGCCCTACCTGAAACATTTGCGGAGGAGTGTGTGATGAGCACAACTAAATTCGTTCCGCAATTTTCAGCCCGTTTATTGTTGTGGGCGATATTGGCGATTGTGTTGATCAACGGATTATTTCCCGTGATCTGGATTTTTCTCACCTCATTGAAAACTGAAGTGGAACTGGCAGCAACACCCATCACCTGGCTGCCGGAAAACGCATCGCTGGCAAATTATCAGCAAGCGTTTAGCCAACAACCTTTGTTGTTATTTCTCGGCAACAGTTTGGCGATTGCATTGTTATCAGCCTTGTTAGCTCTCGTTATTTCCATCGGCGCTGCTTACGCGTTTGCACGCCTCGCATTACCCAAAGCGGGATTATTGTTAGTGGGACTAATCGCACTCGCCATGTGCCCACCTGCAACATTACAAGTGCCGCTATTTGAAATGATGCGCGCACTGGGCTTATTAAATACCTGGCTCGCATTGATTTTGCCGAATGCTGTGTTGAGTTTACCGGTATGCATTTTAGTGCTGGTGGCTTTTTTCAAAAGTCTACCCGAAAGCCTTGAACAAGCAGCAATGCTCGACGGCTGCAGCCGCCTCGGCGCGCTCTGGCGTATTGTGCTCCCGCTTTCCTTACCCGGTGTGATTACCGCCGGCACCCTGGCCTTTGTGAACGCTTGGGATGAATTTTTATTCGCGCTGGTACTGAATGCCGCGCCTGAAAACCGAACCCTACCTGTGGGAATTTTGTTCTACCAAGGCGAATTTACATTTCCTTGGCCACTTATTTCAGCAGCACTGATCGTGGGCATTGTGCCCTTGGTGGTGTTGATTGCCCTTTCCCAGCAACGGCTGGTCGGCAATCTCACCGCTGGCGGTATGAAAGGCTAACCACACTAAAGCCTCGCCGTGCGGGAAGCATCGCGGCCACACCACGACGATCAGTTTTGCATTCACCACTAGTTATGCGTTAGCAAAAAAAATGTTAACGCTTTGGGAGATATCATGAGTCATCGCAATTTTTCATCGCAAAGAGTTATTAATTTTCGCTTACGCCCTTTAGCACTGGCTACTGCCATTGCCGCAACACTGCCAGGTATCGCATTTGCACAAACCAGCAATCCGAACAACAGCCCGGTTACTGATAACACCAAACTGGAAACCGTAACAGTAACGGCTACTCGCCGCGCAGAATCGCTGCAAACTGTACCGGTTGCGGTATCAGTATTAAAAGGTGATGAGCTGGCGAAAACCAATCGCAATAGCGTCGCTACCATCGCTGCCGTTGTTCCTACATTAAACTTCCGCACTAACGCATCAAATAAAGATGCATCACTGTTTGTGCGCGGCGTAGGTACTATTTCTACATCGCCCGGTGTTGAACCCACTGTATCAACAGTCATTGATGGCGTGGTGTATGCGCGCGCAGGTCAAGCAACATTGGATTTATTTAATATCGAACGCATTGAAGTATTGCGCGGACCACAAGGCACACTCTTTGGTAAAAATGCATCGGCCGGTGTGCTCAACATTGTGACCAAAGAACCCACTGCGGATACCACTGGTTTTATCGATACCTCTTACTTCGGTGGTGGCGATGAAAAACGTATCAGTGCCGGAATTTCCGGTTCATTAAACGATAGCGCGCGTGGATCACTCGCTGTGCTCTGGGGTGATTACGATGGCAACGTCACTAACGTTTTCAACGGCGACAAGGTGAATGGTTACAGCAAAAAAGGTGTTCGCGGAAAATTAGTATTAACGCCTACTGATGATTTAAAAATCACATTGGCTGCTGACCATCTCAAATCCGATGACACTATCCCAGTCGGCGTTCTCTATCGCAACAGTACCGCTGCATATCCAACTGGTACCGTTACCCCAACAAACCCTGCCATTGTTGCTGGTGGTTCACCTGTTGTTGCCAGTGAAGAAAATCGCGAAATCAACCATAACTTGAAAACCCATGTAGAAGATGAAAACCAGGGCCTGTCTGCGCAATTGGATTGGAGCCTTGGTGAACATACATTGACTTCAATCACGGCGTATCGCACTTGGGAAAACACCCAAATTCAAGATGGTGATCGTTTGTCTGCGGTCATTCCAAATGTGCAAGTGCAATCTCACGACCGTGGCGATGTAGATTTCAATCAACTTTCGCAAGAATTGCGTTTGTCATCACCGAAAGGAAATTTTGTTGAGTATGTTGCCGGACTTTATTATCTGACGACGGAAGATGATCAAACCTATCGTCGCGATATCATCACTGTTGCAGGTGTACCGCACACAGGTGTGGCAGATTTCAGCGTGGAAACCACCAGTTATTCAGCATTTGGTGAAACCACATTTAATTTTACTGATCGTTTCCGCGGCTTAGTGGGATTGCGCTGGACCAATGACGATATCGAATTTACTCACGCGCGGGTTTCTACTTCAACTGCATCTCAAGCGGGAATCCGCCCTGCGGAATCAGGCTCAGGTAGCACCAGTGAAGATGAAGTATCCGGTCGTGCAGGCGTGCAATTTGATTTGACTGAAGACGTGCTCACTTACTTCACTTATTCACAAGGTTATAAAGGCCCGGCTTACAACGTGTTCTTCAACGCCGCCGCCGTAAATGGTGATTACTTACCTCTTGCGCCAGAGACATCAGACTCATTTGAACTGGGTTTGAAATCCACGTTGTTTGATAATCGCTTGCGTTTTAATGCGGCGGTATTCGATACGACTTACGACAACTACCAAGCTAATTTCCGCGATGTAGTTGGCGGCACAGTAGTTACTCGTTTAATTAATGCCGGTGAAGTTTCATCAAAAGGTGTAGAAGTAGATTTTGAAGCGAAAATTACTCCGCAATTTACGCTATCTGGTGCAATCGCAAAAATCGATGCACGTATTGATGAATTCAAAATCCCTTCCGGTTTAACACCAGCACAAATTGCTGCTGCGAGTGTAAATGGTAAACCGCTGCCTTTTTCACCGGACGTTAAAGGTAGCTTACAAGCCAACTATGCTATCGAACTGGGCAACGGTTTGATTATCGATTTGGGTACCGACTACAACTGGCAAAGCGAAGTGCAATACGACTTGAGCCAAACACCAGACACAATCCAGGATTCTTACGGCATTTGGAATGCAAGTATTGCGTTATCTGATCCGGATAAAGGCTGGCGTGTTGCGTTACTCGGCAAAAACCTTGCTGACGAATCTTATGCAGCCTTCCTGCAACAAGCTAATGGTGGCCTTTATCGCGCAGTACCGCGCGATGACGAACGCTACTTCGGCGTAAATGCACGTTGGGATTTTTAAGCTTTGATCATTAATACTTTACAAGGAATGTTCAACAATTGACTTTAAGCAAGAAAATAGAATTTACCGCGCGGTAAATTCTATTTTCACTCCGCTTGCTGATAAAGGCCACGGGGCACATCACTACAAGATTTTTTGTGAACAATCATTTTACAAATAATCTTTTCAACCAATCGGGATTGCTATGACTTCTTCAACAACTGAACAACAAACCACACCGCGCCAGATTAAGCTCGGCGCATTTTTAATTCCCACCGGACATCATGTCGGCGCATGGCGTCACCCTGACGTACCCGCTGATAGCGGCCTGAATTTCGCGCATTATAAAAATCTCGCCCAAACAGCAGAGCGCGCTTTATTTGATGCGGTATTCGTTGCCGATAACGTGGCCGTTACCCTCGGTAAAGGTGCCGACAAAGTTGCACGTACCGATTATTTTGAACCACTCACACTGATGGCTGCGCTATCAGCCGTAACCGAACACATAGGTTTGATTTGCACACAAACCACCAGTTTTAATGAGCCCTACCATATAGCCCGTAAATTCGCGTCGCTTGACTATTTAAGTAATGGCCGCGTGGGTTGGAATCTGGTTACCTCCGACGCCGCTGCAGAAGCTACCAATTTTGGCCGTGCCGAACATTTTGCCCACGCAGAGCGTTACGAGCGCGCAGAAGAGTTTTTTGAAGTTGTTAGTGGATTATGGGATAGCTGGGATGACGATGCATTTATCCGCAACAAAACCACTGGCCAGTATTACGACCCACAAAAGTTGCATGTGTTAAACCATACGGGAAAACATTTTAATGTCAGCGGCCCGCTTAACGTTGCGCGCCCCGTGCAAGGTAGACCGGTAGTTGTCCAGGCTGGTTCCTCTGAAGCTGGTCGCACACTCGCCGCACGCACTGCCGATGTAGTATTTACTGCGCACCCTGCCCTTGCGCCAGCACAGGATTTTTATCGCGACATTAAAAACCGCGCGGCACAATTTGGTCGCGATCCTGATTCTGTAAAAATTATGCCCGGAATTTATGTTGTTGTTGGCAAGACCGAAAAAGAGGCGCAAGAAAAATTCGAACAGCTGCAACAACTCATCGAACCTGAAGCAGGCCTGGCTTTGCTCGGGCGCATGATCGGCAATTTCGATTTGAGCGGTTATTCACTCGACGAACCATTACCCGAATTACCGCTTACCGAAACCGGTCAGCGCAGCCGCCAGGCATTGCTCACTGGTTTAGCAAAAGATGGCAACCTCACTATTCGCCAACTCTATACCCGCATCGCCGGTGGTCGTGGACACAACGTAGTCATTGGCACAGCTGAAATGGTTGCCGATGTAATGCAAGAATGGTTTGAGCAAGGTGCTGCCGATGGCTTTAATGTGCTCTCACCTATGCTGCCAAGTGGTTTGAACGATTTTGCCGATTTGGTAGTACCGGAGCTGCAAAAGCGCGGATTGTTCAGGACTGAATACGAAGGCACAACGCTGCGCGATAGACTTGGTTTAACTCGTCCTGCCAGTCGTTACGAATAATCTTTGCGCTATTGGTAAACCATTTTTCGTGTTAATTATTTGATCGAACCTCATTAATATCGAGGTTCGATTGTATGGAATTATGTTATGCATATAGTTGGCTTTTCCGGTGGTTTGAGTACACCATCGCGCACACTCGCGCTCGTGGAAGCAATTTTGAAAGGTTTTGATACAACATCAAAAGAAAATTCTGCAGTAGCTAATGCGCAGAAAACCCTGATCGATTTTGCACAAGTGGCCAGTCAATTTGGTGCAGTTTTATCACGCGAACAGTTATCCAGCGAAGCCCTGTCATTGTTGGAGTTAGTGGAAAAGCCGATATTTTGGTAGTCGCATCCCCCATTTATAACGCGGCTTACCCGGGTTTGTTCAAGCATTTTTTTGATTTGATAAAACGCAAAGGCCTTGAGCACAAAACGGTGATCATCGCTGCTAATGGCGCTAGCGCCCATCATGCGCTGGTAGTGGAAAGCCACCTTCGGCCATTATTTAGCAGCCTTGGGGCGTTTGTGGCTCCGACAGGAGTTTACAGCGAAGCAAGTGATTTCACTCATTATGTATTAACTAAAGATACAACTATCGCTCGCATTAGCGATGCAGTGCGAGAAACAACCAGGCTACACCAAAAAGCATCTTCAATCGTTCAATTAGAAACTATTTAAACCAGCAGTCGATTTCTCTTCATCAAAAAAATACTGGCTTTCGAAAAACAATCGAAAGCCAGTAGCTATTTCTGAATTAGTTATTTCTAAGCAAGCCCACGGTCAAAAATTAAAACCTGAATGTTCCACCAATCATCCAACTGTCTGAGTAGTCAGATGAAAAGTAAGTTAAATCAGCACTGATATTTTCAGTCACGAAGTGTCGTGCGCGCACATGATAACTATTTGTATCATCGCGATAGTCGCCATCATACATAAAGCGGGCAGCACCAACACCGACACTAAAGCGATGAGTAAAATAATAATCAGCGCTAACTATGACGGTTCTAGGGCCATAATCATTATCTGAATAATATACTTCGGTACTGACAGCACGCTCGTTGCTCAGCGGTTTTACATATTTAGCACTTAAATTCCAGTAATCGGAGATATCGGAATTCTCATAAAAGTCCGACCAAATCTGTAAGCCCTCAATAGGCGCAACACCAATTCTCGCGTTTAGATTTGACCCCCAATCAGTAGAATAGTCATATACGCCAGCATCATCCCCTCCATCAAAATTGTGGATGTTATGTTTTTGCTGGCTCACTCCTGCGCCAACAAAAAAGATGCTATTGGGAATAAAGTAATTAACATTCAAGCTACGAGCGTAGGTATCATTTTCATAATTATCTGATTTGTAATTATTATTACTGGCAGCCAATGTCACCGAACTGGACTTTTGCAAAAAAGCGGCCTCTGCAAGTGGTAGACCTGTTGTGTCAACCGCAGAAAAATAGTGTTTTCCTTGTAAATTGATTGAATATTCATCCACCTCATCCAATTCACTGTAGGTAGCATAAATTTCGTTTCGATAGGTATCTGAAGCAGCGAAGGGAGCTAGAGCAAAGCTGGAAGTGGCAAAAATTGCAGAATATATTATTGGTTTCATTACTGGTCCTCTGTTGATTACACATGCATCTCCTTTTGGATGCATGTGTAATACTAGTGACCGGCAAAAGTATTGCAATCGAATGTTACAGACTGATACAACCTGATTGATTCTAGAAAAATACTAATTAACCATTGCTGATAACCAATTATTGATTAGCAGCAACCGGCTTTGGTGCAGGCTTTTGGATTTTGGTAACGGCCTTACCACCTTGCTGCTCATAATTTTCTGAGCCAGCAGCACCAATTACTTTGTAACCTTTGCTGGTTAACAAATCACCTGCAGCAAAAGCGCGGCCGGCGTGGTTAGATACGGTAATGATGCTGCGATCTTTTGGAATGTAAGCAAGGTTTTTTTCCAAATCAACATACTGGATGTTTAAAAACACCGGGAAGCTACCAAAGGTAATTAATTCATCAGGACGACGAATATCCAGTACCAACACCTGGTCAGGTTTCGCCAACCATTGATCGATTTGTGCAACGGTCAACTCAGGAGTTTTGTATTTAACAGCAGGTTTGTTACCTGCATTTGTTTGTGCAAATGCGGTGGGAACTACAATAAAAGCGAGAAACGACAGTACAGCGAATATTTTTTTCATATCTAATTTACCTTGATGCCTGATTAAGTAATTTCCGGTGCTAGCAGTATTACGTTCTCAACAACCTATATCGTCGTATCAACATAACGAATTATCTGCAGCTTCAATAGTTGTAACTGCAACGCTCGTACCAATCAGTTAAAGGTGTAAATATCGATCAAAACACCTATAAATTTCGCATGTTGTTGTACAAATTCAATCACTCGATAAGTATAAACAAACAACTTTATTTATCTTATTGTTGCTTTACAAACACTGCTTTCCCACCGCCCCCGTAATATGACCATGGCATACCAATTGCCTTATTTATATCTCCATCATTAAAAATTTTTCATATCTTCAGGAGATATTATGTTTGCTAAAAAAGCGCTATTAACAATGGTTGTAGGAGCTGCTGCCACCTTATCTACAAGCCTGTTTGCACAGACACTGACCTACGGTGCTCCTATCACCATTGATGCCGCTAAAAAAATTGCCGCCGCCGCTACAGCAGAAGCGAAAAAGCAAAACCTGTCGGTTGTTATTAGCATTGTGGATTCCAGCGGTACCCTTACCTATCTGGAAAAACTGGACGGAACCCAATTAGCAAGCGTTGATGTGGCGACACGCAAAGCACGTACTGCCAACAATTTCAAACGTCCAACCAAAGCATTGGAAGATGCCGCGATTGGTGGCCGCAACGTAGTATTGAGTTTGCCTGATGCATTGGTGATTGAAGGGGGTTTGCCAATCGTAGTGGACAACAAAATTCTGGGGGCAATCGGTGTGAGTGGTGCAAGCTCGCAACAAGATGGTCAAATTGCACAAGCTGGCTTGGCTAGCCTCAGCAAGAAGTAGTTTTTCAGATCAGGTTGGGATATTCCCAACCTGATAATTTCATACTACCCACAAGCTATCTTAATATTGAAAGCGATATTTATTTTGACTTATAGGTAATGCGATAAATAACATTTGCATAATCGTCAGATACCAATAGCGATCCATCAGGTAATTGCAATAAATCGACCGGCCTGCCCCACACACTGTCATCGGCATTCAACCAACCTTCAGCAAATACTTTGTATTCCGGCTTTCCACCTTTAACAGCGGTATTTACTGTCGCGAGTTTGTAACCTACTTTTTTAGTGCGATTCCATGAACCGTGTTGCGCAACAAAAATTTGGTTACGATATTCAGCGGGAAATGCTGCGCCGGTATAAAAACGCATTCCTAACGCAGCTGAGTGTGCCTGGAATTTTACTTCTGGTGGTGTAAATTCTTTGCACTGGCGTTTGCTGCCAAACTCAGGATCGGTGATATCACCGCCGTGGCAATAGGGATAACCAAAATGCAAACCTGCTTTAGGAGCGCGATTTAATTCTTCTGGCGGCACATCATCGCCCAAATGGTCGCGGCCATTTTCAGTAAACCACAACTCGCCCGTTTGTGGATGCCAATCAAACCCAACCGTGTTGCGAATACCGCGCGCAAAAATTTCCGGTTTTGATTCAGGTTTATCTACATTGATGCGAGTGATGCTTGCGTAGGGATCGCCCGGCTCACAAATATTGCAAGGCGCTCCGATAGGAACATACAACAAACCATCAGGACCAAAGCGAATAAATTTCCAGCCATGAGCACCATCACTTGGATATTGCGAAGTGACGACAACGGGCTTCGGTGGATTCTCTAACTGCGCTTCAATATTATCGTAACGCAAAATGCGATTGACTTCGGCAACATACAAAGCGCCCTTGCGAAAAGCGACTCCATTAGGACGATTCAATCCCGATGCCAGCGTAATCACTTTAAGCGCTTTGGTTCCATCATGTTTGATCGCATACACCTTCCCTTCGTTACGTGTACTCACAAATAACGTTTGCGCATCACCTAATACCAATGAGCGCGCATTGGTTACGCCTTCGGCAAATATACTGATTTCAAAACCAGGCGGCAGTTTTATGGATTCAATGGGAAGAGCTGCGTGACTATTGAATGCGAGCAGAGGGAGAAGTATTAGTAAGCGTTTAATGCGTTTTAGAATTGTTAACATCATGACTATTTCCTAAGGGAGAATAACTGGCGTTACAGCAATCTTTATGCCGCTCTAAAATAGAGAGTTTTTACCCGAATTAGCCTTTTTTAAGAAATAATTGTTCGTTTTAAAACGAAAAATGCACAAAACAAAACACTTATTATCGCGTAGGGCGATTTATCCATCAAAAAAAGCCGCGCAAACTTTTGCTTGCGCGGCTTTTTATTGCTCGGGCGTCCGTTATTTAAAAGCATCCCACACAGCAGTTGCCTTGCCGTTATTATCCATAGCACCGAGCGTATAACCTTTCCAACCCGGGCGCGCCTCCGGCGCCCAATAGAAAATTGCCAAACCTTTACTACCGGAAACCTGACCGAGTTTGGTAATCATATCCTTCACAATTGTTTGTGCTTGAGTGTGATCCCAAGGCACACCAATTTCAGAAATCATTACCGGCACGGCATAGCGTGACACCATATCGTTGAGATTATTCAGGCAAGCGGTGTTTGCGGTTTGCCAAGTGTAACCAGTTGCATTGGTCGGATAAGAAGATGCGCCTATCACATCAAATTTTCCGCCATTGGCTTTTAAGCCGTCGAAGATCCAGCGGACTTTGGCGTTATCGGGGCACTGAGCCAACTGCACCACCACTTTTGTACTGGGATAAACAGATTTCGCTGCGTTGTAACCCGTCGTGGTGAGCCAGGCATAATTTTTCATATTGCTCGATGCTTTGCCGTCATCCCACAGCATACCGTTGTTGGTTTCATTTCCGACTTGCACCCAATCAACAGTAACGCCCGCATCCTTAACCGCTTGCAGGGTGTAGATGGTTGAGCCCCATACGGCATCCATCAATTGCTGGAAGGTATAGTTTTTCCAAGCCGCCGGTTTGGTTTGTTTACCCGGATCGGCCCAGCTATCGCTGTAGTGGAAATCGATCATCACCTTCAGCCCCGCCGCTTTGGCGCGCTTGGCTTTTGCGACTACATCTTGCGTGCCGCTATACCAACCATCGGCAGGATTAACCCATACACGCAAGCGCACAGCAGTCATACCCTGCTCTTTCATGATCGCGAGTATGTCTTTTTTCACTCCGCTACGGTTATAAAAACTGATGCCATTGGCCTCAATTTCAGACATCCAACTGACATCAGCCCCCTTGATAGGTGCGGCACTATAGGAAAGGACGGGAAAAGCAAAAGCAGCAGCTACAAAGGCGGATATCGCCCATTTTGATAGTTTCATGATGTTCACCATTATTGTTATGTAAGAGTTCTCTCACCTATCTACAGCTACCGGATAACCCGGCATTGGCGAGATAGACGGTTTGTGCGGCAAACCCACCACACATATTATTTATATTATAAATAATAATTAAAAGCAACAACTAGAGGCGCCACTCAACATGAATGAGAGAGGGTTGGGTATGAACCTATCACAGAGGGAAAACAACGACAGCTTTGGACATAAGCTTATGCGTTTAATCGATTTCAATATTCGGTTTTTTGTCGCTATGATCCGACAACACCAATCCACTATTTCAATAAAATGCATCAATAAACTACATCAATAAATAATAGGAGCTTTAGATGTCTGACCAATGGAAATTCGAAACACAATCCGTTCACGCCGGTTACACACCAGACCCAACAACAAAATCTGTTGCTGTGCCCATTTACCAAACTGTGGCCTACGCGTTCGATAGCGCACAACACGGCGCTGATTTATTTGATTTAAAAGTCGCAGGAAATATTTATACGCGCATCATGAACCCAACCAATGATGTGCTGGAAAAACGCATCGCCGCATTGGAGGGCGGAATCGCTGCGTTAGCATTGGCATCAGGCCAAGCTGCTGTCACTTATGCGATCCAGACAATTGCGGAAGCTGGCGATAATATCGTTTCGTCAACGGCACTTTACGGCGGCACCTATAATTTATTTGCGCACACGCTGCCGCAATATGGAATCACTACACGCTTTGCTGATCATTTAAATCCTGACAGCTTTGAACCTTTAATTGATGAGCGCACCAAAGCGATTTTTGTAGAATCGCTCGGAAATCCGCAAGGCAATGTGACAGATATCGCGCGTGTTGCCGAAATTGCACATCGTCACGGCGTGCCGCTCATTGTTGATAACACTGTGGCAACACCTTATTTATTGCGCCCGATTGAACACGGTGCCGATATTGTTGTTCATTCGCTTACTAAATATCTCGGCGGCCACGGCACTACAGTTGGCGGTGCGATTGTGGACTCAGGAAAGTTCCCATGGGCGCAGCACAAAGAACGTTTTAAACGCTTGAATGAACCTGATGTGAGTTACCACGGCGTGGTTTATACCGAAGCTTTAGGCCCTGCTGCTTACATTGGTCGCGCACGTGTGGTTCCGCTGCGCAATACTGGCGCCGCGCTTTCACCATTCAATGCATTTTTGATTCTGCAGGGAATTGAAACACTGGCATTAAGGCTTGATCGTATTAACGAAAACACCTTGAAAATAGCGCAATATTTGCAAAAACACCCTAAAGTAAATTGGGTTAATTACGCTGGCTTGCCCGATAATCCTTACCATGAACTCGCGCGCAAATACCTTGGCGGCAAGGCCTCCGGCTTATTAACCTTCGGCGTAAAAGCCGATGATGGTCGCGCGGCAGGTGCACGCTTTTTGGATGCGCTGCAACTGTTTACCCGCTTGGTAAATATTGGGGATGCAAAATCTCTCGCTACACATCCGGCATCGACAACTCACCGACAACTTTCACCAGAAGAGTTAACGCAATCCGGTATAGGTGAAGATACCGTTCGCTTGTCAGTCGGCATTGAACATATCGATGATTTATTCGCAGACCTGGAGCAAGCTCTCGCTGCGGTATAAAAATTAAGGGCGGTAGTTTTAGTCAATAAAAAGGCGCGCTGTTATTTTCTTAACAGCGCGCCTTTTTATTTTTGAGCTATTTATTGCGCAAATGTTATTGCAGGGCAATTTCTTCTTTTGATGCAGAGCGCGAGTTGGGTTTGGGCGGGTTATCACCTGAGCGATAAGTAAACACCATCGAAAATTTAGTCTTATCTGTAACATTGCGCCCCGCCGCATGAAATAGATTGCTGTGAAATAACAGCAAATCACCTTTATGCAAAGGAACATCTACCACACAGTCGAGCAAGCTTTTATTTTTGGTAATATCGGTTCGGAGAAACTGATGCACATCAAGCTGGTCAGTTTCAATACTCCAGTGATGTGAACCCGGCAATACTTTCAGGCAACCGTTTTCTGGCAACTCATCACCCAAGGCCAACCATGCCGATACCAAATCCGCTCGCTGAAAATTCCAATAGCGACTATCGCGATGCCACCCTGTCACACTCGAATAGGCAGGCTGTTTAGTCATGATGCAATTGTGATGCGCCTGGGATAAAAACACATCCGCACCCAGTAGTTGATGCAAAATTCCACGCAGCGGTTCTGTTGTAGCCCAGTCCAACAACATGGGATGTCGGGTAGATGCCATTAACAAACGCCGTGCTGTCCCGCCGCCTTCTGCTGAACGCGAAGAAGGGGCGCCCGGGTATTGTGTATCAGCTTCAAATTCAATCGGCATCGCTTGCCGTTCCAGCTCATTTTTAGCGAACTCCACCACCGCTGCACAATATTCAGGCTGCGCAAAACCTGGCAGTACCAGATAGCCATTTTTGTTGAAATCTACGATTTGCGAGGGAGTCAGAAGCACAATAAGGAACCCGGAAATAATTGCCGACAAAATACACGATTCCGCATAGCAAGTGAACGAGCCAATTTGATTTAAAACAATCGCAAGCCTATTGATTAATCAAAAAATGCTCAGTCATTAGGCCTTCAGTCAAGGTGTCAAATCGCACAGTTCCTCTCGTCTTTTCTTGTTATACATCACGCTTTAAATGTTAAGCATTACTCAACGCGAGGCACACATTAAGGGCGTTAAGTTTTGGTTAAGAAAAGTCGTGTTTAAACTGGTTCCACGTTAGTAACAAAGGCCAATGGCCTGGGAGTAAAAGATGAACAAATCAATGATTATTGGCACTGTATTGGGAATGGGTATCGCTACTACCGGCGGCGCAATTGCCAGCTATCAATTCCTGAAAGAACCTAATTATGCTGAAGTCGTGAACACATCCCCGATCATCAAAGAAACCAAAATCCCGCATAAAGAATGCCGCGATGAAACTGTAGTTCGCCAAAAACCTGTGCAAGATACCAACCGGGTTGCAGGTAAAGTAATTGGTGCAACCTTAGGTGGTGTATTGGGTCATCAAGTAGGTGGCGGTAACGGTAAAAAGGTAGCGACCGTTGCGGGTGCTGTTGCAGGCGGTTATGCCGGTGACCGTGTACAAAACAATATGCAAAAAAATGATACTTATACAACCGTTGAGCAACGTTGCAAAACAACTTATGAAACCCGTGAAGATATCACCGGCTACAACGTCACTTATCGCCTGAATGGACAAGAGTCCAAAGTAAAAATGTCTTACGATCCAGGTAATAAAATCCCATTGGAAAATGGCAAATTGGTAATCGAACAGCCAGCTGATCGTGCTCAGTAACGGAGTTTGTATCTAGCAAGGAATGAAATGTAAAGGGCGGTAAAGGAAAATACCGCCCGTCTTAAAATTTTTATCCGCACATACTTGTCTTGTTGCCTATTCTTACCTCTTTATAGCCCCATACCACAAAACGTTATTTGCACCATAAAAAGTCACTTGCATGGCAAACAAGCTAAGTGATATGGTTTCGCAATGAACAATCAACCCTCTATTCTTACCTCAGCCCCTATCGCGCAGGAGTGTCACTCCAGTCGCGCCTTCGTCTTTTCTGGCGATTAAGTTTCCCTACTTCTTAATCGCCCTTAAAACATCGCTTATTTAAAATTAATTGATAACCACTAGCAGCCAACCACTGCTCTGCATTCTTTTATTTTTTTGGAGAACAACATGCCCAGGACTAAAGCCGATTCATTAGTTATTTTAGAGACGGATTATCAACGCCTATTAAAATTAATTGAACAAAATGACACAGCTGCAGCCGATTTACTCGATACAGAAATCAGCCGCGCAGATGTTGTGCCAGCCAAAAAGCTACCTGCAGATGCGGTCACTATGGATTCAGTAGTTACGTTTATTGATCTGGGCTCTAACGAGGAAAAAACAATCAGCTTGGTTTATCCCGCAGATGCCAATGTAGATGAAATGAAAATATCAATCTTATCGCCGGTAGGAAGCGCATTAATTGGTTTGCGAATTGGTGGGAAGATAGACTGGCCGGTACAAGGAAAAGTGCGTCGCTTGAAAGTAGTGACGGTAGTACAACCCGAAAGACACGCGCCTGAGTAAAAACTAGGGCCAGGGTGCGGGGGTGACGTTTACATACTGAGCGCCACCTTCTGACGGTTCAGGCTCGGTTTTTTGAGGATTGATTCCGTAAGCTACTTTACGAAAATTTTCACGCACCTCAGCAAAATCCGCATCACTTAAAGGTGTCTCTTTATTGGGTGAATTTTCAATCACCCACGCAATTAGCTCGTTAATTTTGCCATTCACTGCCATGGCAAAACTCAACTTTTCTGATGCTTTAGGCATATGAACCACTCCCATGATTAAACGCTCCCATATATCGGTTCTTCACACAAACATTCATTTTTTTGAAATGAACTTTTCTCATTAGTACTACTTTAATTCCCGGCAAAAATACGTGCCGCATAAAAACCTGCAACTGCAGCCATAGCACTTACAAAAGCGCCCCAGGCGATATCAACCAGAGTCAATGAAATTGACCACTCTTTCAGCGTGGCCATATTCGTCAAATCATAACTAGCGTAAGCAATTAATCCTAATAACAATCCCAAGCTTACTGCCAGAGTCCAACTCTGTTCCTTTAATGCGGGGCTGATCGCAAAAATAACCAAACCAAGTAAGTACAAAAGATAAAAAATAACAGCAGGGATCATTTTTACTTGTATGGCCATAAGCTCACCCATCTGCATTTGATAAAAATCTTTCGCTACAATCGTGAGCCAGATGTAATCCAACACACAAAATACGATCAGCGCCCCTATATAAGCTGCAACATAAGACATAGGTTTTATCCTGCGCGGCTTATCCATATCCAGCTTTCACTAAAAGTGAAACTTTACATGTTCACTTTTAGGCTTTGAGTGATGTCCAGTAATCGCCGCTTTCGCCATCGCAAACAGATGCAACATTTTGTTGGTATCAGAATCCCAATATTCTGCTGAATAGGTTGAGAATTTGATCAAGGATAAGTGAGGGTCATTCGGTCCTTGTGGAAACCAGGTCTCAACCATGGGATTCCACAACTGTTTTGCTTTGTATACATCCTTAATCAACAACGCACTCCCTGACATGCTCACGTACACATTGTCAGACGGGCTGGAAAAACTGACATTAACAATGCCTTGGCGATACAAATCTTCAGCCACCTGGCTATCGTCTGAAGTAAAAAACCACAAAGTGCCATCATCATCAATCGCCTGATGAGTCATTGGGCGACTCAACAAATTATGATCGGCGCTCATTGTGGTCATCATACAAAACTGAATGGGATCAATTTTTTCGCGCAGTCTGCTAATAGGGCTTTCAACAAGTTCAAACACAGTCAGTACCTCTATTCGTAGAATAAACAGCATCTAAATTCACATCGCTTGTAGTGACGATAAGCAAAATGAAACCAGGTATCTGTGCGTTATTTAACTTTCAAGAGCGGTAAAAAGACTTATCTCTGCGTTTAACACCTTGGATACAGGGCAGCTCTTCTTTACTTCGTTGGCGATTTTTTCAAATTCTGCTTTATCAATACCCGGCACTTTCGCATGCAGATCGAGATGCACAGCGGTGATAGTGAACTCTTTTCCGGATTGCTCCAGCGTCACTTCTGCAGTGGTTTGCAACTGTTCAATAGTCAATTTCATTTCAGTCAAACGCGCTGCCAACGCCATAGTGAAACAACCCGCATGAGCAGCACCGATCAGTTCTTCCGGGTTGGTACCAGGGCCATCTTCAAAGCGAGTATTGAAGCCATATTGCGCGTTTGAAAGCACTTTACTTTGGGTAGAAATATGACCTCTACCCTCTTTCAATGTACCCGTCCAAACTGCATCTGCTGTGCGTAACATAGTGAATTCTCCAGACTGTAACCGACTCATTAAATGCCAACATCATGGATAATCTGCGTCCGCGTCAGCTCATTAGTAGTGACAATCGCAGTTGGGGGCAAAAAGGTCTGTGCGGTAACTAACCTGAAAAACTAATGGAAATCGCGCGACTTTAGTGACAATGAATCAATCCGCGCTGAATAGTCATGCAATTGACCTGCGATAACATGAACTACCGGGCTGGAAACATTATCGTTATTCACTTCTACCGTGCCTTTGATTAACAATAATCTGGACGTCAGTAAGGCTTGGCGAAATGTTTCCTGGGTGCCCTTCCAGACAATGACATTGATATTGCCGGTTTCATCTTCCAGAGTTAAAAACAAAGCACCACTTGCAGTGCCAGGGCGCTGCCGCCCAGTCACCAAACCGGCGACGCGGACAAAACTACCGTGCCGGAGATCTTTAAGCTCGGCGTATGTTTTACAGCGGTTAAATGGATATTCGTTTCTCAGCAGTGACATCAAATGCGGCCGCAAACTCAAGCCAAGCGTATCGTAATCATTCAATACATCCTGCTCAATTGTGGGTGCGGGTGTAAATAAATCGTCTGAATCAGCAGTTTCCGCATGATCCAACAATTCAGAAAAAGGATTAACCGCCGCAGCAGCCCAACGCGATGCATGCCTGTTGCCGGCCAAGCTGCGCAACACATCGGCAGATGCAAGATATTGCAAGTCAATGGCCGTTAAGGTTGAACGCCGGGAAAGGTCTTGCAGTGAGCTGAATGGTTTTTCAGCTCGCCAGATTTCCAATAGTTGTGCTTTGTTGTGATCCAGGTTTTTGATTTCACAAAAACCCAAGCGTATTCCAAATGGATGAGAAGATACGGAAGGTGCAACTTTTTCCAAGCGATGCTCATAGTGACTACAATTAATATCCACCGGCAATACTGCAATATCATGGCGTCGCGCATCTTGAATTAATTGTGATGGCGAATAAAATCCCATCGGCTGACTATTTAGCAATGCACAATAAAATGCAGCGGGATGATGGCACTTTATCCAGGACGACGCATAAGCCAGTAATGCAAAACTGGCCGAGTGGGATTCGGGAAAACCGTAGCCGCCAAAACCTTTTACTTGCTCAAACAAGCGCACAGCAAAATCCATGTCGTAACCACCTTGCAGCATTCCATCGATAAATTTTTTCTCAAACTTCATTAAGGTGCCGGTTTTTCCCCAACTGGCCATAGCACGACGCAACTGATCAGCTTCGCCGCCAGTAAAACCGGCAGCAACCATCGCAAGGCGAATGACTTGTTCCTGAAAAATAGGAATGCCAAATGTTGCGCCCAGCACTTCTTTAATTGCGTCACTAGGGTAATCAATTTCTTCAAGTCCATCTCTTCGCCTCAAATAGGGATGCACCATGCCGCCTTGAATAGGACCAGGGCGAACAATTGCAATCTGCACCACTAAATCATAAAACACTCGCGGTTTTAACCGTGGCAACATCGCCATTTGCGCACGCGATTCAACTTGAAAAGTTCCTACGCTATCACCTGCGCACAACATGTCATAAGTAGCTCGATCTTCTGGACTAATATCTCTCAGCGATTGAATCGCTGGATTGTAGCTATGGATATAATCCAGCGCCTTGCGCAACACCGTCAGCATCCCCAATGCCAACACATCAACCTTGAGCAAACGCATAGCTTCCAGATCTTCTTTATCCCATTGGATTAAGGTGCGATCTGGCATGGATGCATTTTCGATGGGGACCAAATCACTAATCTTGTCTTGCGCAATCACGAAGCCGCCCACATGCTGGGATAAATGCCGGGGAAAGCCGCGAATCTGGTCGACCAAAATGAAAAAATGTTTCAACACTTTTTGCTGCACTTGCAAACCGGAAGCTTCGATGCGTTTAAGCAGATCGGCAGGTTTATCCCACCATGCCAGAGATTTGGCCAGTAAATCGACCAAGGTATCTTCCATGCCCAAGGCTTTACCTACATCACGGACTGCACTGCGCGAACGATAAGTAATGACAGTGGCAGCAATGGCGGCGCGCTCACGTCCGTATTTAGTGTAGATATATTGGATAACTTCTTCGCGGCGGGAATGTTCAAAATCCACATCAATATCGGGCGGCTCATCTCGCTCTTTGGAAAGAAATCGCTCAAATAAGACTTTGATTTTGTCAGGTGAAATTTCGGTAATGAACAAGCAATAACACACCACGCTATTTGCTGCAGAGCCTCGCCCTTGGCATAAAATATTCTGCTGACGCGCAAACTGCACAATGTCATAAACAGTTAAAAAGTAATATTCGTAACTTACCTCTTCAATTAACCCCAGTTCTTTTTCAAGCGTTTCTTCTACATAAGCGGGAACACCATCAGGCCAGCGCTCATGCTTCCCATGGCTGACAAGATTGCGTAAATATTGGATAGGCGTGTAATTTTCAGGGACCAATTCCTGCGGATATTGGTAGCACAACTCTTCCATAGAAAAAGTACACAAATCAGCGATTACGCAAGTCTCTTGCAATAACGCATCAGGATACAAGCGCGTTAACTGCTCAAGGGATTTAAGATAAGCCTCGGCATTAGGTTCAAGCCGTGTGCCCAGCTCATCTATAGAGGTGTTGTGCCGAATAGCGGCGAGTACATCTTGTAGCGGTTTTCGTTCCTTGCTGTGCATCAACGCATGGCCACATGCAACCAGAGGAATATTTTTCTTGCGGCTGAGCGTTAACCAGCGCGGAAATACTGCTTGCTCCCCTCCCCACAATTGATGATCGATACCAATCCACAAACGTTTTTTAAAGGCGTTATAGAGTTGATCGATAACTGTTTCCGGTTCAATGATATCGCTACCCAATTGCCCCAGCCAGATAATCAAACAATGCTGCAAACGGAAACGTAGATCTTCAAAATGCGCTTCATATTCGCCTTTGGATGCACGGCGACGCACAAGGGTGATAAAACCAGAAAGCTCTGCATAAGCCGTGCGCGTCGGTGCAAGCACAACCAAACGCATACCATTACTGAGTGTAAAACGGCTGCCTACAATTAATTTAAAGTCCAATTCTTTTGCTGCAACAAACGCTTTTACCACACCAGCCAATGAGCATTCATCGGTAATCGCAATTGCATCATAATCTAATTCAGCTGCGCGATATACATACTCCGGCGGATGGGATGCACCGGTCAAAAAAGTAAAATTAGTTGTACTGAATAGATGGGCGTAGCGCATGGAAAATCACCCGTAAATTCCCTGCACATACCACTGTTTTTTGTGCAAATCGCGAAACACCCAAAGGCGCACATAATCATTGCGCTGTGCTAAAAAATAATCGCGCGCGCTTGGCGCCTTCCACCAATTACCCTGCAAGCGTTCAGGACCTGCGAGCAAGGTTAAATATCCACGCCAATACAACCCGCGCTGGCGCACTTCAATTTCAATCGGCGATTTAAATAACCAACTCGGTCGCAGTGCTGCTAAATGGCGATCCGGCAATTGTTGGTTGGATGACTGGTTAAGTGCAATGCGTTGATTACTGTCTTCCGGAATATAACTATCGCGGTAGCTGAGTTTGTAAATGCAGGTATCACCCATGCGAGCTTTTAACTTTGCAGCGGTCGTCGTAAATGCCTGGCCATTGTGCTTGCGCCTAGAATCAAACGCTAACAATTGCGATTGAGTCTGGATGGGCTGCGCATTGCGACAACTCAATGCAAGCGTATCCACTTCAAAAGGAAGATCGCGGTTTTCCAGTTGAATCAGAGTGAGGTCAAAAAATAATTGCCAGTGGCTTTGCGCTGTATCGGCGTAAACCGACATAACCTCTTTACTGTGATAAATATCGGCCAGCGTCCATTCAATCTGATGGGTTTCCCATTGACGCTTGCGTAAAAAATCTGCCAATTGTTGTAACAGATTTTCAACCGGTGCTTGAAGTTGATCAACTTGATTGATGGGATATTCAAATTGGATTTCCTCGCTAAAAAACTCTTGAGGCTTATACATAACTACTGGTTTTTCAAATAGCGACGACTGCTGGAAATCCTGGTCGATGCCAAAAATATCGCACAGTGTTTGTGCGAACTCATGCCCGAACCGTTTTTTGATGCTGCTGATCGATTGCGCCGCAATTTGCCGTGCAATATCGCCAAAGGTTACAAAACCGGTTTTTTCCAGCGCATCAACTTGAGCGGGATAATCATGCAATAACTGAATCGGCAATTGCTGCAATCGCTCTACAAAAACAGGTTTGCTTTCAGCACCGTGAATATCGTAATGAACAAAGGATAACAACCAGGCCGCTTGCGCCGAGTGCGCCAAGCCTATCGCCAGAGTGACATTTTTTGCGGCAAAAAATTGCACGATTTTTTCAACAAACGCGCGCGCACCACCAAACAACATTAAACAGCTGGAAATTTCCAACAATAAACCCGACTGGGGAACCTGCTTGCTCGTATAGGTTTCGATATAAGGTGTAAACGCGTACAACTGCGCCGAAAGTTCGGCCAATAAACTCTGTTCAAATGAAAGCTGGCGTTCCTGATGAACACATCCACTCAACAGCTGCGCGGTGGATGCATCCATGCCCCGCATCACCCCTTTGGCAACAGCAATAGTGTTTGCCCAGACCACATACCTCTGCTCAATAATTACTAACGGAGCATCATGGTAGAGGTCAATCGCCAGCGCGTTGGCCGGTAAATCCGGCAAGCGCAATGCAAGCCAAAGGCGACCAGAATAAGAGGCAGTGCGCTGGGACATAATGTATTACTTGCGGCCACGCCGCCCTCCGCGCTGAGGGCGGAGATGGACCACGTTGGATTTGGGCTTGCCGGTTTGATCCAACAAATGATGCGGCGCAAAACCTTGCCAGTTATGCGGTAGTGGCAATAACACCGGCTGCGCCAGCGCACCCAATTCGCCTTTTTGTTTGAAGATCCGCACCTGCAAATCCTGCGCTTGCAGGCTAATGGTCAGGCGCAAACTGGCCGGTGAACTTTGCTCGGCAACTGCCGCAGGGCGAAATAACACATACAAACCTTGCCCTCCTGTCGCTGCCAATTGGCATTTGCGCAGCTCCGTGTAATTCAAGGATTGCGCCGGTTGCCAGGCCAACACCACCTCGCAGGCATTGGCGCGGGTCAGCTCAATAAAACTGAACAGAAAATCGGCCTTGTTGCTGCTCTCTACTACCAGCACCCGCTCCAGATCTATCCCTGCCTTGATCAACGCTTGTGCGAAAGGCACGCAGGGAGGGTTGAGCAATACGATCAACCCCTGCGTATCCGTTAGCGCCGGGGACAACAAAAGCCATTCCGATTGCACAAAACCCTGCTGGCAGACCTCGACCAAATTACTGGATGGCCAGCCGCCGCCCAGTAATTGCGCGTTCAACCCGCTATAACCCGTATCCCGCGTGGGCGATGGCGCGAGCCTGTGCGAGCCGCCGCGCCAGATATCGCGACGGCAAAGCAATTGCTCCAAATCCGGGACGCTTGCCTGCGGATTATCGGGGGGATTGGGGTTCATGGTAGGGCTATCCAGGACTCGATAACTGTATTCATATACAGTATAGTGGCAATCCCCTGATCAGCGTCAAGCAGAAGCATTAGACGATTTTGCGCTAATCGAATCGCTCAACCGGGGTTGTATTATTTAACGTTCAGCAATATGTCTGTGAATATGACCCAGCGCCCGGATTTACGCAGCAATGAGCCAATCGCCAACAAACGCACCTGATCTCGCAGCAGATTATTACCTGACCAATTTCCAGTTTCTGGTGGATTGGGTATTACAGCGCTATGCGGATTTACTCAGCACTGACGAACTTCATTTTCTTGCCTGCTTCCAACAATTACCGCGTGCCAGCCAATGTTTGTTAGTGCGCTTATCCAGCCGTAAGGGCCCATTATTTCGCCGCGATAAATTGCACTATGCCGAGATAGATTCCATCGAACAGGCGGCGGCAGAATTAATTGCAGTCGGTTTGCTCAGCGATAATGCCTTGCTCAGTATTGATGAATTGGCCAATGCACTCACCAAAGCAGAATTGTTGAACCTATTTAGTGAACAATTGCGGGGGATAAAACAGGCGCGCAAAGAAGAATTAATTACACAGCTCGCCGAACAGTTTCCAGAATCGAAAACCTGGCAAGACTGGACGAACCATCAATTTGGCGAAGCATATTTGCTGGATAATCAAGCCATTATCAGCAACTTATTATTGTTATTTTTTGGCAATGCCTATCAAGACCTCACTGAGTTTGTATTGCAGGATTTGGGCTTGTATCGCTACGAAAATTACACCATCGATCACCAGCACCGCATTTTTAAAGATCGCGCCGAGTTGGAACAATATCAACAACTAATCCAGCTCCGCGATGAGCTGCAACTCGCTGCGGAAGTAGAACATTTAACTAGTCTTGCCAATCATATTCCCGCACAGCTAAACCATGCTGGCTTGCAACGCCGCCGGGCGCGTTTGTGCAATCAATTAGCCTATGAATTGGAACGCGCAAACGAGCACGAACTCGCACTGCAACTTTATTGCCAGAGCCATTTGCCGCCTGCGCGTGAACGCCGAATCCGCTTGCTGGAAAAACAGGGCGATATTACCGGTGCATGGCAGCTACTTGGTGAAGTGTTGAATTCACCTTGTGATGAACATGAATTGCAAGTTGCCCAGCGGATGGCACCGCGGCTTGCTAAAAAAGTGGGCGAAACTATTGCCAAACGAACACCGTCTCCGGTTATCGAGCAACAATTAATCCTGCCGCAGTTAGTGGATGAAAATAACAATATCCTGCGCGTTGAAGAAGTCGTGCGACAATTCGCCCACACCGACGAATCACCCTGCTTTTATGTCGAAAATTTATTACTGACCGGTTTATTTGGTTTGTGGTTATGGCCGGAAATGTTTCGCGGCATTGATGGCGCTTTTGCCAATCCGTTTCAAGCGGCGCCGCTGGATTTGTATCAGGAAAACTTTGTTAGCAATCGTCCCGGCATCCAGCAGCTGTGGCAATTGTTGGATGACAATCAACACCATGATCATATCCGTGAACTCTGGCGCGATAAAAACGGCGTGACCAATCATTTTGTGAGCTGGCAATTTTTAGAGCAGAACCTGCTTGAGCTCGCGCTCCACAATATTCCAGCAGCACATTTAAAAGCCATTTTTAAACGCTTGTTATTTGATATTAAAAGTAACCGCAGCGGCCTGCCTGATCTAATCCAGTTTTATCCTGCTGGCACTGACTCTACTACCTACAACTATCGCATGATTGAAGTCAAAGGTCCGGGCGACCGGATTCAAGACAACCAGCAGCGCTGGCTGGATTATTTTGCTGCAAACGCAATTCCCGCCGAGGTTTGGTATGTTAACTGGCAATAAGCCACGAGCGGTTGCGATAAAAACATTGGTCGAGTTTGCAGCCAAAAGTGGCAGTCTCGACCGCCGATTTACGCCCTCACCCACTGGTCAGGAAGGTATCGAAGGCCATCAGCGGGTAACGAGCAATCGCTCATCCAATTATCAAACTGAAGTGAGCTTGAGCATCACATACGGCGATATTACCTTTCGCGGCCGCGCTGATGGTTATGCCCCCACTGATCATTGCATCGAAGAAATTAAAACCTTTTACGGCGATGTATCGCGCATACCGGAAAACCATCAGATACTGCATTGGGCACAGGCCAAATGCTATGGCTGGATGTATTGCGAAACCCACGGCTGTGATGAAATTAATCTCGCGCTGATTTATTTTAATTTAACCGATGAAAAAGAGTATCGGTTGGAAGAAACCTGGAGCGCAGCAGAGCTAAAGGAATATTGTGAAAGCCTCGCCGAAAAATATTGCCAGTGGCAGGCGCAGATTAACCAGCGCTTGGAACAGCTCAACAACTGGATTGAACAACTGCAATTTCCCTATGGCAGTATGCACAGCTCACAACGGGTGATGGCAGAAGCCGTTTACAAAGCTGCTGCGACAGGGCGAGTGGTATTAGCAGAAGCGCCCACTGGTACTGGCAAAACACTGGCGGGATTATTTCCCGCCATTAAATCCATGACCCGCACACCGGTTGATAAAATTTTTTATCTCACAGCCAAAACCACCGGCAAACAATTGGCACTGGAAAATATTCATCTGATCGCCAGTGATAAAACCGGAGCAGCCACACCACTGCGTACATTGGAATTAACCGCGCAAGAAAAAGCGTGCCTCGAACCTGACAAAAAATGCATGGGCGATTCCTGCCCTTATGCATTTGATTTTTACACCAAACTGGGAGCCGCACGCCAAGCGGCTTATGCAACAACGGTACTGGATAAACAAGCGCTCACGGCACTCGCTTATGAATTTGAAATCTGCCCGTTTTATCTCAGTATGGAAATGAGCCGCTGGGTCGATATAGTGGTTGCCGATGTGAATTATTATTTTGATGGAACGCCATTGTTACTGGCGCTCACCAACGAGTTCGATTGGAAACCCTATTTGCTGGTAGATGAAAGCCATAACCTGATTGATCGCGCACGCGGTATGTATTCCGCCGAGTTAAACCGGGGCGACCTGATCAGCGCAAAAAAGCATTCGCCCGCACCGATTAAAAAAGCATTGAATAAAATCAATAAACTCTGGCTTTCACTGTTAAAGCTGCTACCGGAAAGCCCAGATCAGTTTCTTTTACTGCCGGTATTACCGGAAAAGCTGGGCATGGCGTTAACCGAGTTCACCAATAGCTATATTGAGTTTTTGCAAAAAAATCCCGACCATTCAGTGCAAGAAACTATCGCGCAAGAATTTTTCTTCGCGGCACTCAACTACCAAAAAGTTGTAGATGTGTTTGATGAAGATTTTTGTATCGATATGCAAGCCATGGGTACCAAAGAGGAAGTACTGACCCTGCGCAATTTGATACCGGCAACGCCACTGGCCGCGCGCCTGAGTTTTGCTCACTGCACCTGTTATTTTTCGGCCACATTGCACCCGGCACATTATTATCAATCACTCTTGGGTTTACCGGATGATACGGTGCACATCAATGTGCCCTCGCCCTTCAAACCCGAACAATTGCACGTCCAGATCGCAACCGCTTTATCCACCCGCTACAAAGATCGCAGCGCTGCCATAGAACCTATTTGCAATTTGATTGAAGATCAAATCCACGCACAGCCAGGCAATGCACTGGTGTTTTTTTCCAGCTATGAGTTTTTACAAAAAGTGGAATCTGTGCTTCGGCCGCGCCTGACTAACAGCGATATTCAATTGCTGGTGCAATCGCGCCGTATGAGCGAAGAGGATCGGCAGGAATTTATCGAGCAATTTAGCCAGCACAATAATTTAGTGGGTTTGGCGGTATTGGGTGGCGCCTTCAGCGAGGGAGTAGATTTATCGGGCGATGCATTAAAAGGCGTTTTTATTGCCACCTTGGGTTTGCCGCAAGTGAATCCGGTAAATGAACATTTGCGTGCAGTGATGCAAGGTAAATTTGCACAGGGATATGATTTTACCTACACCTATCCGGGAATCCAGAAAGTGATCCAAGCCGCTGGACGCGTAATTCGCACCACATCCGACGAGGGCTATTTGTGGTTATTGGATCAGCGTTTCCAACAACCACAAATAAAATCCTTACTGCCAGACTGGTGGCAGCTCGAATAAACACACGCTATTTCCCACCTGCTGCCGTTATCAGTGCACGACAATCCGCATGCTTTGCATCACCGCTTTCAATAAATGCCAGAATAGCGGCAAAGGGCGTTAAAAAAGTACCTAATGCAATTCCCGCTGCGCCACGCGCTCCCGCTCTTTTGGTATCTAACCCAATACTGGGCGATTTCAAATCACCCGATAAAGTAATCGGAATTCGCGCCGAGAGTATGCTGTTATCTTTGGGCTTGGCATCAAGCCGCGCATTGATTTTTTCGCGTTTCAAATCCACACCGACTCTGCCAACTAACAGCGAATCGTTAGTATCCAACACCACTGTTTTGGAATTCAGCATTCCGTCTTTCACATCGAAATCAATGACACCACAGCGAATAGTGGTAGATTTATCTTTACCTAAAAATAATGGCAATGCTTGCCCGATATCAATATCCGATGCTTCTATCAATAGCTGACTAATTTGTCCGCCCGCCATAATAATCGCCATATCGCCATTGCTCGTACCAAGTACATCAGAAAGCGATGCGCCCGTGCCTTTCAAATTAATCTTGCCACCGAACAAACCTTTGGTGGTGCTTTCAAAACGGGTATTGGCGAAAAATTGGGTAAGGCTGAGCTTGTGCATGGTCAGATTAACATTCATCGGCGGTACATCCGGGCGCGCATCAACTTCGACAGTTCCCTCGACAGTGCCATCGGCCAGCACCACTTTAAAAGGATTTAATTTCAGCAAGCCATCTTTCAAATCAAAACGCACTTCCATGCCTTTGAACGGCAAGTTAGGTGCATTGATTTCTTTTGCAACCAACGTCACATCCAAATCTGTCGCACGCAAACGCTCCACTTTTAACGGCACATCAGGAATTAATTTAGGGCTGGCTTTTTTCTTGGCGGATTCTGCTTTTTGCTCAGGCGTCGCGTTTTCAACATCGGGAGACAAGCCGATAAATCCACCAAGATCCGCACTGTTTAATACGTTAGAAAATAAATTCGCCTTAAGGAAACCGCGCTCACCGCCAACGTCGTACGACAAGCTTCCCGATAAATCGCTACCGCCGACTTTACCGCTAAATTTCTGGTAACCCCATACATCGCCATCTTTTGTCAGTTGGCCTTCCAGGGTATAAGGCGGTGTGGGAGGTAAAGGGATTGCGGTCAAATAAAAGATATCAGCAAGGTTATCGCCAACAATTTTTAAACTGGCGTTGGCACCGCTGAATTTAAGCGGATCTTTGAACGTACCTTTCACATCCACGGTGGTAGTTCCCATGCCGAGATGGAATTGCAACGGAAAATCTGCCGTTGAATCACGCAGGGTTTCGAGCGAACCGCCGGAGGCATTCAGCGAGAATTTTTTACCTTGCAAGGTACCATTACCTTTTACCTTGAAACCATTTTCCCGATTTTTTCCTTCCTGCTTTTCTCCGCCACTGCCACTAACGGAATTGAGTGTTAAATTCACATTCAATTGCCTGATCGCATCGCGAAAAATAAATTGGCCATCTTTTAATTCAAGTCGCTCAATCAAAGGGATCTCATGTCGGCTATCGGGTTTGACTGTTTCCTCGGCTGCATTTGCGGAAGAAAACATGGGGAAATTCCAGTTGTTATCGTCCAACGATTTTCGCTCAAGCACCACAACAGGTTTATTAATGGTGATAACACCAAACTCCAGCTGTCCGATTAACAGTTTCAGCGGTTTGAAATTCAGATCAAGCGACTCGATCGTCACCATATTGGGTTCTTTGTAGCCGGGGGCATTACTCAAGCGAATTTTTTCTGCGTGGATATCGGTGAATCCCCAGTGCCAATCTATCTTGAGCGGCCCTTCAATGCGCAATTCACGACCTAATGATTTACTGCCCTTATCCTCCACTAACATGCGCACCAAAGTTTCAGAAAAAATAATCACTGCGGCTACAGCAATCACTAACAACAGCACCAGAGCACCAATGGTGGACGCTATCTTGTGTTGGCGGACAGTTTCAAAAGTCATGGGAATATCCATCGCAATTAGTTCATCCTTGAGCCTAAACGACATATCAATCGTCTTCTGTTCCCTGCCACACGCAGCAAGGTGCCTCGTTTCACCCTTACGTTTCCTTACCCCGTTTATGCCTTGAACCCTTCCCCCCAGCCCCCATTAACCTGATTATTGGCGCCAGCGCCTCCCTCGCTTACTGCTTTTTACCGGGTACCGACATGCTGAACAATATCCCTTTCTCCCTGCTTGAACTCGCCTCCATCCGCGAACATTCCACCATCAACGAGACACTGCAAAACTCGTTGTGCTACGCGCAAGCCGCAGAAACACTGGGCTTTAACCGCTTCTGGCTGGCGGAACACCACAATATGGAAGGGATTGCCAGCTCGGCAACCGCGGTATTGATTGGCTATATCGCAGGGGGAACCAAGACCTTGCGCGTGGGTTCCGGCGGGATCATGCTGCCCAACCATCCGCCCTTGGTAATTGCCGAACAATTCGGCACGCTCGCCTGTTTGTATCCAGACCGGATCGATCTTGGCCTTGGCCGCGCGCCTGGTACTGATCCCATCACCAGCCGGGCACTCCGCCGTGATCTCGCTGCTGCAGAGGAATTCCCAACCGAAGTTAATTTGCTCCAGCAGCTGCTAGCACCGCTCGAACAAGGCCAACGCTTGAGAGCCATTCCGGGCGCGGGAACACAAGTGCCTATCTGGCTGCTTGGCTCCAGCCTATTCAGCGCACAGCTAGCCGCAAAACGTGGCCTGCCCTACGCCTTCGCCGGACACTTCGCCCCGCGTTTAATGCGCGAGGCACTACGCATTTACAAAACCCAGTTCGTTCCCTCGGAAACACTCGATAAGCCCTACGCGATGCTTGGTATGCCCATAGTTGTTGCGGATTCAGAATCCGAAGCAAAACACCTGGCAACAACCAGCCACCAACGCATTCTCGCGTTACTCCGCGGCAATCCGCTGTGGTTAAAACCACCGATTGATTCAATGGACGGCCTGTGGAATATCGAAGAAGAATTGCATGTACGCGAATTTCTATCGCTCGCCGCTGTGGGCAATCCTGCACAAGTAAAAGCGAAATTGGAAAACCTCGCCGAAGAACTCGGCATCGACGAGTTTATGTTTACGATTGATGTTTATGATCCGCAAAAACGCTTACGTGCGTTAGAGTTGTTGGCGGGGATGAAGACGAATTAAGCAGTGAAAAAGCTGCCCTACTACAGAGGGCAGCCTTTGAAAACTACCTATTTAAAATGTAATCAGATGATTTTAACGTTTGATGCCTTGACTATTACCTTCCTACTGAACATTGTATAACTTGTATCTGGCATATAGAGCGTAAGCGACCAAAACAATTACAGCCATCACCGGAGTGGAAAAGAGCATCAACGCCGCCGCACTTATTGCTCCACCATCCAATTCAACATCTGTTATAAATGCCAAAGACACAACCAAGACAACAGAAGAAAAGTATATTTTGAAAATCGGGAATTTATAAAAAATATAAACTAAGCAAAGTAGTCCCAGCGCTGGAAGAGTCATCAACATAAGCATGAACAACAAAAAACCAATAATTAGCCACTCCATACGTTATAGATTCCACATTTAGTATTTATCGGATCAACTCTTTTAATTGCAACTATAAAGAAATTATTTACTACTGCCAAACCAGCCGGTTCAAGTATAGGATAGGCACCTCTGATTTTTAACGATGACCATCCGTATGTCCTCACTTGTAAAACGCGAAGCATTATTGGCCGGCCTGATGGGTATCGGCGCTTTGCTTGTTGGCTTTTTTAGCCTGACCTATATCGCCACTCCAGTAGATGCGTCGCAATGGTTGCTGATCGCAAGTGGTTTGTGGTGTTTTGTGTGGTGGGAGTTGTGGCGACGAGTTGAGTTGAATCGCGTAGATGCAGATGCGGCGCCGTATCAACATCTTGGTCTGGCAAATAGTTTGACCTTGTTGCGCGGTGGGTTGATTGCATTGACCGGTGGATTTTTATTACAGCCACAAGCGTTGGGAATTATTGGTTGGGTGCCCGGCGTGCTCTATACCATTGCCGCGATTCTGGATCGCCTGGATGGATTTGTAGCGCGCCGCAGCAAGCGTACCAGCATATTAGGCAGTGAGCTGGATACAGCTTATGACGCGCTGGGGTTATTAGTTGCTCCGCTGCTCGCTGTAGGTTACGGCAAAATTCATTGGAGTTTTTTGCTGGTGAGCGCCGCCTATTATATTTTTGTGTGGGGCCTGTATTGGCGACGCACGCACGACTTACCAGTGTACCCCTTAATGCCAAGTATGTTGCGCCGCACGCTGGCCGGATTTCAGATGGGGCTCGTCGCTTTAGTTTTATTACCCTGCTTCCATGCCCCCTTCACTGTTATTGTTGCAGTTGCATTTACGCTGCCGATCCTGTTGGGTTTTCTGGTGGATTGGTTAGTGGTGAGCGGCAGAATTCGCGCCGATCTGGAAAGCAGCCAAGAATTTTTTAACGGCCTCGCCTTGTTCAGTCGCAACATTTTTCAGCCGTACCTGCGCGTGATCTTATGCATAACTTTGGTGTTATTTGTATTCACTTTCGATGCGTTGCCCTCGATCCTTTTATTAGGCAGCCTGTTATTGCTTGGTGGAATTGTTTTATTAGGATTAGCTGGCCGTGTGGGGGCGGTAGCAATATTGGTGCTGCTGGGATTACTACACAACGCGCAACCAATTGATGTGATCACGACAATTATTATTTTTAGCAGTGCCTGGTTAACACTTCTGGGCACGGGTCGCTTTAGCCTCTGGCAGTGGGACGATGAGTGGGTAAACCGTCGCGATGGCGAGGAAACCCTATGAGTAATCACACAAAAATTAAAATTATTACTGCTTTGCTTTGGGCACTAGCTTGCGGATTAGTTGCCTGGACGTTGACCCAATTACCTCTGCATGAAATTGCAAACAGCATCAGCTCACTCACTACAACACAATGGATTCTTTGGTCTGCGTTAAACCTGTTGATCATCGTCGTGCTCACCTGGCGCTGGCAAGTAATTGCACAAGCGCTGAACGCACAAGTGAATTTGTGGAAGCTGGTACTCATCAAGCAAGCCGGACAAACAGTCAGCTTTATTACACCCGGCCCACAATTTGGCGGCGAACCGCTGCAAATTTATTGGTTGTGGAAACGCTGCGGATTGCCATTGCACAAAGCATTGTTATCACTGGGGATAGATCGTTTCTACGAACTCTGGATCAATTTCTCGGTGCTCTTACTCGGTGTATTTTTATTAGTTTTTTCTCCGGCATTGGATTCAAGTGCATGGCAAAAAATGGGCGGTGTACTGCTCATTTTATTGGTGGTGCTATCGCTGTTGGGCTGGTTGATACTCCGTCAACCACAATGGCTATCAGCTCGCTTTGAACGCCTTGCACGACGCTGGCAGGAACATCCGCGCTTGAGTCGTATCGAAAGCCATTGGAATGCATTGGGCAGCGATTTGCGCGATGCGATCCGCACACAAAAGCCACGCTTATTACTGGCAGTATTGCTCTCAGTTGCGGGTTGGATTGGTTTAATTGGCGAGCTGGCTTTAATTCTGGCATTTATGGATGTGCAGCTGGATCTGTCCGGTTTTATCCTGATTATCGTTGCTATGCGCCTCGCCTTACTGCTGCCCGTGCCCGGTGGTATAGGCACGCTTGAAGCATCGGTGATATGGTCATTCCAAACCCTTAATCTACCCGCTAGCGCCGCAATGGGTTTAATTGCGTTAATGCGTTTGCGCGACGCCGTTGTGTTGGTTGCAGGTCTTGCGTGCTTGCGCGGGCTACAACACAAATCCAAACCAGTACAGGCGTAAACCAGCAATTTTAAAAATTGCGCCAACCGCTTTTATTCTTCGATTAATCACCAGTACCAATGTTGGTTAGTCAACTTTTCTTGACAAAAGTGATGAATTTTAAACAGCAAAAACCAACTAACTTTTCTGTTTCTCTTCTGTACACCGCACCCCTCCAGTGAAATAACTAAATGGCGCACTTATTGCTCTCGCCATTGTTTTTACTTCTATCAAAAAATCAAATCATGTGGATCGTCAACATCGCCTTACGCCGCCCGCACACATTCCTTGTGGCGGCGCTGCTCATCCTGTTAGCCATGCCTTATATATTAAGCAAAATGGCGACGGATATTTTTCCCACTATCCAAATTCCGGTTGTCGCGGAGCTATGGGAATACAAAGGGCTGACCGCTAAGGAAATGTCTGAGCGGATTACCAATCAGGCTGAACGCGAACTGGGGCAAGCGGTCGATAATATTGAACATACAGAATCTTTTTCTGTAGCGGGCTTGGGGATTGTGAAAGTATTTTTTCAACCCGGCACCGATATTAATACCGCACTCGCACAAACCACAATGAGCGCTAACGGTGCCGCGCGCGGAATGCCACAGGGCATTCAGGCTGGACGGGTACGCGCATGGTCTGCATCCGAATTGCCAGTAGTTCAGCTGAGTATTTCAAGCGATACACTTTCTGATATTGAAATCGGCGATGCAGCAGGCACAGTTTTGCGCCCGATTGTCTCCAGCAAAAAAGGTCTATCACTCACCTTCCCTTACGGCTCACGCTCGCGCCAGGTTGCAGTAGATCTGGATGCAGCGGCATTGCTCGCCAATAACATCACGCCCGCTGAAGTGGTAACCGCCATGGGCGCGCAGAATTTAATTTTGCCGACCGGTGTAATGAAAGTGGGCGATAGTGAATTTGATATCAAACTCAACGGCGCAATCGCCACTATTGATGAAATTGGTTCCATCCCGATTCGCACTGAAAAAGGTCGCACATTATTATTAAGCGATGTAGCAAACGTACACGATGGATTTACGCCGGGAACTACTATCGCCCGCCAAAACGGTTCGCGCAGTGTGTTGAACTCGGTACTCGCGTTTGGTGGTGTCTCCACCATTGAGGCGGTTGAGCATATTAGAAATGCGATTCCCGAAATGCTCGCCAAAATGCCGGAAGGCATTGATATTAAATTGATGTTTGATCAATCCATTTTTGTACAAGCAGCAATAAGTAATGTGGTGCATGAAGGGTTAATTGCTGCCGCACTTACCGCCACTTTGATCCTGCTTTTTCTAGGCAACTGGCGCAGCACTATGATTATCGCCGTTTCCATTCCCCTCTCCATTATGGTCTCGCTGATTTGCCTGTATTTAATTGGACAGACGATCAACCTGATGACCCTCGGAGGTCTCGCACTGGCAGTGGGAATTCTGGTAGATGATGCAACGGTAGAGATTGAAAATATCGAGCGGCAAATGGCGCTGGGTAAAAATCCGTTGCAAGCGATTTTAGATGGCGCACAGGAAATTGCGGTGCCTGCATTTGTATCCACCATGTGTATTTGTATTGTATTTGTGCCGATGTTTTTTCTGGACGGTATTGCGCGCTATTTGTTTGTACCACTTGCGCAGGCAGTAGTATTTGCGATGATCGCCTCCTACATTATCTCGCGTACCCTGATTCCAACTCTGGTGATGTTTATGATGAGAAATCATCACCAACGTCAACAACAGCCTACGCAAAATCGGTTTGCCAACGGGTTCGCGCGCGTACATCACGGTTTCAATAATGGTTTTGAACGATTCCGCGCTCACTTTGTAATAGTACTCACCAGTTTATTGCATAAGCGCAAGCAATTTGCGGCAGCTTTTTTTGGTTTTTGTGTGCTCTCCCTTGGGCTTTATCCCACGCTTGGACAAGATTTATTCCCGGTCGTTGATAGCGGTCAATTGCGTTTGCACATTCGCGCTCCTTCTGGAACACGTCTAGAACAAATGCCGAAATTAGTCGACCAGATTCACGCTGAAATTCGCGCGGGAATTCCGGCAGAACAAATGGGCGATATCCTCGACATCATTGGCGGGCCTTACAGTACGATCAATACCCTCAATGGAAATTCGGGTACAGCGGAATCATCTGACTCGGAAATTATGTTTAGCTTTAAACCCGGCAAGCTCGATAGCGCCGATATAATGAAAGATTTGCGTGTGCGCTTGCCCAAACAATTTCCGCATGTTGAATTCTTTTTCCAACCGGCAGACCAAATTAGCCAGACATTAAACTTTGGTATTCCGGCACCGATTGATGTGCAGTTTATCGGAGGAAAACCGTCCGACATAATGCCACTCGCCGCTGCGCTCAATAATGAATTGCGCAAAATTCCCGGCATTGTGGATGCTCATGTTTATCAGCGCTGGAGCAAACCAACTCTCTCACTGGAAATTAACCGCACGCAACTTCAGCATCTCGGTTTGAATGCGCGCAACGTTGCGGAAAATATGATGATCGCACTGAGCGGCAGTATGCAAACAACACCGACCTACTGGCTCAATGAAGCCAACGGTAACACTTACAACATTGGTGCGCGCAGCCTTGAATCCGATATGGACAGCATCGATGAGCTAATGCATATACCAATTGGTAAAGGCAGCGATGGCAAACAACAATTGCTGGGCAACGTCGTCACCTATGAACGCACGGTGCAAACCTCGGCAGTAAATCGTTACAACAGCACCAACATGATCAACATCCACGCCAATATCCAGGGGCGCGATTTGGGATCAGTCAGCCGTGAAATAGATAAATTAATTGAAAAAGCGCGCGCTGATTTGCCACGCGGTGTCGAATTAAAAGTACGCGGCCAAATCGAAACACTTAACACAGCATTTATCGGTTTATTTGCAGGAATCATCGTAGCAATTGGGTTGGTTTATTTATTAGTGGTAGTGAATTTCCAATCCTGGCTTGATCCATTAATTATTATCAGTGCCCTGCCTGCTGCATTAGCCGGTATTGCGTGGATGCTGTTTTTAACCGGCACCACACTCAGCGTTCCTGCGCTCACCGGAGTAATCATGACCATGGGCGTTGCGACAGCAAACAGTATTTTGTTGGTGTCATTTGCGCGCACACGATTGCAAGAAGGTGTTGCCCCACTCGCTGCCGCACTTGAAGCGGCATCCACTCGTTTGCGCCCGGTATTAATGACGGCGTTCGCGATGATTATGGGGATGCTGCCAATGGCATTAGGTTTAGGCCAAGGCGGTGAACAAAACGCTCCACTGGGTAAAGCGGTTATCGGCGGATTACTGTTCGCCACTGTATCGACTTTGTTATTTGTACCTGTGATGTTTGCCGGATTGCATCGTCGCCTGACGCAATATCCGTTTAACCAACGCAGTTTTGATTCACCTTCATCCACTATCCCGAACCCTAGCGCTTTTTGAGTCCCGGCAAATGAACGATTACCACCCTCTTCCACTTGAATTACCCGTCACCGATGTGAAGCGCAGTGCTGTTTACACTAAGCGCGTACTGCTCGGTGTACTGGTACTGCTATTAATCGGCGGCAGCATCCGCGTGTTATTAAATACACGCGATGCACAAGCACTGGAAGATTACACCGCAGAAACATTAGAGCGCACCGTACTAATTACCAAAGCAAAACCGGGCGAATTGGAACAAGCGCTAAAACTACCAACCACATTGCGCGGTAACACTGAATCGGTCATTTATGCGCGCACTTCCGGTTACGTCACCGAGTGGCATAAAGGAATTGGTGATCTGGTAAAAAAAGGTGAGCTACTCGCTACCATCGACGCACCGGAACAAGAACAAGAATTGGCACAAGCGCGCGCCGAACGCGAGCAAATCAATGCACGACTTGATCTCGCGCGGCAAACACTTGCGCGCTGGGAAGCATTGCGTGAACGCGAAAGTGCAATATCGCAACAAGATCTCGCTGAAAAACAAAGTCTGGTACGTCAGGGACAAGCTGACCTTGCAGCAGCAAACGCAAAAGTAAAACGCCTTGAACAATTGGAAGGTTTCCGCAGCATAGTCGCTCCCTTTACCGGCATTATCACGCGCCGCAGTATTGAAGTTGGTGATCTGATTGAAGGCGGCGGTAAAGAATTATTCGCCATCACCCAAACCGATCCACTGCGCCTGACCATTTGGGTTCCGCAAGCTTACGCGGATAATCTCGAACAGGGCACAGAAGTGAATCTCGATATTCGCGAGCAGCCTGGTGCAAAACTCAAAGCAAAAATTGATCGCATCGCCGGCGGCATAGATCCAAACACCCGCGCACGCCAAGTGGATTTAGTATTACCAAATCCCGGTGCTAAATTATTACCCGGTGCTTATGCTGAAGTGGGCATTCAAGTCACCAGCGGAATCGAAACCCTTGTCGTTCCCGCTGCTGTTTTAGTTATCACTGACCACACTCGTCGCGTCGCTGTCGTTGGCGAACGCAACCGTATCAGTTTCAAAGAAGTTGAACTCGGCCGCGATTTGGGCCGCGATGTAGAAATCCTCTCAGGTATTACCACCGCCGATACCTTGATCGTCAGCCCTTCAGATCAAATTGTTGCAGGCGAATTAGTAAATACACGCGAGTGGCAACCAGTCGGTGCTACGTCACCCAAACCGGTGAGGAAATAGAAATATTCGCCCACAACACAACAGATTCATATATAGATTGACTCCAATACTAGAAGTTGATTGATTGCAAAGGCCCAGCAGATTGAGCCACTTATCTTATTGTTGTTTGTAACTATTCATTATACGAGTAATGCCGCCAGAACACATAGATGGAATTCTTGCGTATTCTTCTGGAGTATCAATTGATTTATGAAGATTATGCCCATCTTTTTCTAATTTTTTTGTAGTCCGCTCAATAAAAGGACCCCAATATTTCTGCATTTCATCTTTTATAGCCTTATCAACCACATCCAAAGGACCGTAGTATATTTTGCTATTAAATTCTTTTTGAAAATCATCTGCTAATTTCTTGGCGTAATTCTTAAAATTTTCCTCATTAATTTTCACATGTCGATATTCATGTTCGCGTATAACTTCATATTCGCATGAACCACGCGGCAACTCTTTAGCAATATAAACCGTATGATTAATCACAACCATATCAACTTTAATTTCCGGCCGAGCACAATGAATATTTGGCTCTAACATCTGAAATGATCTATACATAACATTATATTCCCATGACAGCTGAGCCAAAGTTAATCCAAGCATATCTCCTTCTGATGCATGATCATTTGTTTTGAGACGAATATCATTCAACCTACGAATCGACTCCGTATTGCTTTCGTTAACAGTGCCTTCGTGTCTATTAATACTTATCGCTACTGGAGGAAGGTTTTGCTCGCAAGCCGAAATAAAGTCATCAGGAACCACCACCTGGACTCCTTCTTTAACAAGCTCACCAGCAATAACATTAAAGGGAAATAGCATCACTAAAAAAATGGATATCCACACGCAAATTTTTTTTATTTTCACCAAGCCAGACCTCATAGTCATCAGAAAATATGCCAATTAAAGTGGTACAAATATTATTTCTGGTTGCAACGTGTTTTAAGAAAAGTACAGACTACACTTTGACCTACTCACCAAATAAATATGAACTTAAAAATCCTTACGATAAGCAGCCCAGCAAGTGGCGTTTTCCCAAAGTTTTACGATCAATGAGGCGTTGCCGAGCGGGCGGATGCGGGAGCTGATTTGTTCGTTGATGATACGACTGAAGTGTTCAATGCTTGGATTTAATCCAGCAAATTCCGGTTTGTCATTGAGCAGGGAATCGCGGAAATAGTTTACTGTTTTATCGAGAGCGGCTTCGATATCAACGATATCAACCAAATAGCCGTGCTGGTCAAGCTGATCGCCTTCGATTCTAATTTCAGCAACATAATGATGCGCATGCGGAAAATTTTCTGAGCCCCAATCACCGCCAACGAGAAAATGATTGGCGATAAATTCACGGGTTACTGCCACGGTATACATAATAAATCCTGCTTAATGATTCTAGTTTTATGGGTAATAAAAAATTGCCTGCAAAATATCATCAGGCGATTCATGCAAGTTTTGGTAAAGCGATTGTGCATCGGCAATAGCTACACGATGCGTAATCAGTTGCTGCGGATTTAACTTACGCAACATCTGCCAGGTAAGTTCAAAGCGACGGGTTTTATCCCAGCGGCCGCTTAATTCCGGTGCGAGACTGCTAACCTGACTGGTAGTAATCTTGAGCCGATTGCGATGTGCATCGCCACCCAATGCCACTGCTGCCGTTTTACTACCGTACCAACTTCCGATCACAATACGGCTGGCAAATCCGCTCAATTCAATCGCCAGATTCAATGCCTGCGGTGCACCACTGACTTCATAAATCAGATCGGCACCTTTGGTATTGTCGGTCGCGGAAAATAATTGCTGCTTCAACGCAACAATATCGGCTGCGGAAAATGGATTAAACACCTGCGCCACACCCGATTGCAGCGCACGCACGCGACGCTGTGCTATCGCATCCAGCGCCGTTAATTGCGCCAGCGGAAATTGTGCTAATAAACTCGACACCAATAAACCCACAATGCCCTGCCCCAATACCACAACGCGTTCACCCAGCGCGGGATTGCCATCCTGAATCAAGTTCACAGCCGTTTCCATATTGGGTAAAAACACGGCGGCTTCAGAGGTTATATCGTCGGGGATGGGAATAACACTATCGGGCGTGGCGACAAAATGACTGGTGTGTGGTTGAAATGCGAATACGCGCTTATCCAACCAGGCAGGATCAACGCCCTCACCGACGCGCACTACACGGCCAGCACTGGCGTAACCATATTGCAGTGGAAATGTCGGGCGATCCTGCAGAGAATCGAGGTTCGCATCGAGTGCCATATCGGCCGGAATTTGCCCCCGATAAACGAGCATTTCTGTTCCAGCGCTGACAGCAGAGCAATTCACTGCTACTAACAATTCACCCGCAGCAGGTGCTGTTAGCTGGGCAGTACGAACCTCAACCTTGTGTGCCTCGGTAAACCATAACTGTTGCGCGGCGATGGAAGCTCCGGAAACAGATACAGTCATTGCGCAGAATCTCCGTAATTCAAATTGCCCCACACGATCAAGTCATCATCCAATCGATCAGAAAAGAACGGTGAAATTTGTGGCAATGCACAACGCGAGGCAATTCCCAAATCACTTACCGCTTTGTAGCCGCCAACCAAGCGCGGCGTAATGGTCAGCACTACCGCATCGGCAAGCTGGGCTTTTACAAATGCAGTGATCACATTTGCCCCGCCCTCAACCATCAAACTTTTAATTCCCCGACTCCACAGCAATTTCAACGCACGTTGCAAACACACACGGCCTTCTGCATCGCCTTGTAATGCGGTGATGTCCAGTCCGTCGATGGGCGTGCTCTCGCCATCTTGCGTAGTGAGCACCCAGCAGCGTTTGTCGGGCAAGCAGCATAAGCGTGCCGTGGCCGGAATGCGCAATTGGCTATCGAGCACAATCGGTTGTGGATTGCGGCCAGAACAATGGCGTACGGTGAGTTGCGGGTCATCGGCCAGCACTGTGCCAATCCCTACCATAATGCCGTCGTGAGCACTGCGCAGGTGATGGGTGAGCCGCAGCGACTCATGCCCGCTCAGTGCAAGTGGTTCACCGGAATGAATCGCAATACTACCATCCAGACTCTGCGCATAACTGAGTGTGACAAATGGCCGATTCAAACGAACATGTTGGGCATTAGCACGTTGTGTAGCCAGCCACTGCGTAATTTGCTGATGGAGACTCGTAGAATTATTGGTGAGTGGCAGCATAAGGTTTGGCCAGAAGGTGATCCATGCGTTTCGCTTTTGTAAGCATATAGCCCTGATTTTCAGCGTTAACCGCAATCTCCAGCGGCACGCGGGCAGTGACATTGACACCTTCGGCTTCGAGGGCATTTATTTTCGCGGGATTGTTTGTCATCAAACGTACCGACTTCACACCCAAATCGTCAAGGATACAGGCCGCGAGCGAGTAGCTGCGTTCATCGGCGCCGTGGCCGAGCATCAGGTTCGCATCGACAGTATCATAACCCTGATCTTGCAGGTTGTAGGCATGCAGCTTTTGCTCAAGCCCGATACCGCGGCCTTCCTGACGCAAATACACCACAACACCCAAACCTTCCTGAGCGACCAACGCAAGGGCGCGATCAAGCTGCTCGCCGCAATCACAACGCAGCGAACCGAGCACATCGCCCGTAAAGCATTCCGAATGGACGCGCGCCAAGGCAGCTTCTGCCTGCGCCAAATCGCCCATGTAGAAAGCGAGATGCTCTTTGTTATCGAGAGTATTGGTGTAATAACACAATTGAAAATCGCCATGCCGTGTTGGAATACGGGCAGCGGCAGTACGGGTAACAGATGGTTTAGGCATACGCAAAAAATCTTTAGTTTCAGACAATAAATTTAAGTGACGGCAGCGATCTTACGGCGCGTAATCACAATAGGCAAGGCAAGTTCCGGATTAGTTTTTTGCAGCATCAACTGTCACACTTGTTATTATTTTTCCTGCTGTTTTTCGGGCAAGTGCTGATGGTTTTTATCCATGAATGTTTAAATCAAGCCAGCCAATTTACTGGCAATAAATAAAACACTGGTAGACAATTGCCCACCGTGCAAACAGGAAAATCCTATTGGATAAATCCAATCCTGTCGCAGCTGGAATTAACATCTCGCAGAAGATTTCTAATGACCGATATTTACTTCGCCATCCCCGGCGATATCAACAGTCTCACTGGTGGTTATGCCTATGACCGGCGTTTGCTCGCCGAGTTGCATTTGCTCGGCCATAAGCTGATATATCTGCCCCTCTCCAGCCAATTTCCGCAGCCAGACAGCCAAACACTTGCCGACACTGCACAACAATTCGCACAGCTGCCGGATGGTGCACTGGTGATCGCAGATGGGCTCGCCTTCGGAGTGCTGGAGAATATCGCCGAACATGAGCAAGAGCGGCTCAAGATTGTTGCACTCTGCCATCATCCATTGATGCTGGAAGCAGGATTATCAGACGAGCAAGCGCAGCAGTTATTCGTATCCGAGCAACGCGCACTCAATGTGGCACAGGCCGTTATAGTGACCAGTGCTACGACGGGTAAAATCCTGACCGAACAATTTGCGATTCCCGCAGGCAAAATCACTATCGCTGAACCAGGGACCGATCAGCAAGAATTTGCGCTGTGTAATGGCAACCCTCCAGTATTGCTAACGCTTGCAACTTTAACGCGCCGCAAAGCCCACGATTTATTGATTGATGCCTTGGCAGAGCTCCAACATCTGCCCTGGACTGCACGCTTTGTGGGTGGTTTGCATTTTGATCCGCAGGTGGGTTGCGCATCTACAACACAAAGTAGCCACCGCTGGTTTGCAAGCGCGCATTGCATTTGTTGGTAATGTTGCCGATACACGCAGCGAATATGCTGCTGCCGATATTTTTGTTTTGCCGTCACTATTCGAAGGCTACGGAATGGCATTTGCGGAAGCACTGAGTTTTGGTTTGCCGATTGTCGCAGCGCGCGCAGGTGCAGTGCCGGATGTCGTACCTGAAAGTGCTGGTATTTTGGTACAACCCGATAATTCTGCGGCGCTTACTGATGCGCTGCAAAATTTGCTCACCACACCGAGCTTGCGCAAACAACTGCAAACCGGTGCACAATCTGCAGCGCAAACTCTACCCAGCTGGAAAACGACAGCAAACAAAGTGGCTGCATTAATTAACACATTAAACACAACACGATAGAGCGAATAACCGATGAGTGGCTTTTCAATTTCATGGCTGAATTTACGCGAGAGCGCAGACTTTGCCGCGCGCGATAAAACACTGGCAACAAAAGTGCTGGAATGGCTCGGCCAGGCAAATGATTACACATCGCCCGATCGGATTATCGTCGACCTTGGTGCAGGTACAGGATCAACATTGCGCGCGCTCACTAAACTCGGCGCGAATAATATTGTGTGGCGCTTGGTCGATCTGGACGGAAAATTATTGGATGAAGCCTTACGTCGCCACGGTAAACAATGTTTGATAGAAGACTATCAAGCCGATCTCACTATTACCGAAGAATTACCACTCACCGGCGCACACATTATTTCTGCCTCGGCGTTATTTGATTTGGCATCCACTGCTTTTATCGATGCGTTAGTGAATCGAATTGATGCACGCAAAACAGCGGTGTACGCAGCATTGAATTACGATGGCACCACCACCTGGACGCCAGCACATCCGTTAGATGAAAAAATACTGGCCGCATTTAATCAGGATCAATTACGCGATAAAGGTTTTGGCCCTGCACTTGGCCCGCAGTGCACAAATTACTTACAGCAAGTGCTGGAAAATAAAGGCTACACCGTCAGCATCAATCCCAGCCCCTGGGAATTGAGCGCAAAAGATGAAGCCATGACCAGCGAATTAATTAGCGGGATTGCAAGTGCAGTCAGTGAAGGTTATGGATTAACCAAGCAAGAGGTTGATGACTGGAAAACATTTCGCCTCACCCATGTTGCCGACGGGCACTGCACCATCGGCCACTGGGATTTACTTGCGCTGCCGGGTTAGCGCGCCCGGTTAATCGAAACGCGGTTTAATTTTCCGGCAGCGAAAACGCATCAATAAATTTATTGCGCAACTCATCCATGCGCCACACAGGCGCATCATCGGCGGGTAACATCCCTGATGTCCAATGCCAATGATCAACGGCGTCGATAACCTTGGGATCACGCGCAATTAAATGAATCGGCACATCGCGATTAACCGTATCGCCGGTCACCAGAGGCGCGGGTTGATGATCGCCAAATACCAGCACCACTAAATTATCATTGCCGTAATTCAGCACATAAGACGCGATATTTTCCAACGCATATTCAATCGACAAACGAAATTGCAAACGAATACGCGCGTTGTCTTTCCACACCTCTTCCGGACTATCACCGCTTAAGGCTTGCGCATTAAACACAGTGCCATCCCCCACACTATTCCAATCAATTACATGGGGAACCGGCGTCCAGGGAGCGTGCGATGAGATAAGCGCAATTTCTGCCATCACTGGAGTGCGCGCTTGATTATCAAGCTCACGCTGCTGGAATGCCGCAAGTGTGTATTGATCTGGCATGGTGATCCAGTTAAATGGTTTGCCTTTGTAGCCGAGGTTATGCGCATCGTAAATCTGATCATAACCATAATATTGTCCTTCCGGCCACGCCATAGTAATTGCAGGCATCACCGCTACCGTACGCCAACCCGCTTGTTTGAATATGCGATTTAACGTCGGGCGATCACTCATCATTAAATTGTCGTAGCGAATCTGGTTGTCAATCCAGAGTCCCGACATAGCTGTGCCGTGAGCTAACCAACTCAAACCACCGACCGTCGGTGAGGTTAAAAATCCAGAGCGTGCTACAAAACCTTTTTCGCTTAGCAAGTTGGTCGTGCGCTCAAGCAAAGGACGAACATGCGGCGCAAATTCCGGATTATCCAGCGCCGTGCGTCCGTAGGATTCGACAAACACTACCAGCACATCTTTACCTTGCAGTTGCGCAAATAGATTTTTATCAGCGCGTGCTACAGCATCGTCCTCTTCAAGCTCAAGGCGAAAAGATTTTATATCTGCAACTGTGTCCAACATATGTTGCAAGTGCGTTTTAACATGATGGTAAAACTGTGCAGAAGCTTTGGGCCAGCCAATTAAAAACAACAGCAACCACAACACCAATCCACCGACTAAAACACCAGCGGAAACCCGCACAGATGCACGCAACAATGTCTGCGCGCGTCCCAACACCCAAAATGCAGCAGCGATAATTACCAACACCAAAAAGATCAATAACAAGGCGACCAAAAAAGCACCGGCCTTTCCTATAGCGCCATTGAGTAAATTCATACCATTGGCAAACAGATAAATATCGAAAACCGGATTGAATGGCCGCGCAAATACTTTATAGGTTGCCATATCAGCGCATTTGAAAATAATCCCCAATGCCAGCAGCGCTGCCATTATCCAGCGCAAAATCAGACCCGTGCGACCGGGCACCAAAAGCAATAACCCAAGTAGCGGCAACTCCAGCGGAAAAAATAAAAATGCGGGCAAGCTAAAGGCCGTTAACTGGTTGGGAATAACCAAGGCAACAAAAATGAAAACTAAAGCGGCGATATTCAGGAAGGAACGAAAATAACGGCGCGGGGAGAGATGGGTAGTCATTATTATGGGTGACGCCTTATCGCAAATTAAAATAGCTATTGAACGAATCGACTAAACGGTAGCAAAATCCAACCAAAGAAGTGATAAAAAGTGCCCAAGTATAAACACTCTTTGTGATCAAAATCTAATAAAATCAATTGATTAACGCTTGAATACCAGTCTTTACTGAACAATCATCCCGTTAAACAGTCTTAGCTAAACCGACCCCAGTGTAAGGAACATGACAACATGAAAAAAACCGGTGTAATTTCGTTAGTGGGCCTATTAACTATGGCCACTTCTTTTCCACTCCTCGCGGACACAATCAAAGTCGATATGAAACCCGGCCTTTGGGAACATCGCATCAAACTCATTGGTGGCGATTCAGCCGCGGCGCAAACCCAGCAAATGCAAGCGGCGATGGATGAAGTTAAAAAACAAATGGCGAACATGCCGCCCGAACAGCGCAAGATGATGGAAGATATGATGGCGCAGCAAGGCATGAAGATTTCCGAGCAAGGCGTAAGCATGCAAAATAACAAAGTGCAGATCAGCAAAGACGGCACAGTCGTTAAGCAATGCATTACCCAAGCACAAATTGACAAGGGCTATATGCCCGAGAGCGCAGACAATTGCAGCCCAACCATCACCAAACTCAGCAACACAAAATACAAAATGGCCTACGCCTGTAAAGACCAAAATAACACCAAAGGTGAAGGCGAAATTGAATTTACATCCTCCACCGCCTACAAAGGCAAAGCGCATTTTGTAAATCAGGAAGGTGGTACTGCGCAGCGCTATGACACCGAACAATCAGGTTCATGGTTATCCAGTGATTGTGGTGATATCAAACCAGAAGCTTATTAATACTAAAAAGAAAGGATCAACATATAATGATGTTGATCCTTTTCTATTCAACAATACCTAGCACATCAAACATTCCTTTTTCAGAATCGTTAATAGCAACTTTTCTTCCCCGCTCAAACCAGCAGCATTTTTATTTGTACGAGTGCTCTTAAGCTTGGCCAAATACTTTTGCAGAATGCTCTTTTCATACAGATCAAAAACAATTGGATGGATGTAGTATTTTCGGCAAACTGCACGGGTATTACCCAAATGTGTCGCAACACTATCAATCACCGCAATAATATTTTTCTTGGTGTCCGACCTATTATCTTCATCCGCTTGCCCATTATTAACGGTCAATAAATCCTTGAATTCGCCCAACGCATGAACTGTGCCCGACCAGGTGCGGAAATCTTTTGCAGTAAAATCCTGTCCGGCAATATTTTTGATGTAGCTATTCACCATTCCGGAATCTATGCCTTTGTGACTGCTATCATCAGCATAATACTGAAACAATTCCATACCCGGTATTTCCCGACATTGTTTTACGATGCGAGCCAAACGCTTGTCAGTAATGCTGACAGATTGGGATACACCCTTCTTTCCCTTAAAGATAAATTGCATTTTATTGCCTGCAATTTTGACATGACGATTCTTCAAGGTCGTCAGGCCAAATGATCCGTACAGCTTTTCATAGGCCGAATTACCCACACGCATGCTGGTTTGATCCATCAAACACACAGCCAATGCCAATACTTTTTCTACCGGCAAGCCCGGCAGTGAAAGGTCCTTATTCAGTTGCTCACGAATATGGGGGACGGCTTTACCGAACTCATACAGACGATAAAATTTAGTTTGATTGCGCAGGCTATTCCACAGCGGGTGATAGCGATATTGCTTTCTCTTTTTGGCATCAATACCTGTCGCTTGCAAATGTCCATTATCCTGTTTACAGATCCACACCTTTTCCCACGCGGGTGGAATCACCAACTTGGCGATTCGATCAAGCGCTTTTTTATCGCGTAGTATTTTCTTGCCATCATAGTAACTAAATTTATCACCCTGCTTGCGCCGGATAATTCCAGGTTGGGAATCCTGCACATACAAAAGGTTAATCGCCTTAGCTGCTTTTTCTGCATCATTGGCAATCGCGTCTATTTTTTTATTAGACAGTTTAAAATCCGCTGCGATGACAGACATGTACCGCCTCCCCCCTTTTACACTGACCTATTGTGTACTTCGCACATAGAAAAGGTTTATGAGAGGTTGCACCGTTCGGTAAGACACTCAGATTCAAATTCTGTGGAAAGCGCAGGAAAAGCAATGATTAATGAGCGGAATAGCTGGAGCCAAAAGACAGGAATAAAAAAGCCAGCCCGAAGGCTGGCTTGTATGACGCCAATATCGAGAATTAGTTAGTGGCGAAGCAATAAAACAAACCTGCACCACCAGTGCCTACCAAATTTTCCTGGCTGCAACCACGGCTCGGGTGAGCCGAGTTCCATGAGGCATTACCACCACCAGTGCGGTCAAAGTGACCCACTTGTACCGAGCCATCGGCCGCAGTACTGGTATAGTTTTTACAGGTGTGGTCAGCAGCATCGGTAAACGCTGTACCGTCTGTTTTTGAACCGGTCAGAATATCGTGTTGGTTTGGTGTATCACCTGCACCTAAAACTCGCTCGCCCTTCTCGGTCAAAGCTTGGTTGCGCGTGAGGTTACTACCAAGACGCGCTTGCTCAAGAGTATCGCCGTGTAAATGACCAACATCATTGGCAATCAGCGCGCCTTTAACATTGTACCAAGGGCCTTTACCAATACGATCGCGCGCATTAATTGCAGGCTTACCGCCAGCAGCTTGAGTGCTCAAATAAGCGCGCCAAATTTTATTGCCTGCACCAGCAGCTTTAGCTAGCGATTGGCAATGTGCATCAGCGCCCGCCAACCCGCCCAACTCAGCACCTTTGCCCAAACCTACGCTAGTAATAAAAAAGCTGAATTTTTGCAGCGCTTCTTCCGGGCTAATAACCGGGCGCTGTGCCTGTGCTGGAGCAGCATTATTTTGTGCAGCAACAAAAGGCGCGCTTGCCAAAGCGGCAACAAACGCAATTGAAAGTGCTGCAGGTTTTACAAATTTCATAATTCAATATCCTTCAACAAGAGAGTTTTCCACAATAATAATCACCCGAATGTATCGGATGCTTGCTGCAGAGCAATATGCGTACCAGTGGAAAATTTCAAATTGAATTATATAAAATTAGTTTCTCATTTGTTTTAGCTGGTTGATATATAACGGTTTTACCTGAAACCATAAACTGAAGGAATATCGCAACAAATCAGTGTTGTTTTTATCTCAACAGAATATCGATTATTAACTGCTTTTAATTCAGCAATTACTATTTGGTCTGGTACAGCAATAAAAAGCCCCGAATGATTATTCATTCAGGGCTTTTACGATCAGATTCAATTAAAAAGTGAACCCAATAATTCATCCATTATCCACGCAGGTTTTTATTGAAGAAATCAACGGTACGCTTCCAGGCTAATGCGGCTGATTTCTCATCAAAACGCGGAGTGGTATCGTTGTTAAATCCATGTTGGGCGTTGGTATAAATATAAGCTTCATATTTTTTACCGGCTGCCTTGAGTGCAGTTTCATACGCGGGCCAGCCTGCATTGATACGCTCATCAACACCGGCATAATGAATCAATAATGGGGCTTTGATTTTTGGAACATCTGCAGCTTCTGGTTGGCGACCATAAAAAGGAACGGCAGCATTTAAATCCGGTAACCGTGTTGCAAGGAAGTTGGAAATACCACCACCGTAGCAGAATCCTACTACACCAACCTTACCGTTACCTGCAGGCAATTTCCGCAGATACTGAGCAGCTGTCACAAAATCTTCCTGGGTTTTGGTTTGATCCAACTTCTGGAACAACTCACGCGCCTTCTCTTCATCACCGGGATAGCCGCCTAAGGTAAACAGCGCATCGGGAGCAAAGGCAATAAAATTATCCAGCGCAAGACGACGGGTAATATCTTCAATGTGGGGATTTAACCCACGGTTTTCATGGACAACCAACACTGTTGGTAATTTTCCTTCTGCTTTGGCAGGACTAACCAAATATCCGCGTATTTTGCCATTACCGTTAGGCGAATCGATTTCAACATAACTGGCTTTGATGCGTACATCTTCAGGCTTTACTTGCTGCGCCGCTGCAAATTGTGGACTAAGTGCGGCAAGTAAACCTGTCGCAGTAACACCGGCAAGCGCTGCATATTTTGCTGCGCCAGTTAAAAAGTCGCGGCGAGATGCCTGACCATGAACATATTGATCAAATAATTTCAGTACTTCCGGGTGAAAATCATCAGCAGTCTTGCGCGTCATAAAACCTCCTGAAAATAAAAGGCCGAACTGAATCGGCCTATTCGCTATTATTTGACTCGACCAGCAAAGCCCGGCGTCAATACAGCTACTTTATACGCTGCACCACGGCCAACGATGTAGAGCGTTTTCTTATCTTTACCGGCAAATGCGATATTTTGTGGCTTATGCGGCACAGGTATACCGCCCAGGAATTTACCCTTTTCATCAAATACATCAACACCAGTATTGGATGTTACGTACAAGCGCCCTTCTGCATCAATCGCCAAACCATCAGCACCGCTGGACAAAACACCCTGCTCATTTTTTTGCAGACCGTTGGGGATCTTTGCAAAATTTTTGCGCTCACCCAAGGTGCCGTCAGCCTTGATGGGATATGACAATACATATTCACCGCCGGTGTTGGCGACATACAAGGTTTTTTCATCGCGGCTTAATTGAATACCGTTAGGGCGCTGGATTTCATTAACACCCACAACGCGCTTGGTTTTTCCAGCAGGATCTATGTAGTACACACCAGTGCGCGGAGCATCTTTCACATCAGCACCAGGGCCGCTATCGGTAAAATAAATGCCGCCATTCTTAGCGAGCACCAAATCATTGGTACGCTGGAAGGTTTTTCCTTCGTAGTCTTTTACAAATACTTTTTCTTTACCTTTTGGATAAACAATACCCACCTGATTATTGTTTACCTGTACGGTAATCAACTCACCTTTATCGTTAAAGGCCAAACCATTAGAGCCGTTGGAGTTTTCCAAGAAGGTAGAAATACTATTGTCTGGCGCAATTCGGGTGATACGGTTAGCGCGAGTCTCGGTGAATAAAAAGCTGCCATCAGGTGCAGCGATTGGACCTTCTGTGCCTTCAAAACCTTCGCGAATAAATTCCAATTTAGTTCCAGCGGTAGTAACGCCAGGAATTGCTGATGCAAGCGTATCAGCTGCCGAACTATGCAGTGAAACAAGCGCGGAACTGGAAATAGCAACCAACGCGAGACCCTTTACAATTTTTGCGAGGGTGGCAGGAATAAAGCTTGTCGGCAGGATTGCCACAGAATTTTTCATTGATGTATTTCCTCATACATAGAATCAGTGAATGCGCACGAACCGAAAAAAGACCGGCTAAAGTGTTGTGAACCTTTTGCCGGCCAAGATTAGCGTTCGGCATCGCTACCGTCCCTGTGCCCGCGAAACAACATATCGAGCTACAAGTGCAACCGGCTGTTACGGGGCATAGGCGACCAGTGCTCGCCTTGCCGGTCATTAATCGGCAAGCACTTATCGCAAGACTTGCGCCAGATTTTTAAATTTGAGGGATTTTTGCTAATAAAAAATAAGTTGTTGATTTATCAGATATTTTTATCGACCGATAAAATCAAAAAAACAGGCGGGATAAAATAAATACAGCCGACTGATTAAAATTAAACAGATCGATTTTAATCATTGCTGGCAAACAAGCAGAGGTGATGAATTTGAATTGGGGTATACGCTATAGCGTTAGCTCAGGGGGAAATACAGCTTGCTAGTCATTGGCAGAACGCATTTCTTCTATTTTTAATTTAAGAATATCCCAGTGTTGTTGTGTATATCGACGTAAGAGCCAAGGTCTGGATTTGCCAAACCTATGCTTTTCAAGCACTCTTCTAAAAACAAATTCAGTTTGAAATCCCGCCCACTCAGGCGCTGGCAGGTTGAACATATTAAATCGCAATGCTGGTAATACTTCGTTAAACAGTATTTTTTCGAGCTCCTCAATTCCATACTTAGACTCAACGCACCGCTTAACAATAGACTCATACGAAAGCGTGACATCAGTATCCATAAACAAATCCTGCATGCAATCCCAAATGGGGGTACGGTCTGCAATGTCATTTTCTGGATGTATCATACTTATCTTTTTGTAAATTAGCGCTCTTCGCATTCAGAGTCCGACGGTGCAATTAAGAAATAATCTTCTGCATTGAAGTCTGTACCATCTTTTATATACGCACGCACAGCATCAACATAACCATCATCATTTTCTTTCCCTGGATATGATGTACTCCCAGAGCACACAGAAACAACCCCATTATCTGTATAAATAATATACTGCCAACCTACGTTAAGTGGAATTCCGCAGTCTCCGCCCCCAAAACCGCTATACAATTTTTTAATTTCCTGCGATTTTCCTTTTATGTTCTCTATCAACTCAAATTCTGCAACCACACTTTTCATATGATTTTTTTCTGGTTCTCCAATAGCTACTGATTTTACACTCGCAACAAAAACATACTTAGACTTTGTAATGATTTTTTTTATATCAATGATTCCGCAGCTACATGCATAAGACAGCGAGGGAACACATAACAACACCAAAAATATTATGTAGCGCATTTCTTTTCCTTTTTAATAAAATGGTAATAGATATAAAATTAAGGAAGTCACTTTAATCAAATGACGGGCAGTAAGGGTATGATGCTATATTCACTCGCAGCATATTATTTAGCATTTGACGTAATCAACTTAATGAAAGACCGCCATCAACAACTAATGTATGCCCCACTACATAACTAGACTTTGTACTACAAAGCCATTCAATTGCGTTGACTATTTCTGATTCAATAGCAAATCGTTTAATGGGAATTTGAGGTTCCACTTCTGCACGAATATTAGGATTACTATTTTCGCGCTCTTCCCATCGGAATGTCCAAGTGACACCGGGTGCGACTGCATTCACTCTAATACCCTTTTGAATCGCCTCCAGCGCAACTGATTTAGTTAATCCTTCCAAACCATGTTTGGCGGCGCTATACATTGCTGCACCGGGGCATGGCCGCAAACCATTCACCGAACTAACATTTACGATGCAACCACCAGAATCCATCAAATTTAGTTCTTTTTGGAGACACACCACGTATGACCCAAAATCACTTTTGAGTGTGCTAAACAGATTTTCTGCAGGAATCTCCTGAAACGCTCCTTGAGACATAATTTTTGGGGAGGCATTATTAACTGCAGCATCCAGGTGACCATATTTACTACCAATATGCTCAAACAACCGACTTAAAGATTCATCATCTGATACATCAGCTATAAAATTCATGCAAACAAATGCGAGCGCTATTGATATGACTGTCCAAAAAGC